>DATHOA010000325.1:0-2085 GCA_035485475.1 Steroidobacteraceae bacterium | reverse complement strand
GCACCAGCGCCGCTTCCCGGTGTTCGACGACAAGGTTCGATAATCCCGCTTTTGATCGAGCGCCAAGTCGAAAGTCCGATGCTCAGGCCCGCCAGCTTCGTCGTCACCAAAGGCTGTAACAGCTTGTCGCGCACGTTTCCGAACTGGCACTCTGAAAAGTCCGGGCGTTACAGGCGTTTGGATTTTATACCGCCGCGCCGAATTTCCGGAGACGGTCGAACTTCCCCGTTCCGGGGTCAGAGCGGGAAGGTCCGGAATCGGCGCGACGCTACTGGGCGGCGGCTGCCATAGATCGCGCTGCTGCAACAGGTCGATGGGCGCGGAGGAAGGTGCGGATATGGCGCACCGCCAGCGGAATCTTGTCTGGAGTGTCCTTCCACGGATAAAGGCTGACCTGCGCATTGGGCGCGAGATGCACGGTCTCCATCGCTACGGCATAGGGGTGCCCCGGAACGTCGTCGGGCAACACCAGGATTGGAGTCTGGCAGTTGCGCACGAAATCGCGCGTCACGGTGTACACGAAATCGGCGCGAGCACCACCGTACATGTTGGTCAGGAAAGTATCGACCATCGCCATCGTGATGTCGGGCCGGCGGGCGCACAGCTCCGGGCCCCAGCCCTTCATGTTGTTGTTGTAGGAGAGGCCAGGCATCTCCGGGCGGTAGCCGCTGGGCTGCGCCGGCACGGCGGCGACGACGCGGTCGCCGGCCCGCTTCAGCAGGTTCCAGATGAACGGGCCGCCAATGCAGAAGCCAAGCACCATGAACTCGCGGATGCCCAGGTGATCCATCAGGCCGATATGGTCGTCGGTATAAGCGTCCCACGGCCGATCGACCTCAAACGGACCGGAGGACTGGCCGCCCTTGGCGTTGCGCAGATCGGCCGCGATAACGCGAAACTCGCCCTTGAACTCGTCGAATGGGTTGAACGGGTGCGTCGCGAGCCCCGCGACCCTCGAGTTGAGCCCGCCGCCGGGGATCACCACCAGCGGGAAGCCCGAGCCGACCTCTTCGTAATGGATGCGAACTTGGCCTCTCTCATAGAACGGCATTGTTGCTCTCCCTTTCGCAATTCACGTCGTCATCCCTGCGCGAGCGGAGATCCAGGGGAAACCGACTGTGCGCTTCCCCCGGGCCCCGCTTTTGCGGGGACGACGGGTTGACGGAAACCGCCGACTACTGCGCTGCAGCGCGCATCGGGATGTGTGCTTGTAAGAAACGGCGCACCCGGTCGATCGTGCGTTGTCTCAGCTCCTCCGGCTCCTTCCACGGGTAAACCGTGATCTCGGCGTTCGGCGCCAGCGAGGCGACATCAATCGAGGTCTGCAAGGGATGCCCTGGTACGTCATCCGGCAGCACCAGCATTGGCGTGCGGCAGTTCCTGATGAAGTCACGCGACACGCTGTACAGGAAATCGGGTTGCACTGCGTACAGGTTGTGCAGGTATTTCTCGATCGTCTCCACCGATACGTCGGGCCGCCCCTTCATGAAGTCGGGCACCCAGTTCTCCTTGCTATGGCGGTACATGACGGTCGGGTTTTCCGGCCGATGGCCGACGCTCTGGCAGAACACGGCGGCGACGACCCGGTTGGGGGCCCGCTGCAGCAGCTTCCCGGCAAAGCAGCCGCCGATGCAGTAGCCCATATAGAAGAATTCGCGGATCCCGAGGTGGTCCATCAGCCCGAGCTGGTCGTCGGCAAACGCATCCCACGGGTTATCGACCTGCACGGGACCGCTGGATTCGCCGCCATTGGCATTGCGCTGGTCCATCGTGATGCAGCGGAAGTCGTTCTTGAACTCTTCCATCGCGTTGATCACCGCGGTCGGCCAGTTGCTGACGCGCGAATTGAGGCCGCCACCGGGAGTGACCAGCAGCGGGAAGCCGGAGCCGGCCTCCTCGTAGCGAATGCGGACGTCGCCCTTTTGAAAGAATGGCATGGCAGTCTCCTCCAAGGTTGCGGCGGCAGCGCCTGTTGCGGCCGGCAGGGTGCGCAGGCAGACGTTTTAAGCCAATCGGCCGCGTTTTCGGAAGCGTTTCGCTGCAAGTGGCTCCCGATCAGGTCCTGGTCTACCAAAGAAGTGCAGG
>DATHOA010000324.1:0-2401 GCA_035485475.1 Steroidobacteraceae bacterium | reverse complement strand
TCCAATACCACTGCTTCGAGGGCTTAATTTTTGTGCGACCGTGATCCGTAATTCGCGAAGGCCAACGGCGTCTGCCACCCGAGGCTCGAATGCGGGCTAAAGGCACAACTGAAGATTGAAGGAACGGAAGCGCTACAGGGGCCGCTTCGGCGGCCCCTAATAAGATCATCACAAGTTTATTTTATCACTGCAGGTTAAATTTTTGATGGGCGATTTTCCAGAACACCGATTCCGCGACTTTTGACTGTAGGCGCAATATAGAGATGACACCCCTCTGCAAGATAGAGGTGACACACCCCCGGGTTCTGGGGTCCCGGGAGGTGCGCCGTGGCGGTGTTGTCGATGAGCAAGCAGGAGTTCAGCCGTCTTGAGGTGCTATTGCGTGTTCAATCGGGTCGACTGCGTGTCAGTGACGCCTGTGTGCTGATCGGCTTACAGCGGCGTCAGGTGTTTCGTCTGCTGCGTGGCCTCAAGCAGGACGGTGCCACCAGCCTGCTTTCCAAGCGCCGAGGCAGACCCAGCAACCACCGGCTGCCGGCTGAGGTTCGCACCCTGGCGCTATCGATTGTGCGGGAGCGGTATTGCGACTTTGGCCCGAGCTTGGCGGCGGAGAAGCTGGCAGAGCATCACGGCTGTTCGGTGTCGCGCGAGACCTTGCGCGGTTGGATGATCGCCGATGGGCTGTGGCAGGACCGTCGGCATCGTCTGCCCGCGCCGCATCAGCCGCGCCGGCGGCGCGATTGCCTGGGCGAACTCGTACAGATCGACGGCTCGGAGCACGCCTGGTTTGAGGATCGCGGCCCGCCCTGCACGCTGCTAGCTTTCGTGGATGATGCGACGAGCCGGTTGATGGAGCTGCGGTTCGTCACCTCGGAATCGGCGTTTGATTACTTCCGGACGACCCGCGCCTATCTGGAGGCGCATGGCAAGCCGGTGGCGTTCTACAGCGACAAGCACGGCATCTTCCGGGTGAACCGCAAGGAGGCTATCGGCGGCGACGGGGTGACCCAGTTCGGTCGCGCGCTGTTGGCGCTGAACATCGACATCATCTGTGCCAACAGCCCGCAGGCGAAGGGCCGCATCGAGCGCGCGTTTGGCACGTTGCAGGACCGCATGGTCAAGGAGCTGCGGCTGGCGGGGATCTCGTCGATTGCCGCGGCGAACGCATGGCTGCCTGGGTTCATCACCGCCTACAACACACGCTTCGGCCGTGACCCGGCCAATGCCAAAGACCTGCATCGGCCGCTGGCACAAGCCGATGATCTGGACGAGATCCTGGCCTGGCGGGAGGAGCGCACGGTGACGCGCAACCTGACCCTGCACTACGACCGGATGATGCTGCTGCTGGACCCGACGTCGCTGGCCCGTGGCTTGGTGCGCCAGAAGGTGGAGGTCGTGAACTACCCGGACGGACGGTTCGCGGTTCAGTTCAACGGAGCACTGCTCGGTTTCAAGGTGTTCGACAAGATCCAGACAGTGCAGCAAGGCGCGATCGTCGGCAACAAGCAGCTGTCGGCCGTGTTGGAGCAAGTGAAGGCGCAGCAGGCCGCCTACCCGGCGCGGCAGCAGCGCGGGCACGTGGCGCGGCAGCGGCCGCCGAACAATCTCGAGGCGCCGGGTCTGCCGTCGAAGGGCCGGGCACCACGCCACGGTGCTGCCGCGGCTCCGACCTGAGGCAGCGGACCGAATGGCGGGCAGATCCCACCGCTGTCTCGCTTGTACGCCGTTACGCACCGAAATTGCCGCCCGCCGAAGCCGGCCACCATCGCGCCGTGGCGAGGTGGGTTTTTGAGGGATCGGGAGATCTACCCCGATGCGTGAGAAGATCGGGGTTCGGCGACCGCCGCGTGGCGGGAGCCGGCCAGTTCCGATCGGCTCCCGGTCCATCGCGGTGAGTCTCCAACCGGCTATTCCTCGGCAGGTTGCTCCCCAGCAGAGCCCGCTTCCGCTTCACCGGTCACCGACAATAGTAGCGCAATCCCGATCCGGCGCGGCAATCAAATGCGCTGCTCAACCTCACTGCAAGGTGCAGTCCAGCGCGCTCCTCGGCCCCGTCGCCAACGGGAGTGTCATCTCTACTTTGCGCGCCGGGTGACATTTCTATCTTGCGCCGACAACCGGTATCACGACATGGTCGATAGTACGCATCTGATGGTCACCGAAGGCCTGAAGGTTTCCCATCTCCGTCTTGTGATCGGCAGTTCGCTGGGCTGCATGCACACCTTTATGTGGGCCGAGATGTATCCCGACATGATGGACGGCATCGTCGGGCTCTCCTGCCAACCGGTCGAGATCAGCGGCCGCAACCGGATCTCGCGCCGCGCCGCAGCTGAGGCGATACGTCATGACCCGGACTGGAACAACGGCAATTACGAGAAGAACCCGACCCATTACATCTACA
>DATHOA010000323.1:0-6204 GCA_035485475.1 Steroidobacteraceae bacterium | reverse complement strand
GATTGGCCGCGGCTGGCGCAGGATCTGGATGTCCAAGGTTGGGCGGTAATCCCGAAGCTGCTTGGGGACCAGGAGTGCGATTCCACCGCGGCGTTGTACGCGCAGGACCAGGGGTTTCGCAGCAAGGTCATCATGGGCCGGCATGGTTTCGGACGCGGCGAGTACCGTTATTTTGGTTACCCGCTGCCCCGGCTGGTACAGGAGCTGCGGACCACGCTGTATCCGCACCTGGTCCCACTGGCCAATCGCTGGCACGAGCGGATGAGTAAGACGGTTCGCTTCCCGGACGACCATGCGGCCTTCCTCGAGCGTTGCCATCAGGCCGGGCAGGTCCGACCGACACCGCTGCTTCTGCAATATGGACCGGATGACTTCAATTGCCTGCATCAGGACGTCTATGGGGAGCATGTCTTCCCCCTGCAAGCGACCGTCCTGCTGTCGCAGCCCGGCGTCGACTTCGAGGGTGGTGAGTTCGTGATCACCGAACAGCGCCCGCGAATGCAGACCCGGGCTGCGGTGGTCCCCTTGTCCAAGGGTGATGCCGTCGTACTGGCGGTCAACAGCCGCCCCGTGAACGGCGTCAAGGGTGACTTCCAGGTAAAGCTTCGCCACGGGGTGAGCCGTTTGCGTGCCGGTCATCGGCACACACTTGGCGTAATCTTCCATGATGCGCTCTGAGACGCTGTCACTGGGACTGGATGAACCCGTTCGTGCCGCGGGGCGCATCACGCTCGCCGCGCAGGCGGTCGTGCTGACCGCCTTTGCGCACCGTTCTGCGCCGGAGCTGCTCGCGGGCATTCACGATGTCTGCCGCAGCGCCCCGCTGCGGCACATGGTGACGCCGGGCGGATGGAAAATGTCCGTGGCGATGACCAACTGCGGAAATGCCGGCTGGGTCACGGACCTTACCGGCTACCGCTACGACCGGAGTGACCCGGAGACAGACAAGGCGTGGCCGGCCATGCCACCTGCGTTTGCGGCAATTGCCACCGCCGCTGCCGCCGAGGCGGGCTTTGCCGGGTTTGTTCCGGATGCGTGCCTCGTCAATCAATACAGTCCGGGCGCGCGCTTGTCCTTGCATCAGGATCGCAATGAACAGGACCTCGCGGCCCCGATCGTATCCGTGTCCTTAGGTCTGCCTGCCGTCTTCCTGTGGGGCGGCCATCGGCGCGCGGATCGGACCGTCCGGGTCGCCTTGATGCACGGCGACGTGGCCGTTTGGGGCGGGGTCGATCGGCTGCGATTTCACGGCGTCCGCACTCTGGCCGACGGTGTTCATCCGTTGACCGGCGCGGTTCGCTTCAACCTGACTTTCCGCCAGGCGCGCTGAGCCTTGCGTCACCCGCCGAGGTTACAGGCCTACGTGTACCTGGAGGATGTTGCCGTCGGCGCGCAGCTGCGCCAGGACCGCAGGCATCGCCGCCAGGGCCGCACCCGGCCGATGGGGGTTTGGCGCCGTCGTGAAGGGCAGGGGCCGGCCATTCAGTAGGAGCTGCTTTACGCCGCAGCCCGGGTGCGCGATCCGGTATTCGATCTCGATCGGACGCTCGGCAAGCCGCATCGTCACCCGCATGCCATCGAGGGCCGCGGGTATGACCGGGTCCACCCGCAGAACGTCACCTTCACGGCTCAGCCCGAGAAAGCGCCGCATGATCAGGCTCAAGGAAATGCCGGCGCCGCTGGAATACACGCGCCAGCCGCCATCGAGGTCAATGGTGCCCTGCGCCACGCGCGCGTATTCCGCGCTGGCCTGATAACGATCCACGAAGGCCGCATCGGAGCTGGAGTAGTAGCAATTGGCCTGGCGCAAGGTCGCGCGCGGCACGACCGACGCCACGGCGATGGGGTTGGCCTGGCACAGCGCATGAAAGAACCCGTCGGCGTCTCCCACGTGAGCCAGGGCCTGCGCAAAACGCAGATGGGCGTGCGTGTACATCAGGCCGATCTCGCGCCCGAAGAACGTTGCCGTTTCGGCCCGTTGAAACAGCCGTTGGCGCCCACCGTGATAGGCCATGGGGCGGTCGAAGAGCCGCACGCCATCCGGGGCGCTCAGGTGCGTCCGGATCAAGAGCAGATGCTCGCGCGCCTGCGCGGGCGTGAGCAGATCCTCAAGAATCGCATGGATCATTCCCAGCGAGCTGTAGCGGATACCGGTGATCTCGTCGCGCGGATGCAGCAGGAAGTGGACGCTGCCGTCGTCCGCGAACTGCACGTACCCGGCCAGCACGCCATCGGACAGCAGCAGCCGCTGGAAGTCGCGCTGCACCGCCTGCGCCTGCTCATCCAATGCGGCCGCTTCGGCGGTACGGCCGAGGCCGCGCAGTGCGGTCGCCAGGGTTTTGAGCGTCTGGAACTGCAGTGTCACCGTCCAGGTGCTGCACAGCTGGTGACGCATGTCCGCTTCCACGGGCTGCAATGAGTCGTTCCAATCGCCGTGGCCGTAGGCCGCCAGGGCAGTGCCGGGAATGACCCGCTGCCGCGTCAGGTCCAGAGCGCGTCGGACGTGCTGCCACACCGTCGCCATCTCGCCCTGATCCGTACCGCCCGCATCAAAGAATCGGACCTGCTCCTCGAGAATGCCTGGATCGCCGGAGGCGATCAGATACTGCGCGAGCACCAGCAGCGGCCAGAAGACGATATCGCCGTGCGAATCACCCGGACGGATGTTGCGCTCTCGCTCGAAGAACATGAACCATTGCGGCCAGTCCCCGTCCGGGTTCTGCTGGCGCAGCACGCGCAGCAGCAGATCACGGATCGGTGCCACCCGTTCCAATGCCAGGAGCATCTCCACCGGCCCCTGACATACATCGCGGGTTCCCCATCCGCCGCCGGAATATTGTTCGAGGCCGCGCGGTGCGAGGTAGTGGACCCAGGCGTTCTGGGCGTACCAGGGCGCCATCTCGGCGATGCGGGTCGCCGCGGCCCCCAGCGGGCTGCGCTCGGGAATGCGCATCATCAGGGACGGCAGCAGGTCACTGCCCGCATCGAGCATCTGCGGCGGCGGCGTGCTGCTGCTGAGCAGATGGCCTTGGATCCGCAGGCCCGCCATGGCTGTCGGGGCGGTCACCAGGCACAGAAAGGGTTGCTGACGCGAGCGCCCATCGAGGAACAGCAGCGCATCATCGCCAACCTTCTCAAATGCGGTTCCCGGCAGGGCACCGAGACTGAAGCTGCCTTGGGGAAAACGCTGCGCCAGCTCGGATCCGGGAGCCGGTGTCACGATGATTTCCTGCGCCTCCTGCCGCCACAGCGCGGCACCGGGTGCGCTGCCATCGTCGCCGTTCAAGGCCAGGTGGTGTGAGATCAGGAATCGCAGTGGGGGTCCCGAGGTCACACGCAGCACCACAGTCATGTCATGCGCGTCACTGCGCGCCTCCGAACGCACTTGAATCTCACCGCCCGCGTAGCGGTAAATCCACGAACAGGCATTGGGCGACATCTCGAATGCGGAAGGGACCTCCAGCAGCTGCCAGACGCCGTCCATCTGCACGAATACGCGCTGACCATGCGAACGGAACAGGCCCAGGTAGCTGTGGACGGTGGAGAGCATGCGATTGATGCTGACGTGCCCCTGAGTCAGCATCGAGTGGAAGACACCGCTCATCCACGCCGTCGAGGTGAGGGAGGTTTCATCGGGTGTCGTATGGCGGCCGGAGCGCAGCAGGTGACCATGAGGCCGCAGTACCCGCAGCTCCTTGGCCCGCAGCACCACGTGACGGTCAGCGCCGCAGAAAAATGACAGCGTCTCACCCGACTCGCCGGCCTCGAGGTGCCGCCAGGGGCCCGCAAACAGTCCTTGCAACTCGGCCGTGCTCAAATCCTGCACCGGCAAGGGCTGCGCACTGCTGAACAGGGTCTGTGGCTCATCCGCTGCGGCTGCGGCAGGCGCCAGCGTCCTCAGCGGCGCCGCGATGGTCCCGGGCAGCGCGAGAACTTGATCGAGCTGCCGCAGATCCGCCTGCGAGCTGGGTTCGGGATGATCCTCGAGATACAGGCCGAAGAAACCGCTCGCGGTGCCCTCTCCGGGCTCGAGGTGGATGATGGCATCGCGTAGCACGGCCATGGAATGCTCGTGCTGCAGGCGGCTGCTGGGCAGGTCGGTGCCGAGCCGCGCCGCTGCCTCGCCGCCGCGGCGGGCCAGGCCATAGAACTGCAGGGCGTCCGTGGCAAACGCGACCCCTTTGCCGAGACAGCCGATCAGGCTCCAGGGGTGTCGACCCTCGACAGCGAGATTCTGGCGCGAGGCAATCGCGAACCCCTGTTTGGGATGGGACAGCGCTGTGTGATCGAGGTACTGGCTGACGTAGTACTCGTTGAGGCGTACCGCCCCATAAGGCGCCAGAGCCAGATCCTGGGTGTAGGTCAGGTCGAGAGTCGCTTGCGTCGCGCCGTGGTTTTCCAATTGCACGCGCCAGAACCATGCCGGCGTTCCTGCCGCCAGCGTGAGCTCGATCAGGTAGCCAATATCACCCCAGCTGCCGCGTCCCCGCAGCGCCGTGCCATGCGGATCGCGGCTGAAGCGGGTAGGACTGGCAGGGCCCAGCAAGGGGATCCATTCGATGCGATCTGCATGGCGGCGAAGATAGAGGTTGGCAGGTCCGCCTTCGATTTCATTGCCGACAAACAAGCCAAGAGCGATCGCAGCGCAATCCAGCCGCCGCAGCGAGCCATTGCCATTGAGGGTGGCTCGCAGACCCGAGGAGCTGCTGAGCTCCAGCGTGACCGGATCATCGGCGATCGTGGGCATGATGCAGACCTCTTTTGCCATCGGCTCCCGCGAGCGGCCCCGGGCGAGTGCGCGGCACACATCGCCCGGGGGCCTCTTCGTGGATGAGGTGCAGAATACCCCGGAAGCTACTGCGGCGTGATGGTGCCGAACAGACCGTTGGTCTCGCCGTTGGGACCGGCGGAGAAATACAGCGTATCGGAGCTGGAGCTTCCGCCTCCGCCCAGCGTCAAGTCCCACAGGCCGTCAATGACGAGAGGCCGGTCCTGGGAGCCCTTCAACTCCTCGACGAACTGTCCGTCATTGTCGAAGGCGCTGATACGGCCATTGCCGAAGTTGCCGATCAGGATCTTGCCGCTGAGTCGGCCAAAAGCGAACGAGGCTCGCGTCATGCCCCAGGGCGAATCGAGGGATCCGCCACTGGCGAACCGCCGCAGCAGATGTCCATCGGTGTCGAACACGTCGACGAATCCCCGCCCCGGGCCGGCCTCGTCGTCGTGCTTGGATGCGTTCTGCTTCGCATAGGAGACGAACAGATCCCCGTCGATGTTGGCGATGCCGAACGGTGCGTAGCCCGTGGGTAGCTTCGGATCCACGAAGCCACCGTCCGTGGCCACTGGCGTGTACTTCCCGCCCGTAGCACTGGGTCCGAACACATCTACCGTGCCAGCCCGGAAGTTGGTGGCGTACAGCAAGCCCCCCTTGGCGCTCAGGCCAAACGCCAAACCCTTGTACACGGCGCCCCCGGCGGCGCTCGGCGTCGCCGAGTTGTCGACCGCAAGCACTGCATTGGTCGGCGGGCTTAGCCCGCCTGCCCAGGCAGACACAGTCCCATCCTCCGTGTCGAAGATGAACACCGCCGGAATCGTCGTGCCGGGTACCAGGAAGGAGGCGGACGGATTCCAGATGATGCCCGTGGGCGCGGCCGGAGCCGGATTGA
Source organism: Steroidobacteraceae bacterium (assembly GCA_035485475.1). Classification (GTDB taxonomy): domain Bacteria; phylum Pseudomonadota; class Gammaproteobacteria; order Steroidobacterales; family Steroidobacteraceae; genus DAIDKA01. The sequence goes on along the minus strand of DATHOA010000323.1, from coordinate 538 downwards.
GAGGGTTCTTCGGATCCACTGCGTGACACGAACCGGCTGCGACGACGTTGCCGGGCAGCGGGATGGATACCTGCAGGCCGATTTTCGTGCCATTGCCAAGATAGAGAGTCGAGCACCCGTTCTGGTTGTCATTGATCCAGAACGGACTGCCGGCGGGGCTGAAGGCAATGCCCCAGGCATTCTGCAATACGGGATCCTGGATGGACGCCTTGTTGGTGAGGTTCGAGACGAGCGGCGTGACCACGTACAGGTCGCGGTGCATTGGCGAATCGTCGTCATCGGCGAGGACCGTTGCCGGGACGGCGGCAACCGCAATGACGGTTGCAGCAGCAAAGTGACGGATGAACGAGCGCATGATAACTCCCCTTGCAAGATTGGGGGACATTCGTGCGGTGGTGAGTACACGCGGCGCCCATATGGGTTCCAAGGCCGTGGAATCTATTTTGCGGGCATTGCCCAGCTGTCGCCTGCGCCGGCGGCAGCTGCTACGTTCCGATTGACTGCGGCGCATTGATAAACTGGCTCGATTCACGGGAGA
>DATHOA010000322.1:0-25134 GCA_035485475.1 Steroidobacteraceae bacterium | reverse complement strand
GGATGTCGTATGTACTTGTCGTGGGTGGTACCAGGTTCCACGCGTTGCGTCGGCGCGATGAGAGTGCCGTCCGCCTTTAGCAGCCACACCTGTATGCGGGGACGTTGCTGCTTGAAGTTCGGATCGTCTTGCTTCGCCTGGGCAATGCGGTCCGCATTGGGAAAGACGACCTGCAAAGTGCAATGCTCGGCGCGAACAGTCCAGATGACAGCGGCAACCTTGCCCGACGTTCGCGCAGCATTGAGGTCCTTTGCAAGCACTTGAGGGTCGGCGTCACCTGCGGCTGATAGGCTGCTTGCCGCGATACCGAACAAGGCGATGCAGCAGACCGGGGCGAATCCTGTGGTTGCTCTCATAACTTGGATATCCTTCGTTCTCGCGGACAGCTAAATGTGAGCCCAACCGCCCCGGCGAGCCACCCCTGAATGGATAAACTCGGTAACGCCGGCCAACTCCAGCATTCCCGTAACCGGCAGTCAAATTACGGCAAATGGCGGTCATCGAACGTATGACCGCTTTGCAGCAACGTCCGCTCGAAGATCGAGCGGCGGTGTTTCTGTCAACGCCTATACGTGCCGTCCGTTTTGTCCCTGCGGCAACTTCGTGCTGCAGAGCGGTATAAATGTGGCCGGTCTCGCGATCTCGTAACGGCATGCGCCGTGTAGATTCGCGCCGAGGCCTCCGGAGCATCACATGACCAAGATCGGCGAAAGGGTGCTTTTGATCTATTCCGCGATTGCGAGCACCGCATTTGTAGTCACCTTGTTAACTGGCGCCGCATCCGCCAGGCGTCCGATATTCGATCAGATTCAGGTACAGCGAATAGACGTCGTCGAACCTGACGGAACATTGCGGATGGTCATATCGAACAAGACCCGCCTTCCAGGGGTGATTGTGAAGGGCAAGGAACAACCACCTCAGGACCGGCCGCAGGCGGGAATGCTTTTCTACAATGATGAGGGATCCGAAACCGGCGGCCTCATTTTCGGCGGCCACAAGAATTCCGACGGCCAGGTGGTCGATTGCTGCGGAAGCCTCTCCTTCGACAGGTATGGCGCGAATCAGATCGTTCAGCTGGCAGGGGTGGACGATGCCACGGATCAGTTCACGGGAGTCTCCGTCAAGGATGTACGGCAGCGCATCTGGGTCGGGCGGAAAGGGGACGGCGTGGCAGCAATTTCCCTCATGGACGGTGCGGGCAGGCCGCGTATCGTCATGAGTGCCCCCGCGTCCGGAACCCCGTCTTTTGAGTTCCTCGATGAGAGCGGGAAGGTTGTGCAAAGGTTAGTGCCCGAGTCGAGGTAGAGCTTGACCTCTGGAACCTCACTTCCTGGCAGACGTGCCGTAGTCGGCCTGTGTGAATTGCAGGGTCTGCTTCTCATCGGGCAGTGCCTGGACCGTCCATCCGCCGCCCAGTGCACGAATCAACGACACCGCGGCCTGGACCTGGCGGGTGCGTATCTGCACGTCGGTAAGTTGAGTGGCGAGTGCCTGCACCTGTGCGACCGAAACGCTCAGGTAGTTGTCGAGTCCGTCCTTGTACAGCATGGTCGATATGGACAACGCCTGGGCGGCCTGGTCGCTGGCCTCGTGTTCCTGCGAGTCCTCGGTCGCCAGACGGCCCGTCTGGCTCAGTCCGTCTTCGACTTCCTGGAAGGCGGCCAGCACCGTCGCCCGATAGTTGTCGCGCGTCTGCGCGTATTGCGCCCACGAATGCCGCAGCTGCGCGCGGCGCAGCCCGGCATCGAACAGCGGCTCGACGGCTGCAGCTCCGACTGACCAGAGGCTATTCGGCAGGCTCGCGAGATTGAATCCGGTGTCCTGGAATCCGCCGTTTATGCTGAACGTCACATTGGGATAAAAGGCAGCGCGCGCCACGCCGATCGAGGAATTCGCGGCCGCCATCTGACGTTCGGCGCTGGCGACATCGGGACGGCGTTGCAGCAGCGTCGAAGGCACGCCGGCAGGAATCGGTGGTGAGCTCAAGTGAAAACCGCTGATCGGTGTGATCGCGAAGGTACTCGGCATCGCGCCGACCAGCACGGCGACGGCATGCTGCATCAGCTCGCGCTGCATGCGGGTCTCGGTCTCTTGCGCCTGCGCCGAGTCGAGCTGGCTCAACGCCCGCGCCAGATCCAGTCCGGAGGCGATTTTGCCGCGCGTGCGCAGCCGCGCCACCTCGACGGCGGCCTGATACGAGTCAATGGACTGACGCAGCACCTCCAGTTGCGCATCCAGTCCGCGCAGGGCCACATAGTCGCTGGCCAACTCCGCCTGCAGACTCAGCCGCGCCGTCGCCAGGTCCGCGGCGCTGGCCTGCGCCAGCCGTTTCTGCGCGTGCGCACTGTTGCGTAGCGCATGCCAGAAATCCGGCTCCCATGATGCGGCCACCCCGATCTGATTCGAGGGGTCCCGAACCGGCGCGGTGCTGGTGGGACTGCGGAAAAGACGATGCACGGAGCCCTTGTTCTCCGATAGCTGGGCGCTGGCATCCACCTGCGGAGACAGCGCCGACTGCGCTTCGGCCGCCAGGCTGCGTGCCTGGGCGTAGAGGTCCGCGGCCGCCTGCAGGGTCGGGTTCGCACTCCCGAGCTGATCCTCGAGCTGATTCAACTGCGGATCGCCGAACAGTGTCCACCAGTCCCCGCGTGGTGAGAGCGCCGCATCCGGTTCGGCTACCCGGAACGGGCCGCTACCCTGATAGGACGGTGGCAGCATGAATTGCGGCGGATCATAGACGGGTACCAGATCGCAGCCCGCGAGCAGTCCCACCCCAAGCGACACGAGCAGTGGTGCGAGTTGGCGTCTCATGGCGGCTCGACCTTTCCGTTGTTATTGACGCCCGCAGGCGGTTCGGCTTGCGCGCCCGGCTGCGGCGTTGTCATGGCGTAGCCCGTCGCGGGCGTCACCGGCTGTACCGATTGTCCTTCGAGCAGGCCCGCGGGCGGGTTGTTCACCAGCCTGTCGCCGGGCGCCAGGCCGCTGGTCACCTGCACCGTCTGGCCCAGGTTCTGCCCGAGTGTGACGCTGCGCAGATGGACACGGTTGTGCGCATCGACGATTGCCACCTGTGTCCCGTTCGCCGCAAAGATCAGGGCTGCTTCCGGCATGGTCAGCACGGCCGGATCGGTCGGCACGTGAAACTCCACCTCGACGAACGTGCCGGGCCACAACGCGTGGTCGGAGTTGTCCACGGTCAGCTCCGTGACCGCCGTGCGAGTGCTGTCGTTGAAGGCCCGCGCCGTGGTCACGAACTTCGCGTTGATCAATTTTCCCGGTTGCGAGGGCTGATGGAGCGTGGCCGTGATTCCGGGGCCCAACAGGTTCGCGTAGTCCTGCGGTACCGCCACGAACACCCGCATTTCGTGCACGTCGGCGACGGTGAAGAGTTCCGTCGACGTGCCCCGGGCCGACACGTCGCCGCCGGCGGCATTGACGTAGCTGCCGACGTCCGTCAGCCGTGCCGTGACCACGCCGTCGAAGGGCGCCACCACGCGTTTGAACGCCTCGAGCGCTGCATAGCGCGCGACATTCTGAGTCGAAACTTCCAGCTCAGCCCGACGCTCCGTCGCGCTGGCCGCCTGCACATCCACTTCCTGTTCGGAGACGGCCGGCGTTCCCGCCAGGGCCTGCCAGCGCGCCGCAGTCGAAGTCGCCAGGTGATAGTTCGCTTCGGCCACCTTGAGATTTGCCTTGGCCGCTGCGTACTGGGCATCCAGGCTGGGCGCGTCGATGGTCGCCAGCAGCTGCCCGGCCTTCACGCTGGCTCCGAAGTCCTCGTTCCAGGCGCTGACGTACCCGGCAACCTGCGCAAAAATGGGCGCCTCATACCAGGCGCGCACGGTTCCCGGCAGCACCAGCGGGCGCGTCGCGGGACCCCGCTGCGGGCTGATCACCTGGACCGGAACAATCGCCTGTTCGCTGGCAACGTGGGTTAAGGCCGCGAGCGCGTGCTCGCGTGCAATCAGGCCGAACCCGATCAATGCTCCGGCGAGCACCAGCGGTATGGCGACCCTCAGCAACTTGCTGCGCTTCATCGCACTTCTCCTACAGTTGAAGATTTCCGGTGCAGCAGGGCGAAAACGCACGGCACGAACATCAAGGTCGCGAACGTGGCCACGAGCAGCCCACCGATCACCGCGCGCCCGAGGGGCGCATTCTGGCTATTCGACGTCGACATCGGCAGCATGCCGATTACCATTGCCAGCGCCGTCATCAGCACCGGCCGCAAGCGTGCGTACCCGGCGCTCACGGCCGCCCGGATCGGATCGCCGTGTTTGGCCAGCTCGTCGCGGGCAAAGCTCACCACCAGGATCGAGTTCGCGGTGGCCGTGCCCATGCACATCAGCGCGCCGGTCAGCGCCGGTACAGACAGAGTGGTGCCGGTCAGGAACAGCGACCAGACGATCCCGGTCAACGCGCCCGGCAGGGCCGTGATGATGATGAAGGGGTCGAGCCAGGACTGGAAGTTGACGACGATCACCAGGTAGACCAGCAGGATCGAGAACGCCAGCCCCACCAGCAGCTGCACATACGCTGCCTGCATGGTCACGCCCTGGCCCTGCACCTGCACGACCGCGCCATGGGGCAGGGAGCCCTTCATGTGCCGCAGCACGCCGTTGACCGCATCGCTGACCGCGCCCAGGTCGCGTCCCGCATTGCTCGCATAAATGTCGATCACCGGCAGGATGTCGCGATGCGAAACCTCCAGCGGCCGCCCAACCTGGGAGATCTGGCTCAGGCTGCCCAGGATCTGCGCACCCTGTCCGTTCGGATCACCGTCGCCCTGGTCGATGGGGATGGTTTCCAGGTCATTCATTGAGGTCATCTGCGTCTGCGGTGTCTGCAGGTTCACCAGATGCGAGACGCCCGTCTTGTAATCGAGCCAGTAGGTGGGCGCGGTCTGTCCGGAGCCCGAGAGCGTCGCCAGGGTATTGTCGGCAATGTCGGACTCGGTCAGTCCCGCGCCGAGCGCAAAGGCGCGATGCGAGGAGACCAGTAGCGTCGGCTGCGCGAGGGTCTGTTCGATCGACGCGTCCGCGAGGCCCGGGATGCGGCGCATCGCGGCGACCACCTGTTGCGCGTAGGCCATGTTCGCGGCGGTGTTGCGTCCAATGATCTGCACATCGAGCGGCGCCGGCAGGCCGAAGTCCAGGATCTTTGCCGTGATATCACCGGCCGGGAAGGTGAAGCTGGTACCCGGGAACAGCTTCGGGAGCCGGTCGCGCAGGATCGCGCGGTAGGTGTCGACCGGCGAGGCCTGGTCGTTGAGGCTGATGGTAACGTCGCAGTCCTGCGGCCCGATCGTGGCGCTTGCGCTGTAGGCCTGGTTGATACCGCTGGTCGGCAGGCCGCAGTTGTCGATGACGTTGGTGACATGGCCGGGCAGCAATGTCCCCACGGCAGTGTCCACCAGCGCCGCAACCTTGCTCGCCTCCTCGAGGCGCAGTCCCACCGGCGCGCGGAAATGCATGTCGATTTCGCCGGACTTGATACCCGGGAAGAAATCCCGGCCCAGCCACGGCACCAGGAGGCTGGTGGAGACCACGGCGACCGCGAGGAAGGCGACGATGAAGCTGCCGCGCCGCGCCACCACCTTGGCCAGCAGATCCCGGTAGCTGTCGCGAAAGTGATCGAAGCGCTGCTCGAATCCGGCCTGGAAGTGGCCGAAGCGGCTCTTGGGCTTGCCGCCGGCCTTGCGCAGCGCAACCTGCGCCGGCAGCAGATAGGCCGCCAGCGTCGGTACCAGCGTGCGCGAGAGAATGAACGAGGCGAGCATGGCGAAGACGATGGCTTCGGCCAGCGGCAGAAACAGGTAACCGGCGACGCCCGATAACTGGAACAGCGGTAACCAGACGATGCAGATGCACAAGGTGGAGACGAACGTGGGAATCACGATCTGGTTTGCGGCATCGATGATGGCCTGCTGCAGTTCCAAGCCGGTTGCCAGATGCGCATCGATGTTCTCGATCATCACGGTGGCGTCATCGACAAGAATGCCGACCGCGAGCGCAAGACCCCCCAGCGTCATGACGTTGATCGTCTGACCGCACCAGGACAGCGCCAGGATCGAACACAGTATCGACAGCGGAATGGACGTGGCGACAATCAGGGTCGAACGTCCGGAGCCGAGGAACAGCAGGACGATCAGCCCGGTCAGCACGGCGGCAATCCCCATCTCCTTGACGACATCCTCCACCGAAGCGCGCACGAACGTCGAGGCGTCATTCAAAGGCGTAATTTTCACGCCCGCCGGCAAGGTCTGCAGAATCTGCGGAATTCTTGCCTTCACGCCACTGACCACCGCCAGTGTCGAGGCATCCCCGGCCTTGAGCACTTCCAGCAGCACCGCCTGATGCCCATGGACCAGCACGGAGTTGGTCTGCGGTGGCCCGCCGAGATACACATGCGCGACGTCGCCCACGGTCACAATCGCACCGCCGGACTTCTTGACCGGCAGGGCGTTGAAGCTCGCCACTTCCATGGGCGACGCATTGGTCATGACCAGGAAATCCAGTGCGCCGATCTTCTGATCGCCCGCGGGCAGCACGATGTTCTGCTGCGCCAGAGCGCGGGAAACATCCTGCGCCGACAGTCCGTGGGCGAGGAGCTTGAGCTGGTCGAGGTCCACCTGGACGTAACTGAAGGTGCCGCCATAGGGTGCGGGCACGGCCACGCCCGGCACCGAAACCAGCATCGGACGGATCAGGTTCGAAGCCATGTCGTACAACTGCGATCCGGTCAGCTGGTCCGAGGAGATCTGCAGCGCCAGCACCGGCACCGACGAGGCGTTATAGGACAGCACCAGCGGTGGCGTGATGCCCGCCGGCATTTGCTTCAGCACGGTTTGCGAAACGGCAGTCACCTGTGCCTGCGCTGCGGCCACATCCGTTCCCGGCTGAAAGTAGATCTTGACGATGCCGCGGCCGTACAGCGACTGGCTTTCGATATGCTCGATGTTGCTGACCGTCGTGGTCAGCGCGCGCTCGTAGTAATAGACGACGCGTCCCGACATGTCCTCGGGCGTGAGGCCGTTATAGGTCCACACGGCCGCGACGACCGGGATGCCGATGTTCGGGAAAATATCCGTCGGCGTCTGCAGCGCAGCGCGCCCGCCGAAAATAAGGATCAGGATCCCCAGAACGATGAACGTATATGGCCGCTTCAAGGCGACCAGGACAATCGCATTCAACTTCATCCCCCCGGCAAAGTGGACGGAACTCCCCGCCCGGGCTTTGCACCGCTATGGATGTGCTGACTGTCTTTTTAGAACTGCGACAATTCGGGACTATTTCGCCTCGCGCGGCACGCATTACGGATGAAATCTGCTCCGCGCGGGCCTGCGGAAGCTTTCGCCACATGAAACGCATCGTCAACCCAACCGGGATTGTCCGGTGAAACGCCGCTGAATACCCTGTTAGCCATGTCCGAACGTACCCAAATCATCACCCCGAAGCGTTCCGTTGAACTGCGCGATGCGGCCAGCGAGGTGGCCTTCACCCTGGTCAGGACGGCCGTGATTCTGCTGGTTGCCGCGCTGGTACTCTCCCGCCTGATCGTGGCATTTGCCGTTGAGGAGTTCAAAGCGCATTGGGCGTAGCAGCTCTCCACCGGCGGCTCGAGCGAGACTTGGCGGAGCGCCCGGCATCTGTGTCGCACGAGCCGTTGGTGGAACCTGCTGCGCCAGCGCGACGGTTTACCCATGAGAAATGATGCGTCAACCGCTCGACGCTTCCCCGCGCCCGCACTGCGGCCCTAAGCTGCAGCCACGTTTACAGCAAGTACATAGCGAGGCTGATCAGAGTGCGCACCGCGCTGCGAAACACCGTCGCCCAACTCGGCGCCGTCGGAGTGGACAATATCGTCATTGTCCGGCGCGCGCTGTCGCGGCTCGAGCCTTCGCAGGTGCGGTTGCGGGTCCGTGCCGCATCCTTGAATCATCGCGATCTCATGGTGATCCGTGGCCGCTACGGCGAGCAGTCCGGCTGGCCGCTGGTGCCACTATCCGATTGCGCGGGAGAGGTGGTCGAGGTCGGTTCCGAGGTACAGCGATTCAAGATTGGCGACCGCGTCTCGGCAGCCGCGCTGCCCGCGTGGGTGAGGGGACCCTTCGGCAGCAAGATGCTCGCCTCCGCCCTTGGGGGCCCGGCCGACGGCGTCCTGGGGGAATACTTCAGTTGCGATCAGCGAGCCGTCGTCGCCATCTCAGACTGGTTCTCATTCGAGGAAGCCGCCACGCTCCCCTGCGCAGCCCTGACCGCATGGAACGCGCTCTTCGAGCAAAGTGACCTCAAGCCCGGGCAAACGGTACTCGTCCAGGGATCCGGCGGCGTGAGCGTCTTCGCACTGCAGTTTGCGGTGGCTGCCGGTGCGCGAGTCATTGCGACCAGCTGCAGCGATCTGAAGCTCGAGAGGCTTCGGGAGTTGGGCGCCACCCACGTCATCAACTACCAGCAGCACCCGGATTGGAGCCGCGCGGTGCTCGAGGTCACCAATGGCGTCGGCGTGGACCATGTCATCGAAACCGGCGGCGCGGGCACGCTCGATCAGTCGATCAAGGCCACGGCGGTCGGCGGGTGCATCAGCGCCATCGGTGTGCTGACCGGCGCCTCCGGGACTTTCGATACCTTGCCGATATTGAAGAAAACGCTGCGCCTGCAGGGCATCGTCGTCGGATCGGTGGAGATGTTCGAGCGCATGGTCGGGACCATCGAAAATCTCGACATCACGCCGGTGATCGACCGGACCTTCGACATGCAGGACATCGTCGCGGCGTTGAAGTATTTCGAATCCGGCCGGCACGTCGGCAAGGTCGTGGTGCGCGTGAACGGCGCGGCCGAATGCACACCTTAGATGTGACGTCAGAGAGGTTCGCGGGAGTTACGCATGGACACGCTGACGAGCATCAAGGTCTTCCGGCAGGTGGTGGAATCGGGTAGCTTCGTCTCGGCCTCCGAGCGATTGGACCTGTCCACTGCGATGGTGAGCAAGCACGTGATGCACATCGAGAAGCGCATCGGGGTGCGGCTTCTGAACCGCAACAGCCGCAAACTGAGTCTCACCGAGCCGGGGCGAGTGTACTTCGAGCGCTGCAAGAACGTCCTGGACGACCTCGAGCAGACCGAGCTCGAGCTTGCCTCCTTGAGCACGGTGCCGCGCGGTACCCTGCGTATCACCTGCCCGAGCTGGTTTGCTCAACAGCGGTTCGCCGATCTGATGGCGGGGCTGCGCCGCAGGCACCCGGAGATTCTGGTCGACGTGTCCTTCGAGGATCGCCTCGTCGACCTGGTGGAGGAGGGCTTCGATCTTGCGCTGCGCGTGACATCGAAGGCCGACTCGCTCTCCTCCGAACTGATCGCGCGCCCGATACGGCCGCTGCCGTTCTACGGTGTGGCCTCCCGTGAGTACCTGGAGCGCCACGGCGCTCCGCGCTCACCCGAGGACCTCGTCCACCATGATTGCGTGGCGGTCGGCAGTGGGCAGAGCTGGACCTTCACCGGTCCGACCGGCCGGAAGGAGGTCCCAGCGCGGGTGGTGATGCGTTATCGCTCACTGGCCGGGGTCGCCAATGCCGTCGCCGCCGGTGTGGGCCTTGCGCCCCTTCCAGGCATCGTGTTCGAGGATCCGGCATTCAAGGACGTGCTGGTGCCGGTCCTATCCGATTATCCGCTGGAGTCACCCACGCTGTACGTCGTCTATGCGAGCCGTAAGTATCTGCCGCTGAAGATTCGCGCCTTCATCGACTTCATCTTCGAGTCGATCTCGAAAATGCCCGTCATCAACCCCGCGCGACTTGGCATCGGCGCCGCCGCCACCGATCGCGGCGAGTCGCCGACGAGCGCGAGGCTCATGATCCGATCTTTCCAGCGACGAAACGACGCGTCAATCAAGTGAGGCTTCCTGGCGTTCGTAGGCAGCCGTAAACTTCAGCCATGATTGGATTTGACCTCATCGATGCGGGTCGTCTCTACAGCCGATACTTCAATGAGCGTTATCGGCAACTCAACCTGACGCACTGCCGCGCGCTGCTCGCTCTGGCGCAGAACCAGGGGATCACACAGAGCCGACTGGCGGAGCTGATTACGCTGGATTCTGCGGCATTGGGTCGCATTCTCGACCGCCTGGAAGTCAGCCGCTGGGCCAAACGGCATCCACATCCGGGCGACCGCCGCGCACGCTCGCTGGTCATCACCGAGGAGGCGCGGGCGCTGCTGCCCTTCATGTGGCGCGTGGTCGCCGAATCGCAGCGCGATGCGCTGCAGGGTCTGTCCGTGGAGGAGAAGCAGGTCCTGATGAGTGCGCTGGAGCGAGTGCTCGAGAATCTGCGCCTGCGCACCGGAGCCCTGGAATGAATCCCCGGCGTGGTGGCAGCTGAAGATGCGCACCGTGTTCTGGTTCGCGCTCGCGGCTCTGGCGCTGATCGTCACCCTCAACGCCTGGCTCATCATCCAGATGCTGCGGGCGGCGCGGCGCACCGTGGTAGTCCCTCAGCGGGCTGCGGGTGGTTTCGGCAGCGTGTGGGTGGAAACCCATTCGACGCAGAAATCGATGAACGTGCGAATCTTGAGAGACAGATACTTGCGGCTCACATAGGTGATATACATCGTGGCCTCCCGCATCGGATATTCCGAGAGCACGGGTATCAAGGCGTCCTTGAGTACGGGATCCTCAAAGTAGATTGCCGGCAGCGGCGCGATCCCAATTCCCGCGGCAACCGCATGGGCAACGCCGGTCATGGAGCGGTAGCGCAGGACAATAGGGACCGGCACCTCCACGACGCCGGTCGGGCCCCTCAGGTGCAGTGCGTTGAGGCTGCCAATGGCCACAAATTCGTGGCGCGCAATATCCTCGAGGGACTTCGGAACTCCCTTGCGCTCGAGGTATTCGTGCGAGGCGGCGAGGTAGAACGTCGCAGGGGCCAGCGGGCGGGCAACCAGTCCGGAGGCGAGCGAATCGGGTCCGCGGGCAACGCGCAGAGCCAGGTCGTAGCCTTCGTCCACGAGGTCGACGATGCGGTCCTCGAAGGAGGCGTCCACGACGATTTCGGGGTAACGCCGCCGATACTCGGCGATCACCATGGCGAAACGGCGCGAACCCCCGATCCAGCTGGGCGCGGTGATTCGCAAAGTGCCCCGCGGTACGGTGCTCAACGTACCGAGCTCGAGCTCGGTGGCTTCGAGACTGTCCAACATCGTCTTGCAGCGCTCGTAATAGAGTCTGCCAGGCTCGGTCAGGCTCAGTTTGCGGCTATTGCGGTTGAGAAGCCTCACTCCAAGGCGTTTCTCAATGTGCATCACGTGCTTGCTGACCATCGCGGTGGACAGATCCACCCGCTCGGCCGCGGCGATGAAGCTGCCCGATTCCACCACCTGCCGGAATACTTTGATGCTCGAGAGTGTGTCCACTCCGACAGTTTACGTCACCCGCGTGGCTGAGCCCAACTTGGACCGTGAGGATGGCGCTCGGCCGGTGTTGGGGAGGCAAGGCAGCTTGCCAGCGCGCCGCGCGTGTGCTCGCACACAACCAATTTGATGAGGGCGACAGCCTGCTCATCGAAATGTGACCAGCCCAGCGTGGTGAGGGTGTGCGCGCGGCTCTCATACAGGGCGCACACCTGCCCGAACAATATGCAGGTGCGCAGCCGCGTCAGCTGCGCGTCCGCGGGCTGGCCGGTTGCGGCAGCGATGAGCCGTTCCATTGTCGCGAACAACCCGGTGCCATCCTGCGTAAGGCCTGTCAGGTAGCGGCTCCAACTCTCACATCCAGCATCCGCGAGTCCGTCGACCACGGCCGCCAGCAGCTCGCACAGTGCATCGAGCGCTGCCGCGGGCTGTGCGGTACGCAGGGCAGCGTGTGCGCGTACCAGCGGCAGCGCGAGGAGCATGGACATCCGCCCAACGACATGCCGTGTGCATGCCGTGTGCAGCCCCTGTTTACCGCCAAAGTAGTACTGAATGGCCGGCGTGTTGATGCCGGCGCTCGCGGCGATCTGGCGCGTCGAGGCACGCTCGTAACCGTGTTCCCCGAACACCCGCAGCGCCGCCGCGATGATACGGGCACGCGTGCGCTTGCCGGAAGCATAGCCACCGGAGGCCGGCTGTCTCCTGTCACTCATGCGTGCTGGCCGTGCGCTGCTGCCAGCCGCCGCCGAGGGCCTTGTAGAGCGTGACTTCATTGGTGAGCTCCGCCTGCCGCAACGAAACCAGACCCTGCTGCGCCGCGTACAGCGAGCGCTGTGCATCGAGCGTGCTCAGATAACTGTCAACCCCGGAGCGAAAGCGCATCTGCGCCAGGCGGTAGGCGTCGGCGTCCGCCGTCACCAGAGTCTGTTGCGCCCCGCGCTCCTGGCGGTAGGTGCTGATTCCATTGAGTGCATCCGAGACCTCCCGAAAAGCCGTCTGGATCGCCAGCTCGTATTGGGCGATCGCAACGTTCTTCTCGATGTGGGCGAGGTCGAGGTTCGCCCGGTTCTGGCCGCCCGTGAAGATCGGCAGATTGATCGACGGGGCGAAGCTCCAGGTGCCCGTCCCCTTGCCGAACAGACTCGACAGACGGTTGCTGGCGGTGCCACCCGAAGCGGTGAGCTGGATGCTCGGCAGGAACGCCGCACGCGCCGCGCCGATGTTGGCGTTCGCCGCCCGCAACGTGTGTTCGGCGCCCATGATGTCGGGGCGGTGGGTCAGTAAGTCCGATGGCAGGCCGGGCGGAAAATCCGACAGCAAGCCCTCCTGCTCGATGTCATTCGGTGGCGGAACGTCCTGGGGGATCTCCTCACCGAGAACCAGTGTCAGGGCGTGGGTGTCCTGGGCGAGTTGGCGCTGATAATGCGCGAGGCTGGCCTGGGCCGCCGCCACCTGGCTCTCGGCCTGGCGCAGCGCCAGCAGCGTCGTGGTGTCGCGGTCGAACATCGCCTTGGTCAGGTTGTAGGACTCCGTTTGGCTTTGCAGCGTGTCCTGCGTCAGCTTCAGGAGCGCCTCATCGGCGAGTACCGCAAAGTAATCGCTGGCGACTTCACCGACCAGGCTTATCTGGCTGCTGCGACGGGTTTCGTTCTGGGCGAGAAACTGCTCGAAAGCCTGGGTGGACAGGCTGCGCTGCCGGCCGAAAAGATCGAGTTCGTAGTTGGTGAATCCGATGCCGGCATTGAAGTAGCGGAAGGTGCCCCCGGAGCTGCCGGTCGGCACAAGCGCGCTGCCTGCACCGCCACCACTGCCCCCGCCGCTCAGCCCGCCAAGCGGCAGGCCGCCGTTGCGGGGAAACTGCTCGAGGAATTCCGATCCGCTGGCGCTGATGGTCGGGAACAGGCTGCTGCGCTGGACGCGAAATTCGGCTTGGGAAGCGGAGACGTTCAGCACCGCGATGCGCAGGGTGCGGTTGTTCTGCAGCGCGATTTCTATCAACCGCCGCAAGCGCGGATCGGTGAAGAAATCCCGCCAACCGATCTGATCGGCAGCGAGGCCCGTTGCGGTGACTGGCGGGGACGCATCTGCCGGCCAGTTGTTTGATACCGGGGAGGCGGGGCGCTGGTAGTGAGGCATCAACGTGCAGGCACTCATACTCGTACCGGCGATGAAGGCAAGGAGCAGGCGTCTCATGGTCACTCTCCGGTGGCGGGCTGGGCCTGCGCCGCGGGCAGCTGTGCTGTCTCAGGGCTGCGGCGGCTACGCCGCTGGGCGGCATGCAATACCGCGACGAAGAACGCCGGGACGAGAAAGATCGCCAGCACCGTGGCAGTGATCATGCCGCCCGCCACACCCGTGCCGATCGCATTCTCGCCACCGGATCCGGCCCCGGAGGCAATCGCAAGCGGCAGCACGCCCATGAAGAAGGCCAGCGAGGTCATCAGGATGGGCCGCAGCCGCTGGCGTGCCGCCTCGATGGCCGCCGGGATGAGCGGCATGCCCCGTGCGTAGTTATCCTTGGCGAACTCAACGATCAGGATGGCGTTCTTGACCGAGAGCCCCATCGTGGTGAGCAAGCCCACCTGGAAATACACGTCGTTGTCCAGTCCGCGCAACAGCGCGGCCAGCGCCGCGCCGACGATGCCGAGCGGAACGACGAGCAGTACCGCGGCCGGAATCGCCCAACTCTCATACAGTGCCGCCAGGCACAGGAACACGACCACGAGGGAAATCGCGTACAGGATCTGCGCCTGCGATCCGGTCGCCTGCTCCTCGTAAGACAGCGCGGTCCATTCATGGCCGATACCGCGCGGGAGCCGAGCGGCCAGGCGCTCGATCTCGGCCATGGCCTCCCCGGTGCTGTGTCCGGGTGCGGGCAGGCCGAGGATCTCCACCGCAGGCAGGCCATTGTAGCGTTCCAGTTTCGGTGAGCCGTAGGACCACTCCCGGTGCGCGAAGGCCGAGAATGGCACCATCTGTCCCGCGCCGTTGCGTACGTACCAGTCATCGAGATCCTGCGGCTGCATGCGCGCCGGTGCCGTGCCTTGGATGAACACCCGCTTCACTCGACCACGGTCGACAAAGTTATTGACGTACGCCGAACCCCAGGCACTGGCGATCGTGTCGTTGATGTCGGCGATCGTAAGCCCGAGCGCGCTCGCCTTCTCGCGATCGACCGAGACGCGGTACTGGGGCTCGTCTGCAAGTCCGTTGGGGCGTACGCCTGCGAGCAAGGGATCCTTTGCCGCCAGGGCGAGCAGCTGACTGCGCGCCTCCATGAGCGCAGTGTGCCCAACGTTGTTCAGATCCGTGAGCTCGAAATCAAAGCCGGTTGCATTGCCGAGTTCGAGCGCTGCCGGCGGGGCGAAGCCGACGATGCTCCCCTCCTGGGCACCGGCGAAGTGCCGGTTCAAGCGCGCGGCGATCTGTTGCACCCGGTTGCGCGCGCCCGGGCGTTGCTCCCAAGTTTTCAGCATGGTGAAAGCCAGGCCGGCGGTCTGCCCATGACCGCCGAAACTGTAGCCGCTGACCGTGAACACGCCTTCCACGGCCTGCGCCTCATCGGTGCGCAGATAGTGCGAGACATCAGCGAGCGCCTGCTCGACATGCGAACTCGTCGCCCCTGGGGGCGCCGTGACCTGAACGAACATGAAGCCCTGGTCCTCATCAGGCAGGTACCCACCCGGCAATCGCAGGTAGACAAGAACCAGCACCGCCGTCACGACCACGAGCGCCATCAGGGCGCGTGCCGGGCGCTGCGTGATCGAGGAGACGCGCCGCCCATAGGCCGCCTGCGCGCGCTCATAGCGGTCGTTGAACCAGCCGAGAAATCCACGCCGGCGCGCCGTGTGCGCGGCTGGCTTGAGCAACGTCGCCGCCAGCGCGGGCGTGAAGATCAGCGCGACCAACACCGACAGGATCATCGAGGAGACGATGGTGATCGAGAACTGCCGGTAGATGACGCCGGCCGAGCCGCCGAAGAAGGCCATCGGCACGAACACGGCAGAGAGCACCAGGGCGATGCCCACCAGCGCACCGCTGATCTGCTGCATTGAGCGTCGCGTGGCCTCCTTGGGCGAGAGATGCTCTTCCTGTATGACACGCTCGACGTTCTCCACCACTACGATCGCATCATCGACCAGCAGCCCAATGGCAAGCACCATGCCGAACATGGTGAGGCTGTTGATCGAGTAGCCGAAGATCGAGAGCACGGCGCATGTGCCGAGCAGCACTACCGGCACGGCGATGGTCGGAATGAGCGTCGCACGCACGTGCTGCAGGAAGAGCAGCATCACGGCGAACACCAGGCCGATGGCCTCGAACAGGGTCTCCACCACGTCCCGGATCGAGTGCGCGACGAACGGGGAGGTATCGATCGGGTAGACGACGCTCAGCCCCGCCGGGAAGGTTGGCTGCAGTCGCGCAATGGTGGCCTTGACCGCCGCGATGGTCTGCAGTGCATTGGCGCCGCTCTCCAGCTTGATGGCCAGGGCGGCCGCGGGATGGCCGTTGTACTTCTCCGACAGCGAGTAGTTCTCGCCGCCGAAGGCGATGCTCGCTACATCGCGCAGGCGCACCTGCGCGCCGTTCGACTGCACGCGCAACAGGATGTTGCCGAACTGCTCCGGGGTTTCCAGGTACGACGGGCCGATGATCGTGGCGTTCAGCTGCTGGCCCGGCACCGCAGGCAGACCACCGACCTCGCCGGCCGCGACTTGAATGTTCTGCGCCTGGATGGCATTGCCCACATCGGTCGGCGTGAGGCCAAAGTTGTCGAGCGCTACCGGATCGAGCCAGATGCGCATGGCGTACTGCGCGCCGAAGAGCTGGAAATCACCGACGCCGTTCACGCGGCTGACCGGATCCTGGATGCGCGAGGCGATGAAGTCCGCAACGTCCTCACTGCGCAGGCTGTCGTCCGTGGAGACGAACGCTGCGGCGAGCAGAATGCTCTTGGCGGACTTTGCGACTCGCAAGCCCTGTTGCTGGACGGTTAGCGGCAGCAGCGGTAATGCGAGCTGCAGCTTGTTTTGTACCTGCACCTGGGCGATGTCAGGACTGGTGCCCTGCGCGAAGGTCAGTGTGACGGTGAAGGTGCCGTCCTTGTCGCTTTCAGAGGAGAAGTACAGCAGGTGATCGAGACCACTCATCTGCTGCTCTATCACCTGCACGACGGTGGTCTCGACCGTCTGGGCGGAGGCACCCGGATAGGTGGCCGTGATGGCGATCGCCGGCGGGGCCAGCGAGGGAAACTGCGCGACCGGCAGGTTGTACAGCGCCAGCGCACCCGCCAGCATCACCAGGAACGCCAGCGCCCATGCGAATACCGGACGATCTATGAAGAAGCTTGACATGATGCCTTACCGTGCGGCCAGGGTGGGTTCAGGCGCCACCTGCATGCCGGCTTTCACGGTCTGCACGCCCCCGACAATCAGGCGATCCCCGGCATTGAGACCACGCGTAACCACCCACTCATTGCCGACCGTGCGATCGAGTACGACGGTACGTTTCTCGACCCGGTCCTGCGCGCCGACGACGAGCGCGGTGGCGGTGCCGTCGGGCGCATGGGTGATGCCCTGCTGGGGCGCCAGAATTGCGCCCTCGCGCACTCCCTCCTTGATCGTGGCGCGCACGAACATGCCGGGCAGCAGCAGATCGCTCGGATTCGGGAAGATCGCGCGCAAGGTCACCGAGCCGGTACCCTCATCGACCGAAACTTCCGAGAACTGCAACGTGCCCGACACTGCGTAGGGGCTGCCGTCCTCGAGAACGAGCTGCGCGGGAGCCTTGTCTGCGCCAATGCTGCGGATCTGGCCGGAGGCGAGCTCGTGCTTGAAGCGCAGGATGGTCGTGCTCGGCTGGGTCAGATCGACGTACACGGGGTCCAGCTGGGTCACGGTGACGAGGCTCGTAGCCTGGTTGCTCGTCACCAGCGCCCCCTCCGTGACCGAGGAGCGTCCGGTACGCCCGCTGATCGGGGAGTACATCTTGGTGTAGGCAAGATTGATCTGCGCGTTGCGCACCGCGGAGTCAGCCGAGGCCACATCCGCCTCATCCTGCTGCTGGGTTGCCAGGGCATTGTCGTAGTCCTGGCGACTCACGGCGCGAGCCTCGACCAGCGATTGGTAGCGCTCCGCGGTCAGTTTCGCCGCCACGGTCGCAGCTCGCGCATGTGCCAGGCTCGCTTGGGCGCTGGCGAGGGCCGCCTGATAGGGTGCGGGATCGATCTGATAGAGCTGCTGGCCTGCCGTGACGCGATCACCCTCGGTAAACAGGCGCCTCAGAAGGATGCCGCCCACCTGTGGGCGCACGTCCGCGATGCGGTAGGCCGATATCCGGCCCGGCAGCTCCGTTGTCAGGGACACGGGTCTTGAGCGCAAAGTGACCACCGTTACCGCCGGCCGCGCAGCCGCTGTGGGTGCACTGTGACCGGCACACGAGCTGACCAGCACACCGGGAGCGGCAATGAGCAACCTCGAAGCGAACGCACGCGCGTGTGCTGCAAACCATGAACGATGTCGTAGCGCCCAAATCAGGCCGGCGATCAACATGCCTCCGGGCAGGAGCAGTGCCAGTGCCGCGTACGGTCCGATTTCGCGGACCGAGCGGCCAAGCCGTCCGATCCAGTCAATGGGCAACAAGGTCATGGAAGTCTCCCGATCAACGCATTTCGATATTTCGCGGGGGCAAATGTATGAGCCACACGTCGCCGGAACAATCGGCCGGCGTGAGATCCAGCGTTTCACCCGAGTGCACGAAGTGCGCGCGTTGAGTTTTTTTGTTCGGTGCAAAAAAGTAGGCGGGCCGGATGGCCCGCCGACTAAGTTCCCGACGTGTGGGGGGAGGGTACACGCGGGGCGGTGTATGCACGCGGTGCACTTACCGATGACCGTCACTGTAGAAAGGTGCCGCAACAAGAACAAGACTCAGCACGTTGATGCTGCGTTTCGCATGCGTAAACGTTGCGATGGCCGGCGATTTACTGCCGCGAAACGCAGCATGCGTAGGCTGGGCGTTGTTCGCGCGCAGCCATGTACCTAGTCTATCGCTGGTGGAGGACCCGGCAATGCAATGGACCAACGACGGCGAGAAATGGCGAGCATGGCTCATCGACTACAGTGCGGCGCGCGCCCGCGCCATCGATTGGCTTGGAGAGCGCTACCTTCTGGCAAGACCCATCAATCGCCGGCCCGCCAATGTTCCTGACGACGGGCAACCCTGGCTTCGCAAAGAAAGGACTACGGCGCACCGGGAGTAGTGCACGCGCGCTTGCGCGCGGCCTGGTGCACGCTCGAAATGTCGATGTCGCTCGCGAGCCGTTCGAGCAGCGCACGCTCGAAGCGCGCCACACGCTCATCCGTGTCGACCGCAGCGCTCATGGTGAATTGGCTGCGGTGGCGGATGACTGCCTCGCAGGCATCGGCTGGAACGAGCTCCCACACCGCCTCGACGGTACCGGTACCCGTGTTCGTGATGTCCAGCCGGCTGATGTGAACCAAAAGCCGATAGTCCGGCGTCCTGGCCTGGGGCTGATCGGTCACCCAGGTGTCGGGCCGGCGCAGCGCAAGTTGCGCAGTGAGCAGGTCGCTGGTCGCAGGCGCGAGACGGTTCGCCCAGCGTCCGGTGCTGCTGCGCTGCAACTGATCTCCTTCGCGCACCAGGAGATCCCGGGAGTCGAGGTAGTCGGGCAAACTGACGCGGGCGATTTCGATGACCGGTGCGCCGGGCGGCGCCAATGGATCCACCGCGGTCATCGCGCCGGCGCTGCCCGCGGGGCCTTGCGCGAGCATGTACACCCGCAGGGGCGGTGCGGCCGCGCAGCCGGCGAGCGCGAGTGCCACGACCGGCAGGGGGCGCCGGATCCTCGCTGTCCACTTCACGGGTGCCTGCCCGTCAGCAACAGCCGCGGATTCTGCTCGATGTCGTTCGCAAAGCCGCGCAGCGCCGCCGAAGCATCTGAAAGATCGTTCAAAGACGAGTCGAGATTGGCGCGGTCGGGTGAGCGCGCATCGGTCATGCCGTTCAGGTTGCTCAGCAGGTCGTGCAGATCGGCGCCGCGATCATTCAACTGACGATCGGCGCTGCCGCTCAGCCGGTCGATGCCGGCAAGCGTCGAGTCGGTACGGATCTGCAGTTCTTCAATGGCCGTGCGGGCCGTATCGAGGGTTTGGCCCGCCTTGGCGGAGGTGCTTATCGTGCTGTCGAGGACGGTCGGCAGGCTCTTCCCGAGCGTGTCGGCAAGTGCGCGCACGCTTTGCAGTGTCTGGATCGTGTTGTCCGCTATGTCCCTGAGCGGCAGGCGACTGAGCTCCTGGGCAATTTCCCCTCCGGCGGAACGGCTCACCGGAATCTCCGGTAGATCGGCGAGCTGCGGGTGAAAGTTCGCGGGGGCGGCGGGGATGAAATCCAGATCGATCTCGCTCTCATCCGCGATGAGGCTCACCGGTACTACCTGCGCTCGCAGGCCGTCGGCTACCCATTGTGACATCGGCACCATCGCGCCCCGATAGCCTTTGGGGAGCAATATCTTGCCTTGCGCCAATTGGATCTTCACCGGGATGTGAGCTGCATGAGTCCTGGGGTCAAAGGCAATTGCCACCGAGGACACGGCCCCCACGCGAACCCCGCGGAAGGTGACTGGCGATCCCACGCCCAGTCCATTCACGGCCCCATCGAAAACGATGACCGCCGCCCGGGTCTCGCCGAACAGGTCGAGCCTGCCGAACACCACGACCGTGGCGAAGGCGAGCGCCGCACCGATGAGAACGAAGAGCCCTATCGCCGCGAGCCGGACGCTTGCCATAGTTTGTCCTCCAGGTATGGGGAGGGATGGAGACCGGCGCTGCCGGGATTCTCGCGCCGCATGAACGCCTGTACCTGCGGGTCTTCCGACTGATCCCGCAGTTGCGCGGCCGAACCACGCGCGATTGCCGAACGGGTGCCCGCGTCGAGGAATACCCCGTCATCCGCGATTGCAAAGAGGCTCAGCAGGTCGTGGCTCACGACCACGATCGTGGCGCCGAGTGCATCGCGCAGGTCGAGGATCAAGTCATCCAGGCGCCGCGCGGCTACCGGATCCAGTCCCGCCGAAGGCTCGTCCAGAAACAGTATTTCCGGATCAAGCGCGAGCGCCCGTGCCAGGCCGGCGCGCTTGGCCATGCCGCCGGAGAGCTGAGCCGGAAGCAGATCCGCGGCGTCCTCCAGGCCCACCAAGGCCAGTTTCAGCTCGACGAACCGACGCATCGTACGCCGGTCGAGATTCGTGAACATCTGCATCGGCAGCGCCACGTTCTGGCCCACCGTGAGGGAGCTCCACAATGCGCCAGTTTGAAACAAAACTCCGAAGCGACGACCGATATGCGCGCGCTCGTCGACGGGGAGCGCCCAGTAGTTCTCCCCCGCAAAGGTCACTGTCCCGGCCTGCGGCGGTGCGAGGCCGATCATGGTATTCAGGACCGTGCTCTTACCGGCGCCGCTTCCGCCCATGATCGCGAAGACGCTGCCGCGCTGCACGTCAAAGGACAGCTGCTGCTGAACGACCGTGTCGCCGTAGCCTATCCTCACATCGCGCAAGGACAGAATCGGGGCACCCTCGAGCAACCGGTTTGCGCCCATCACTGGGCTTACCTCCCGCTGGCATCCATCATCACGGCAAACAGCGCATCGAGCGCGATGATGCCGAGGATGTTCGCGACCACCGCCCCCGTCGCAGCGTCGCCGGCCGCGCGCGCACTGCGCGCCGCTTTGAGGCCGATCTGGCAGCTCACCGCGCCGATCAGTGCGGCAAAGGCGATGCTCTTGATGGCTCCGAACACAAAGTCCGAGAGCGGGACGGCATCCACGGTCTCTCGCAGGTACTGGAAAGCCGTGAAGCCCAGCGAGAGGATCGAGACGGCAAGTCCCCCTACCATGGCAATGAAGCAGCCGAGGAGGTACAGGATGGGCATCGCCAGGCACAGCGACACGACTGCCGGCAAGATGAGGAACTCGCTGACGGGAATGCCAAGGACCTGCAGCGCCGCGATCTCATCATTGCTGCGCATGGCGGCAATGCGCGCGGCATAGGCGCCGCCGGTGCGCCCGGCCATCACGATGGCCGTCACGACGCTGGCAAGCTCGCGCACGGAGGCGACACCGACGAGGTTGGGAACATAGGCCTGCGCGGCGTACTGACGCAGCTCCGCTGCGCCGATGAAGGCGAGTATCGCACCGACGAGGAAGTTGACGGTGCCAACAATCGCCACGGCGCGCGGCCCCGCATTGAGCAGATCCGCGAGCAGATCGGCGCCGCGAAAGCGAGCCCGACCGAGCAGCAATCTGGCGGATCCCGCTGCAGTCCCGACCACCAGTACCGCGCTGCTGCCTACATCGACGAGCAGATTGACTGCCTGGGTGAGAGTCCAGGAAAGCGGGCGCAGCCGGTGTTGCACCGGCGTGCGCGGCTGGCGCGGCGCCGCGGGTAGCAGGCTGACCAGTTCGCGCGCGGATGGCGGCAGCCCGGAATCATCAAAGACCATCCCGCCCGCGGCGGCCGCGCGTTTGATATCCCACAGGAATGCCACGAGCATCGTGTCCCAGCGACCCAGTTGACTGGTATCGAACCCCAGGCGCCGGAGGGTGGGGTCCCTGCACCGCCGCGCGAGCTCGGGCGCGTGCACCCGCGAACGAGTCAGCCAATCGCCCGACAGGGCGATCATCCCCGCTCCGTTTGCACTGCGAAATTCCCATGCGGGCATCGCCAGCCTCCAATCGTCGTGGCTTCACGATAGGTGCCCCGCAGGCTGCGAACAATTGGACTGGCGGAGATGCTGTGTTTCGTGGGAGTGAATCGGCGCAATTTACGCTTGCGAAACCCACCATTAATCCACTGTCGGTTGTCATCAACACCGGCTGTCTCTAATTTGGAAGCGTGGTTCAGCTTCGGACGGTACGAATTTGGACTCCTTTGTGGATACTGCAGGAGGGGCTCTTGGCCGCCCACCCTGAGGCCGGACGGCCAGTTCGAAGTACTACGCTCCAACGGAGCGTTCGGGGCGGGAATCATCGTGGGATGGACCCAAAGCCAGTCGCACCACTGACCTCTCAACAGGCCAGCCCGTCATCTGGGACCTCATCGACTTCGAATATGCCGCGATACCAGCGAGCTATCCCCTCAGAGGCAGTTTCGACTTTGCCGCGGCGACGCAGCGGGCGCTGTTCCAGTACGCGCAAAGCTGCGCGCAAAAGGGGCTGCTGTGGAGCGACGGGGACTTCACGAGCCCGTGGGTCCCCTGACTCGGTAGATCCGGACCGCAATCTCCGCCAGCAGCTCACTCAGGGCTTCATGCGCACGCTGTGCCGCTTCTGCCAGCACCGGGTCGCGGTTTTGCGAAGGCAGCGCTTCGATCGTGGTCAGAAATGGCCCCAGATCGCTCTGCAGGTGCCACAACGCTGTCAGCTGTGCCGGGGTTATCCCCGGCTGCGCATCACACACGCGCGCGCGACCTTGCAATCACGGTACTGGACACGGTGTGGTGCCCCAGATCTGGGTTGCATACTCCGAAATGGTGCGATCGCTGGAGAACTTGCCCGAGGCGGCAATATTCAAGATGGCCTTGCGCGCCCAGTCATCCGGATCTGCGTAAAGCTGGCTCAGGCGTGCGTCGGCATCGAGGTAGGATGTGAGGTCCGCCAAATGCATGTAGTGATCCCCGTACCTCAAAAGCGCATCGAGCAACGGCGCGAACGTTCCGGGCTCGCTGCGGCTAAAATGGTCGGATTGGATCAGATCCAATGCAGCGCGGATCTCCGGCTCGTGGTCATAGTGCCACAGCGGGTTGTACCAGCCGCGGCTGCGGGCCACCTGATCGGCCGTGAGCCCGAATAGAAAGAGATTCTCCTCGCCGGCCTCCTGCGCCATCTCGATCGTGGCGCCGTCACGCGTGCCGAGCGTCAGTGCCCCGTTCATCATGAACTTCATGTTGCTCGTGCCGCTGGCTTCGTAGCCGGCGGTGGAGATCTGGTTCGAGACGTCGGTTGCCGGGATGAGCCGTTCGGCCAGTGATACATCGTATTCGGGCAAGAACAGCACCTTGATTCGGCCACGAACGGACGGATCGACATCGATCGTGGCAGCCAGGTTATGGATGAACTTGATGATGAGTTTCGCCAGCCGGTAGGAGGGGGCCGCTTTGCCAGCGAAAAGAAAGGTGCGCGGTGCCATCGCGAGCGAAGGATTCACCCGCAGCCTGTTGTACAGCACCACGATGCGCAGCGCATTGAGCAGCTGCCGTTTGTATTCGTGGATCCGCTTGACCTGGGAGTCGATCATGGTGTCCGGGTCCACCAACACGCCGAACCTGGTCTGCAACCAGCTGGCGGTCTTTGCTTTCGCCTCGTGCTTGGCGCGTCTGAAAAGGTCCCGGAAGCCCTCGTCGTCCGCCAGCAGCCGCAGCCTGTTCAGCTCCTCCAGATCGGTGATCCAGGAGTCGCCGATGGCCTCGGTGATGAGCGTGGCGAGTGGGGGATTGGCCAGTAGCAACCAGCGCCGCGGCGTGACGCCGTTGGTCTTGTTGCTGAAGCGCTCGGGAAACAGCTCAGCCAGGTCCTTGACTGTGGTGGTCCGCAGCAATTGCGAGTGAATCTGTGCCACGCCATTGGTGCTATGCGAACCGACGATGGCCAGGTGGGCCATGCGAACCTGCTTGCTTTGACCCTCCTCGATCAAACTCACCCGTTGAACCCGTCCTTCGTCGCCCGGAAATCGCCCGCGGACGAAATCGATCAGACGCCGGTTGATTTCATAGATGATTTCCAGATGCCGTGGCAAGAGCGCCTCGAACCAGGCGACCGGCCATTTCTCCAGGGCTTCCGGCAACAGCGTGTGGTTGGTGTAGGCGAGCGTGCCTTGGGTGAGGCGCCAGGCCTGATCCCATGGCAGGTGTGCCTCATCCAGCAGGATCCTCATGAGCTCGGACACGGCAATCGCGGGATGGGTGTCGTTGAGCTGGATTGCGACCTTCTCAGGTAATGCGTCCCAATCGTCGTTGCTGCGACTAAACCGGCGGATGAGGTCCGCCAGCGTGCAGGCGACCAGGAAGTACTCCTGAACAAAGCGCAGGCCGTGGCCCCAGTTGGTCGAGTCATCCGGATACAGTACGCGCGTCAGGCTGGCCGCTTCGATCGCCTCGGCGACTGCGCCGACGAACTCGCCGTGACTGAATTCCTGGAAGTCGAAATAGTCTGTGGCATAGGCTGCCCACAGGCGCAGCGTATTGACGGTCCGACCTCCGTAACCCACTACCGGCCGATCGTAGGGCATCCCGATGAGGCTGGAAGGCTTGCCTACGATCGCGCGCAAGTGGCCGCCGCGCACCTCATACGAGCAATTGAGCCGAACTTCGACTTTCTCGTTCGGCCGGGCGACCTCCCAGGGGTCCCGACGGCTTAGCCAATTATCCGGCTGCTCCAGTTGCCAGCCATCGCGAAAAGCCTGTCGGAACATGCCGTACTCGTACCTCAGGCCGTAGCCCATGGCCGGCAGCCGCAGCGTCGCCATGGAGTCGAGAAAACAGGCCGCGAGGCGTCCGAGCCCACCATTGCCCAATCCGGGGTCCGGCTCCTCCTCGAGAAGAGCGGTCCAATCGAGCCCCCACTCATCCGCACGTTGCTGTGCGGCGGACTCCAGCAGCAGGCTGGTTACATTGTTGGCCAGGGCGCGGCCAATCAGGAACTCCACCGAGACATAGTAGAT
>DATHOA010000321.1:0-10896 GCA_035485475.1 Steroidobacteraceae bacterium | reverse complement strand
CCGCTCTGCAGCCAAGTGCGCGGGCCCCAATGCCTTGGGGATTATCATGACCGGGATGGGCGATGATGGCGCACGCGGCCTGAAGGAAATGCGCGACGCCGGCGCTCGTACCGTGGCCCAGGATGAAGCGAGCTGCGTGGTGTTCGGGATGCCTAAGGAGGCAATCCGGCTGGACGCTGCCGAGCGGATTGCGCCGTTGGACGAGTTGGCGCGAATCATTCTGCGCAATATCGCCTAACAGGGCCGTAACCGGTTCAATGACTGGTTTGTCATAAAAAGAAGCGGTTTTGGTTGGGCCCCCGGTCTCGACACGCGGGCGCTGCGTAGTTTGAACTGCCTCTCAAAGCGCGAGCGAATTTGCACGTCCGTGTCACATACGACGCCCCACAAAGACCTCTACGATCCCGCTGCACTGATCGCAGGCTTCGCCCCCTAAAAGCGTCGAAGCCGAGTCAGCGCCGAGTGTTCGCACTCGCACCCGCCGCCATCCCCCTGCGGCAGGCACTTTCCCTGGGCCTATCCCCCGCCTGGTATCACTCACTGGCTCTGCCTGGAGATGTTTGCCATGCGCCCTGTCCTTCATCATCGCGAATCCTGTAGCCGCGCCGAGACGCCACTGCGCTCGCGGATCTCCGCTCATGAGTGAAGCCAGCGCTCCCCAGCCCAATGTACGCGACGCGGCAGTGCTGCTGCTGTCGCTCGGCGAACAGGCCGCCGCCGACGTTCTGAAGCATCTTGGCCCCAAGGATATTCAGCGTATTGGTGCTGCGATGTCCGCCGTAGGCCCGCTCACCGTCGCCCAGGTCTCCAACACGCTCTCCAGCTTTGTCAATGAAGTGGAGACCCAGGCC
This sequence comes from Steroidobacteraceae bacterium, assembly GCA_035485475.1. GTDB lineage: Bacteria > Pseudomonadota > Gammaproteobacteria > Steroidobacterales > Steroidobacteraceae > DAIDKA01. The sequence goes on along the minus strand of DATHOA010000321.1, from coordinate 10,045 downwards.
TCGATCGGTCTCGGCTCGGATGATTACATCCGCAACACCCTGACCCGAGCGCTCGGCGAGGACAAGGCGGCCGGTCTCATCGATCGCATCCTGTTCGGTCGCTCCAGTAAAGGCCTCGAAATGCTCAAGTGGATGGAGCCGCGTGAAATTGCCGACCATCTTCGCAATGAACATCCGCAAACCATTGCCGTCGTACTCGCCTATCTGGATTCGGAGCAATCCGCGGACGTTCTGGGGCGCATGAGCGAATCGATACGCGCCGAGGTGCTAGCCCGTGTCGCCACCCTTGACGGAGTCCAGCCGAGCGCCCTCAACCGGTTGGACGAACTCATCGAGCGGCAATTCTCGGGTAAGGACTCGACCCGGACCACCAGTATTGGCGGTCCGAAAGCCGCCGCCTCCATCCTGAACAACATGGAGCCGGGACAGGAGAACCTGCTCCTCGGACAGCTTCGCAAATCGGACGTCGCGCTCGCCACCGTAATCGAGGATCTGATCTTCACCTTTGACGACCTGCCGGAGATCGAAGACCGGGACTTCCAGATCCTGCTACGTGAGGTGGCTCATGAACTCCTGGTTCCGGCGCTCAAGGCCGCTGACGAGAAGGTGCGGGCAAAGTTCTTCAAGAACATGTCACAGCGCACCGGCGAGATGCTCCGTGACGACCTGGAAAGCCGCGGCCCGATAAAGATATCCGAGGCGGAGGCTGCGCAGAGGGAGATATTGAATACCGCGAGAAAACTCGCCGAAGACGGCACGATTTCGTTGGCGGCCAATACGGGCAGCTATGTGTAGCCGGGGCTGACGCTTATGTCGGATATACAAATTCTCGGCCAGGATGAAATCGACGCGCTCATGAACGGCGTCGACAGCGGTGAAGTGCAGACCGAGGCCCCACCCGGACGCGACGAGGCGCGGGCACACGATTTCACTCGTTACGGCCGAATCGTGCGCGGTCGAATGCCAACGCTCGAGATGATAAACGACCGGTTCGGCAGGTTGCTGCGCGGCAGTCTCTACAACGAGCTGCGGCGCGCGGCGGTGATCTCGGTCGGTTCCGTCCAAATAGTCAAGTTCGCAGACTACGTTCGCACACTGCATCTACCGACCAGCCTGAATCTGGTGAAATTCAACCCGTTGCGGGGCACGGGGCTGATTATTCTTGATCCGACGCTGGTGTTCGCGCTGATCGACATCTATTTCGGTGGCAAGGGCCGCCACGCGAAGATCGAGGGCAGGGAGTTCACGGCGATCGAAAACGAGATCATCGCAAACGTGCTGACGGAGACGTTCCGCAATCTGCAGGAAGCCTGGTCGCATATCGCGCCGCTCGTGATCGAGAAGGTCGGGTCAGAAATGAACCCGCACTTCGCCAACATTGTCAGCCCGACGGAGATTGTGGTTGTCACCCAGTTCAGCATCGATTTCGATGGGGCCGGCGGCGATCTGCACATCACCATGCCGTACTCGATGATCGAGCCACTTCGCGAAGTGTTGGACTCCGGCGTGCAAAGCGACCGCGTCGAGCAAGACGATCGCTGGTCACTGGCGCTTCGTCATGAGTTGGAAGACGCCGAACTGGAGGTGCGGGCAGTGCTTGGGACCACCACTCTCGCGCTTTCCGATCTGTGTGCGCTACAGGCCGGTGATGTCATCGCTACCGACTTCACCGGAGCGGTCACCCTCGTGGCGGAGGGCCTGCCCGTGCTTCGTGGCGAATATGGTCTTTCACGCGGTCAATATGCTGTCAAGGTCACAGAACGCGTTCAGCGTTCACTCGTATCCGGCCTGGACGACTGGACTGATGGCCACAGTGCCGTCAAAACCGCCCGGCCCTCCCCTTACCACGCGACGGAGTCAAAGTGAGCACATCCATCAAGTATCTCGTAGTAGACGACTTCTCCACGATGCGCCGTATCGTCAAGAATCTACTCCAGGAACTCGGCTATCAGAACATTCAGGAAGCAGATGACGGCAAGACCGCGTGGCCGATGCTGCAAACCGGTAGTTTCGACTTCGTGATTACCGACTGGAACATGCCTTTGATGCCCGGTCTGGATCTCTTGAAGGCCATCAGGGCCGACGAGAAGCTCAAGGGTCTGCCGGTACTGATGGTCACCGCCGAGGCCAAGCGGGAGCAGATCGTCGAAGCCGTGCAGGCCGGAGTGAGTGGGTATGTCGTAAAACCCTTCACCGCCGAGATTCTCAAGCAGAAACTGGACAAGATTCTGCAAGCTCGCGCCGCCGCGGCCGGCTGATTGTTCCATGACAGATACACAGCGAAACCTGGAACGGCTCCGACCCCTCCTCGACCGGCTGACCGCCGCGGTATCCGCCGGTGATGCCCCGGAGTTTGAGCGGGTCCTGGACGATCTGGTGCACGGACGGCGCAAGGACCTATTTGCGGAGCTGCGCCGCCTGACCGCGCGGGTACGTCAGGCACTGGAGTCCTTTCAGCTCAATGCGCGCTTTTCAGAGCTGGCCGAAAAGGACGTGCCGGACGCCCGCCAGCGGCTGGTACATGTGATGAAGCTGACCGACGACGCGGCGCATCGGACCATGGATCTGATCGAGCGCGCAACGCCGCTGGTGACTACTCTGGTCGCCGCGGCCGCGGATCCCACGGCGCCGGCAGTGCTCGCCGTCGCGACGCGGCTGCGGTCGCATCTCTCCGATGTATACCTGGCGCAGGGGTACCAGGACCTCACCGGCCAGATCGTAAGAGGTGTCATCAAGCTCGTTGATGAGGTAGAGGCCACCCTGGCGAGCCTGATGCGAATTGCCGGCGAAGCGACCGAGGAGCGCAGGGAGACGGCGCCAGTCGCAGTCAACGGATATGGCCCGGTCGTGCCCGGTGTTGACCATGGTGCCGCGCTAGGGAACCAGCAGGACGTTGACGCGTTGTTGTCGGATCTCGGTCTGTGATCACCGACCCGCCAGTTGTTCTGTTGCCGATCCGTAGCAGCGTTCGTGAGTGCGCAGCGCTGAAGCGGCAGCTGCTTGCGCTCGTGGCATACCCTGGAGCCGTGCGCATCGATGTAACCGATGTTGAACTCATCGATACCGCCGCCCTGCAACTGTTGTTTGCATTCTGCCGCGAACGTATCGCCAAGGACCTGAGCACCATCTGGCAGGGAGACAGTCCGGCTTTTCGGGCGGCGGCCACCGCAGTAAGTCTCCAAGTGGGCGATTCCGCCGGCCCCAGCAGCCATAGCGCGTGCCAACATGACGCTTGAAATGGATCAGTTTCACAGCGGATTCTTCGAGGAGGCTTTCGAGTCACTCGATGCCATGGAAACCGCACTGCTGCAGCTTGATCCCGGCGCGCCTAACGCGGAAGCCATTAATTCCATATTCCGCGTCGCGCACTCCATCAAAGGCGGCAGCGGGATGTTCTCGTTTACCGAGGTCGCATCCTTTACACACACGCTGGAGACTCTGCTGGATGAGCTGCGCGCCGGGCGCATGCCGGTCACGCGCCCCACCATCGATCTGTTGCTGAAGTCCACCGATGTACTGCGCGGCATGCTTCAGGCGACCCAGCGCAAGAGCCCAGTTGATCAGCAGACGGTGGCCGATATTCAATTCGACCTCGAGCAAATGCTCGCGAAGCGTCCGTCGGCCGCAGACACAGCGGCCGCGGTGCAGGTAGCCTCCGCGCCAACGAATACGAGCCTGTCCTCTGCCAAGCCGGAATCTTTGCGTCCCAAGCAAATGACCTGGACGATCGAGTTCCGTCCCACCGCAAGACTGCCTGAACCGGGTGCCGATCCGTCACGGGTGTTCTGCGAGCTGGCCGAACTGGGCACGATGGCCCTGGTCGCGCACGCCGACAAGTTGCCGGCCTTTGCCGACCTTGATCCAGAAGTCTGTTACCTGACGTGGACCATCACGTTGACCACCGAGCTGACCTCGGAGGCCATCCAAAACATCTTGAACTGGGCCGAGGCGGATTGCCAACTGCGCGCGGAAGAACCCGCATCGTCCCGGCCGGACCCCGCACCCATTGCCTCAAATCCACCACCGCCGCCATCCCCACCGCCCGCCACGAACCTGACGCCGACGGGCGATGCGGGTGGCAATTCCGCCAAGGCCGCCACTGCAGATTCGAACTCCATTCGGGTGGCGACCGAGAAGCTCGACGAGCTGATGAATACCGTCGGGGAGATCGTGATCGCGCAATCGATGTTGATGCAACTCGTCGACGGCGCCGAACCGCCGCCCGTGGATCGGATCCGTGCCGGCCTGATTCACCTGGAGCGCAACGTTCGGGAACTTCAGGAAAGCGTCATGCGTGTGCGCATGCTGCCGATCCGCTCTGCGTTCAGCCGCTTCCCACGACTCGTCCATGACCTATCCGCTCGGCTGAACAAGCAGATCGAGCTGAAAATGACCGGTGAACAGACCGAACTGGACAAGAAGGTACTGGAGAAGATCGGGGATCCCTTGGTGCACCTGGTGCGCAATTCCATCGATCACGGCATAGAGTTGCCCGAGACCCGGATCGCCGCCGGAAAGTCCGCGGTGGGGACCTTGTTCCTGAATGCCTATCAACTTGGTGGCTCCATCGTCATCGAGGTTGGCGACGACGGCGCGGGCCTGAATCTCGAAAGAATTCTGTCCAAAGCACGTGCCAAGGGTCTGGTGGGCCCGAATGACTTCCTGTCCGATGAAGCCGTCGCGAATCTGATCTTCCAACCAGGCTTCTCCACGACCGAAGTTACCACCGAGCTGTCGGGTCGTGGCGTGGGCATGGACGTCGTTCGCCGAAATATCGAAGAGCTGGGCGGCACCGTCGAATTGCGCACGGAAGTCGGTAAGGGTTCAAGTGTGGTCATCACTCTACCCCTGACCCTGGCGATCGTCGATGGCCTGTCCGTTGCGGTTGGCGGGGAAGTCTACATTGTTCCGCTGGTGGCCATCATCGCGTCCTTGCAGTTCAAGCGTGGCGTGGCACGTCAACTGGCCGGTGTCGGGGAAGTGTTGCTCTTCCGCGGCGACTACATTCCGATAATCCGATTGCATGACGCCTTCAATCTCGAGCCACGATGTCACGATCTGGACCTCGGGTCGGTCATGGTCGTCGAATGCGACGGCCGCAAGGTGGGTCTCTTTGTTGATGAACTGCTGGGCCAGCAACAGGTTGTGGTCAAGTCAATGGAGACGAACTATCGCCGCATCGAAGGCGTTTCCGGTGCAACCATTCTTGGGGACGGCAGCGTCGCGCTGATTCTGGATATCCCCGGCCTGGTGCGATATGCCGCGGAGCGAAATGCCGCATGAAATCATTCAGAAGCTCTATAGAGGAATGCCGACCGTGAATTCCAACCGATCGACCATGGCGACGAACGACTCGGCGGAGACTTCGCACCAGGTTCTCACATTTTGCCTCGGATCCGAAACCTACGCCGTGGACATTCTTCTCGTTCAGGAGATACGCGGCTGGGCGCCCGTGACGCGCCTCCCCCAGGCACCGATCTACATGCTCGGCATGCTGAACCTGCGTGGATCGATCGTGCCCGTCATCGACCTGCGGGTGCGATTTGGCCTCGAGCAGGCGCCGTTCACGCCGCTCACGGTCATTGTCGTGCTTGCGGTGCACACGGCGTCCGGGCGTCGCGAGTTTGGCCTGGTCGTGGACAGCGTCTCCGATGTAGTGGACATCGACGCTGCGGAGCTTAAGGAAACTCCCAGCTTGGGGGGCAAGGCGAGCGTCGAGCTGATCAAGGGTCTCGCGGCGGTCGCGGATCGCATGTTGATTCTGCTGAACGTCGACGAATTGATCCGTCGCGACCTGGAGCAGGCGCAAGCGCCCGCGATGGCCGGCGCCGCCTGAACAGTACCGTAACAGATCAATCGATTTCGAAAAACGTTTCGCAACATTAGTCAAAAGGGATAAGTCATGGCAACGAGGAAGCGCAAGGCTGCGAGCCGAAGTCCAAGCATTGGCAAACGGGCATTGGCGGCGCGAAGCGGCGAGATTGCGGCACTCAATCGGTCGCAAGCGGTTATCGAGCTCGCGCTCGATGGCACCGTTCTCGCGGCCAATGACAACTTCCTGCAGACCATGGGCTATTCGCTGGAGGACATCAGGGGCAAGAATCACCGCTTATTTGTCGATCCTGCAGAATACATGGCAGTCGAATACAGCCAGGTCTGGGAGAAGCTCGCGCGCGGTGAATACCACACGGGGCAATACAAGCGCATTGCCAAGGGCGGCGACGAAGTGTGGCTACAGGGCTCCTTCAACCCGATCCTCGACAAGAAGGGCAAGCCTTTCAAGGTCGTGCAGTATGCTACGGACATTTCCGCCCAGCGCCGTGAAGCGCAGCTGCACCGGACATTCGAACAGTCGGTTGAACGGGAAATTCAGGTGATCGTTTCCGCCTTCATTGACGGGGACCTCAAGAAACGCATCGCGCTCGAAGGCAAGGGTGCCTTCCACGAATCGCTGGCCCGGGGCATCAATCAGCTGGCCGACAATATGAGCGAGATTGTCGGTCGCGTGAAGGTTACGGCCGCCGAGGTGGCGCGCAGTGCAGCCGAGATTTCACAGGGTAACGTGGATCTCAGTCAACGGACCGAAGAGCAGGCATCGAGTCTTCAACAGACCGCCTCCTCGATGGAGGAAATGACCTCCAGCGTGCGCCAGAATGCCGACAACGCCATCCGCGCCAATCAGCTGGCCGTCGCCGCCCGGGATCAGGCTGAAAACGGTGGTGTCGTCGTGGCGAAAGCGGTCAAGGCCATGGCGGGAATTGACGAGGCCTCGAAAAAGATTGCCGACATCATTGGGGTCATCGACGAGATCGCCTTGCAGACCAATCTGCTTGCCTTGAATGCCGCCGTCGAGGCGGCTCGTGCCGGCGAACTGGGCCGTGGCTTCGCGGTAGTTGCCAGCGAAGTGCGCAATCTGGCCGGGCGCAGTGCCACTGCGGCAAGGGAGATCAAGGCCCTGATCGCGGACAGCCGCAAGAAGGTGGACGAAGGATCGTCGCTGGTCACCGACTCCGGCGCTACGCTTGAGCAGCTCGTCTCGGCAGTGAAGCAGGTCAGTGACATCATTGCGGAAATCGCGGCGGCGAGCCAGGAGCAGTCTTCGGGCATCGAGCAGGTCAACAAGGCAGTCATGCAGCTGGATGCAACCACGCAGCAGAACTCCGCGCTGGTCGAGGAGGCTTCGGCGGCCAGCGAATCCATGGCAGATCAGGCGGGGGCCCTGGCCGAAATGATGGACAGGTACCATGTCTCGCAGGAAATGGTGGCTGCCGGCCACGCTGCGCTGGCCGATTCGCGTGGCGGCTCCGCACAGCCGGAAAGCCCGGAGCGGCGCGGCGCGGGGCGTCCATGGGCCAAGGCCAACGCGCAGGCACAGCCGGCCAGACCTGTCACACCGAGGGCGCCAGTCGGCCGCAGCCAGCCGAATGTCGGTGCGGCCAACGGTACCGACAACGAATGGCAGCAATTCTAGGCCCGACGCCACCTTCCGCGTCGGTCCTGGCGGGAATTGCTGCAATGCGTTCGAATTTCGGCTTGCGAAAATTCCTCTGGCGCGCGAACTCCTGCGCGCGCCATACTGCTTGGCGATTCATTTTCATCTCCAGACCTCAATAACAATAAGGGGTGGCTGTGTGGGGATAGAGCAGGACTGTGGAGTCGACCGTGCGCTCACCGTCACAGCTATACGCAGCCATTAGGGCGGGCTCATTCCGCGGCTTGACGAGCTCGATAACGGCGCTGCGGGTCATAGTGCTTGGCTACTCGGCTGTCTTGCTCATAGGCGTGTGGAGCTACGCCGTACATGTCATCCAGAGTGATTTCCGCCTGACTGAAGCGACTACCCGCGAGCGCCTGCGCGCTCGGGGCGGCGCCTTCAACGCGGAAGTCGAATCCATGATGGGTGATGGCGTAGGCGCCGCGGTAGCCGCGGTCAACGAGCTTGGCGGTCAGGGTGGATTTGCGGTCAAACCGCAGGGCCAAATACAGCAAACCTTGAGCCATATGCTGACCGGCGGACCCTATGTCCGCGCGTTGTTTCTTGGCAGCTCGACACGATTCGAACTCCTCGCGCGCGGCGGTCGACGCGAATCCCTCGCCGCGCTACCACCTTGGTTGATGCCGGCGTTGTCGGCCGGCGCGCAGCCCAGCTGGGTGGGGCAACCGATAGCGGACCCGGATCGCCCGGGCGGGCACCTGGTGCCGGTCGCGCAGCGGATCGGGCAAATGTGGGCCGGCGCCCTCTTCGCGTTCGATATGCTCGCACCCACCTATACCCCGACGGGGGAAGCCAGTGGCACTGGCCTGTTCAGTGCCGACTCTACAGTGCTCGAAGCGTTTCCGGAATCGAGGTATGCGGGACAGCGCGGCAAGAACTTCGCCTCGGCCGAAGTACTGCGCCGCGCACTCGCACTGCCAGCCAGCGGCGGCGTCATCGTCGCGCCCAGCATAAGCTCGCACGAACCCAACGTGGTAGCGATAAGGCGGGTGCCGGGATACCCCATGATTTCCGCGGCTTGGCAATTTCAGGCGGCGATATTCGCAAGCTGGAACGATAGGCGGCGCGAAACATTGGCGCTGGCCGGGGCGCTGACCTTGGTCATCGTGGCTGCGGGCGGTGTCGTCATCTATTTCTTGCGCGCGCTGCGGCGCCGGGAGCGGCACTATCGCGCACTTTTCAATAATGCTGCATTCGGAGTTCTGCTCCTTGAGGGCGAGCATTTCGTAGACTGCAATGTGCGCAGCGCGACGATGTTTGGCGCTCGTGACTACCGAGCGTTAAAGGGCCTGCAGCCACGGGACGTGGCGCCGCCGACGCAGCCGCACGGCCGTTCTTCCGAGGCAAGCATGCGGGAGAGACTTCGCGAAGCGCTCCAGAACGGTACGGCATCATTCGAATGGACCTTCAAGCGGCTGGACACCGGCGAGCCGCTGATCGCGGAGGTGGACCTGACGGGGCTTGAGGCAGACCAACGGACCCTAACCCTGGCCGTGTTTCATGACATTACCCAGCGCAAGCGGCTGGACGAGGAACGCGAGGCGATGCTAAGGGAATTGCAGCAGCTCGCCGGTACGCTGGTGCAACTTCAGGACGATGAACGCCGACGCATTGGCCGTGATCTGCATGACTCCACCGGTCAAGTCCTTACCGCCCTGGGAATGCAGCTCGCGCGCCTGCAGCGGCTCACGGAAACCGAGAATTCCCCAACCCGAGGCTTGATAGCCGATTGCGCAGCACTGGCCCAGCGCTGCTCCTCCGATATCCGCACCGCCTCCTATCTGCTGCATCCGCCGTTGCTGGATGAAATCGGCCTGCTCAGCGCCCTGCGCTGGCTGGCTGACGGCCTCACCCGCCGGAGCGACATCAATGTCGTCCTGCAGTTGCCTGAACGGTTGCCTCGACTGCCGCGTGATCTGGAGCTGGCACTGTTCCGGGTAGTTCAGGAAGCCATAAGCAATGTCCATCGCCACGCCCAGAGTCCGTCGGTCACAATACGCCTGGCGCTTGATGAGGCGGTACTCACACTCGAAGTGCAGGACGCGGGGCTGGGAATACCCGAAGCATTCGACTCCGGAAATGTACCGGATCCAATCATGCGCGGTGTTGGACTGGGCGGGATGCGGGAACGACTGCGTCAACTGGGCGGACACCTTACAATCCTCTCGAGCCCGAATGGAACCTGCGTGCGTGCCACGATTACAGTTCCAAGGACAACGATAACCGCGCCGGAGACGCCCCTACCCGCTTGAACCCACCATTGCGATGAAAACTGTCCGTATTCTGATCGCCGACGATCACCCGCTGGTCCGGCGCGGCCTTGCCTCCACTTTGTCAGAAAAGGCGGGCTGGTTGGTGATCGCAGAGGTCTCCAATGGTCGTCAGGCCTGCGAACAGGCGGCGCAGCTGCTGCCTGACATTGCGATTCTCGATCTGACGATGCCCGAACTCAACGGGCTCGAGGCCACGAGGCAGCTGCATAACACGGTGCCAAAGACACGCATTTTGATTGTTACCGCCCATGAGTCGGAGCAGCTTGTGCGGGAAGTG
>DATHOA010000320.1:0-7191 GCA_035485475.1 Steroidobacteraceae bacterium | reverse complement strand
CTCGAACAGTTCCGGGATGAGGATGATATGCGCACCCTGCGCGGCGGCCTCGCGCACCAGTTGCTCGGCGCGCGCGATATTCGCGGCCCGGTCCCACGTGCAGCTCATCTGTACCGCGGCGACGCGCACCGGTCGTGGCTTGCTGGCCAGATGTGCCGGAGTCGTGCTCACTCGAAGACCTTGCCGGGGTTGAGAATGCCGTGCGGATCCAGGGCATGTTTCAGGGCACGCATGGCGCCGATTTCCTGCGCGGTGCGCGAAATGTTGAGGAAGTGCCGACGCTCAAGCCCAATGCCATGCTCGGCCGAGATGCTGCCGTCGATGGGACGCAGCAGTTCATAGGCAAGCTCCTCGCCCAGCCGCATCACCGCCGGATCGGCGGTTCCCGGCGCCACGATCACATGCAGGTTGCCGTCGGCGATGTGGCCAAAGGCGAACACGCGGCCCGCCGGGATGCGCTGCGCGACCGCCTGGCGCAGGTTGGCCAGGTAGCCGGCCATATCCTCGATGGCCATGCTGACATCGAAGTTCAGCGTGGCACCGTAATGTTGCGTGATGAGCCACGGATCATCACGTGGCGCCCAGATTTCGCTGCGCTCGGCTTCGGATTTGGCGATGACGGCATCGAGCAGCACGCCCTGCGCCATGGCCTCCCCCAGCGCCTCCTCGAAGCGCACCCCGTCGCTGTCGATGTCCGCCCCGGAGGCCTCGACCAGGCCGTAAATGCCATAACCGGCCGGCAGCAAGGCCCGGTGATGTCCAAATGCCGTCGTGGTCGCCTCGTAGAATTCCGGCCACATGGCCTCGAAGGCACTGAGCTGTCCGCCGAGGCTGGCATCGAGCAACCCCAGCAGCCGCACCAGGCCGTCGAAGTCCGCGCAGCCAACCAGCGCGGTATTGGTACTGCGCGGCCGGGCAAACAGCCGCAGATCGGCGCGGGTCACGACACCCAGCGTGCCCTCCGAGCCGATGAAGAGCTGCTTGAGATCGTAGCCGGCGTTGTTCTTGATCATCCGATTCAGTGACTTCAGCACCGTGCCATCGGCCAGAACCGCCTCCACGCCTAACACCAGCGCACGCATCATGCCGTAGCGCAGCACGCGCACACCGCCGGCGTTGGTCGAGATATTGCCGCCGATCGTGCAGGTGCCCCGGCCGCCCAGATCCAGGGCGAACATCAGATCGTGACGTTCGGCCTCCTCCTGCACCCGCTGCAGGATGGTGCCGGACTGCACACGCATGGTCCGGCCCGTGACATCCACCCGCTCGATGGCATTCATGCGCTCGGTGGACAGGATCAGTTCGTGCTCGGCGGTCGCGGTGCCCTCCACGAGACCCGAGCGTCCCCCATGCGTCACCACGCTCTGGCGTCGGGCGTGACACAGGCGCAGCACGCCCGATACCTGTTCGGTGGAGGCGGGTCGCACCAGCGCCGCGGCACGCGGCACGTGGCCATTGACATCGGTGCGCTCATGCACCGCCGCGCCGGTCAACAGGCCGGAGTCGCCCACGACGGCGCGCAGATCAGCCAGCAATCCTGGGTCGAGCATTCCGGTGGTCCTGTTCGTGAGGTCTCAAGACCCCGGATTTTCGCACACTCAGTGCAGCAGTCGCTGGCGTTCCTGGGTCGGCGTTTCGGTGAACAGCGCCTGGTCCAGCGCCTGAATATAGGTCGGCACATCGGCCGCACCGGGCACCAGCACCCGACTGTTCAGCAACAGGTTGGGCACGCCTTCCACCCCTAAGCCGCGCAGGCGCCGCTCCTCGGCCAGCACCTCATCGCGCCCCTGCGGACCGCCGGTGAAGGCCGCGCGCACCGACTCATCCACACCGGCTTCGGTGGCCAGCTGCACCAGCACCAAAGGATTGCTGATGTCGCCCCCGGCCTCGAAGAACGCGCGGAAAATCCCATCGATCAATTCGCCCTGGCGCGGGTCCGAGCCGGCCAGGTGCACCAGTCGATGCGCCTCGCGGGTGTCCGGCAGGCTCGCAATGCGCTCGAAGTGAAAGGCGATGTCCAGGTCGCGACCGGCGCTTTCCAGCTTGTGCTGCGCCTCATCCACGTCCGCACCGGTGGGGAGCCTGGAGGCCAGGTGCTCACGCCAACCCGTCTGGGCCATGCCCGCCAGCGGCAGGCCATGCCAGCGCTGCACCCGCGAAGTCGCCCCGTAAAGGCTGTCCAGCGCCCGCGTCAGGTTGCGCTTGCCGATGAACGACCAGGGGCAGGCCAGGTCACCGATGAAGTCCAGTTCCAGCGACCGGGGCCGCGATCCAATGTGCAGCAATTGTGTGTCCATGCCGGCTATCTGGCGTCCGCGCAGCGGAAATCAAGGTGTCAGCCTGGCCTCACCGGCCCCGCTGACGGCTCTTTTGTACCTGGGCCGTGATCTGGATGGCCGTCTCCAGGGCCGCAAGGCCCGCCTCACCGCTTACCACCGGCGCGTGGCCGTGCTGGATACAGGTCAGGAAGGCGAGAATTTCCGCTTTCAAGGCATCGCCGGGTTCGAAAATGCGCTCCTCGATGCTTACCGGAAGCTGTCCGACGGCCGGGTTGCCCGGACCTTTGCGAATCACGGTCACGATTTTCTGCTGCAGATCCATGGACACGTAGGCGTCATCCGAGAACACCCGCATCTTGCGCTCGGTCTTCAGACTCACCCGACTGGCCGTGGCATTGGCCACGCAGCCATTCGCGAACCGGATCCGGGCATTGGCGATATCCACGTCCTCGGAAAATACCGGTGTGCCGATGGCATCGATGGATTCGATGGCCGACCCGACCAGCGTCTGCACGATGTCGATGTCGTGGATCATCAGATCCAGCACCACACTGACATCCGTGCCGCGCTCCTTGTAGGGCGCCAGGCGATGGCATTCAATGAAGCGCGGCGCCCGCAGGTGTTCTTCGGCGCCCAGAATGGCCGAGTTGAACCGCTCGAGGTGTCCCACCTGCAGGATGCGGCCCTGCCGCGCCGCCAGCGCGATCAGCTCACGGGCCTGCTGCGGGGTCTCCGTGATGGGCTTTTCGACCAGCACATGCGCGCCCGCCTCCAGGAACTCCCGGGCGATGAGAAAGTGCGCGGCGGTCGGGGTCACGATGCTGACCGCATCGATCTGGCCCAGCAGGCTGCGATAGTCGGCCAGCGCCTGGGCACCAACTTCGGCGGCCACCGCCTCGCGCGGCTCCTGCCGGGCATCCACCACGGCAATAAGTTCACATTCTTCAAGTTGGGCGTACTTCTGGGCGTGAAAGCGCCCCAGGTACCCCACACCGATGACTGCCGCTCTGACTTTTTTCATTGCGGCGGTATTATGCCTGCAACATGTCATCGAATTTCGTCATGGTCCGCCGGGAGCTGCTGTGGCTGCTGATCGGCCTGGTCATGGGGCTGCTGCTGCTGCCGCCCCTGATCTGGCTGGTCGGATCGCGTGTGTTTGGACCCTATGCCGGCGGCAATACCCGAGACCTCGTGGATCACTTCTACCACGGGCTGGGTCAGGGCCAGCAGGCGACCTGGATCGTGGCCCTCGGCCCCTACCTGGTGATTCTGGTGCTGCGCCTGACGGTGGGTGCCGTCCAGGCCGTGCGCCGCCAAGCTTGAGAAACGGCCTACTTCTTGGGCCAGTACACCCACAGGGCCATGCACAGGCTGGCCAACGTGGCGAGATGGGCGATCAGGCGCCAGCGGCGCTCCCGCAGCTGCGCGTAGAAACTCACCCCGGCGATTGCCGAGACCGTGCCGAATACGGCGATCGCGATCCTGAGAGTGGCCTGTTCGCCGAAAAGTTCCCCGGCTTCCTCCTTCGGGACGAACAGCAGGGTCACCCAGGTCAGGGACAACCCTGCGAACAAGGTGAAGGTAGAGCCCATAATGATGCCGATCAGAACCGCCAATGGTCGCATATTTGCCGAAAGTAACCGTGTGTGCCGTTGAAGACGCCAATTGCGCAGCTGGCAATGGTGCACTTGCTGCGAAGGGCCGCGCACTCTAGCCTAGTATATTCGCGTACACCCAAGGACCTGTCGTACCTCCCATGAATAACCTGAGCCGATTCGAGCGTCGTTCTTCCGCCTGGGCTGCCCTGTTCGTGGCGGTAATGATGGTGCTCGCCCTGACCGGCTCGGCGCAGGCGCCCGCCGGCCCGGCAGCGCTGCCACCCAATGCCATTGCCCCCAACGACCGCGAACGCGCCATCGCGCGGCGCGTGGGGTCGATTCTGGAGGAGGCGCACTACCGCCACGTGCTGATCGACGACCACATGTCCGGTCAGATCTACGATCGTTACATCGAGTCCCTCGACGGCCAGCACCTGTACTTCCTTGCCAGCGACCTCAAGGAGTTTGAACAGTGGCGCTTCCGTTTCGACGACATGATCCACACCGGGGATATCGAACCGGGGTTCGCGATTTTCGCGCGCTACCAGCAGCGCGACCGCGAACGTCTGGCCGCAGCGCTGAAGATGCTCGACACCGAGCCGGACTGGACGGCCGATGAGAGCATGGAGTTCGACCGCAAGGATGCAACCTGGGCGAGCACCAGTGCGCAGCTCGATGAGGTGTGGCGCAAGCGGGTGAAGAACGATGGTCTGTCGCTGCTGCTGACCGGCAAGACCTGGAAGGAAGCGGTCGATATCCTGCACAAGCGCTATGAGCGCGGGTTGAAGCGGGTGGACCAGATCACCGCCGATGATGTGTTTGAAAACCTCATGAATGCGTATGCGCGCACCTTTGATCCGCACTCCAACTTCTTCTCACCGCGGGATTCGGAGGAATACCGCATCACGATGAGTCTGAACTACGACGGCATCGGCGCCTCCCTGCAGCAAACGGATGACTTCGTGCAGGTCATGAATGTCATCGAAGGTGGTCCGGCCGCAGTCGCCGGGACCCTCAAGGCGAACGATCGCATCACCGGCGTGCAACAGGGTAGCGACGCCATGGTCACCGATGTCGTCGGCTGGCGGCTTGAGGATGTCGTGCAGCTGATCCGTGGCAAGGCGGGCACCGTGGTGAAGCTGCAGGTGCTGCCGGCTGGCGCGGCGCCGGGAACGCCGGAGAAAATGCTGGTGTTCACCCGCAACAAGGTCAATCTCGACAACCAGGCGGCAAAAAAGGAAGTGCGCACCGTCACCCGCGGCGGGCGCATGCTGAAGATCGGCGTCATCACCATCCCCAGCTTCTATCAGGACGTGGCGGCCCAGGCTGCCGGTGAGAAGAACTACCGCAGCACCACCCGCGATGTGCATCGGCTGCTGGGCGAGCTGACCAGCGCGGGTGTCGACGGCATTGTGCTGGACCTGCGTGATGATGGCGGCGGCTATCTGCCGGAGGCCACCGCGCTCACCGGCCTGTTCATCGACAAAGGCCCGGTCGTGCAGCTGAAGGACACGAACGGTCAGGTCGAAGTGCTGGATGATCCGGACCCCGGCGTCGCCTATTCAGGGCCGCTGTCGGTGCTGGTAAACCGCTACAGCGCCAGCGCCTCGGAGATTTTCGCCGGCGCACTGCAGGATTATCATCGCGCCTATATCCTCGGACAGCGCACCTTCGGCAAGGGCACGGTGCAGAATCTGATCCCGCTGGACCGCTGGTCACAGAAGCCGCTCAGTGGCCAGATCACGGTCACCATCGGCAAGTTCTACCGTGTCACGGGCGAGAGCACGCAGCACCGCGGCGTCGAGCCCGACGTGCAACTGCCCTCGCCCATCGACATGACCGAAGTCGGTGAGAGCGCGCTGGAGGCTGCACTGCCCTGGGACCGCATTCAGGGCGCACCCTTCACCGCCTGGCACGACGAGCATCCCAGCTTGGCCCTGACCTCACTGGTGTCCGAGGAAACGGCCCGCGAGCAGCACGATCCGGACTATCGCTACCTGGTAGATGATGTGGCGGCCCTGAACAAGGTGCGTGCCGAGAAGACTCTGTCACTGAACCTGAAGGTGCGGCAGGAGGAGCGCACCCGGCTCGACAAGGAGCGGCTGGAGCGCGCCAATCAGCGCCTGCTTGCCGAGGGACAGCCCGCGTTGAAGACGGTGGAGGAACTGGATAGCGGTGAGGCCGCAGGCGCCGACGGTACGGACGCTACACGCGCCAAACGCGCCCCGGGAAGCTCGGCACCCAGCGCCAAGGTGAGCACGCCCCCGGATCTGGTACTGAGCGAGGCGACGCAGGTCATGGCGGACATTCTGATGGGCAACACGCCGAACCAGCACCTGCCCGCGCCACCGCCGGCACAGCAAACGGTCAACCGCTGAACGGCGAATCAGCGCAGCAGCACGCGGAACATGTCCCAGGTGTCCTCGCCCAGCACGTTGGGCATGTTGATGGCCCGGGCACCGAGCGGCTCACCCGCCAGCACATCCGTCTCGCCCAGCGAGA
The DNA here is from genome assembly GCA_035485475.1 of Steroidobacteraceae bacterium. Lineage (GTDB taxonomy): Bacteria > Pseudomonadota > Gammaproteobacteria > Steroidobacterales > Steroidobacteraceae > DAIDKA01. The sequence continues at coordinate 812 of DATHOA010000320.1, read as the reverse complement.
CGGATTCAGGGGTGGGCGCCGTGTCCAGATTGTTGCGGTAGCGGGCCAGCGGGCGCAGGGTTTCGCTGCGCGCCTTCACATCCTGGGCCACATTGACCTTGCTCTCGATGATCGCGCGCGCTCTTGCGATCAGCGCAATCAACCCTTCGCATTCGGGCCGGCCACCATAGACATCGAGCGGCTCGCGGCGACCCGTGGCCTCCTTCGCCAGACTCATCAGCGGAGTATCGGCCAGTCGCAGGCACAGCACTTCCGCGTACGCGATCGCGGCGATATTGATGGCGCGCCGTGCATCCAGTGACAGGCCCGGAAACTCCGGCGGCTGTTCGGTTTCGATGGCCGCCAGCGCAGCGCGCGTCTCCTCCACCTGCATCGTGGCCAGACCCAGGGCAGCCCCCGCGCCGACCAAACGGTGGTCCAGGTCGCGGCGCTTGAAGTAATGCCAGAAGCGCGTGAGCAGTGCCCGCCGCGCCGTCAGATCGGCGACAAACTGCTGGGCATCGACGAACTGCGCCTGGGCCGTTCGCAGCGCAGCGTCGGCGGCCTGGCGGCGGGAGAACAACGCGCGATTGAATTCGACAAACAGTGCGCGCCGCTCACGCTCCTCCTGCTGCGCCGCAAGTTCCGCGGTGAACTGCTCGAGGATCTCGCGGCCCCGCTGCCACATGGCGCGCAGCTGGTAGAACACCAGCGCCGGGTACGCCGTTTCGGTGAGGCCCAGTCGCGTCTCCAGCGAGCCGAGCATTTCCTGGACGCGCGCCGTGGCGCCCTCCTGCTGCTTGATCCGATCCTTCAGGCGATAGACTTCTTCT
>DATHOA010000319.1:0-79580 GCA_035485475.1 Steroidobacteraceae bacterium | reverse complement strand
CAAGCGCACGAACGCATCACTTCCCAGGCGTTCGGGAATCAGGCGGGCCGCCTGCGCGCCGCGCGGATAGATCATGGCGTTGGTCAGCTGCGGTTGCACCAGGGGCTGGGACGCCGCGTTACCGTTCGGAAAATGGATGGCGTCGGCGTTTTCCGCGGCCACCTTTGCATCCATAAGGTAATTAATGAACCGTAGCGCATTGTCGGGGTGCGGGGCGTCGGCGACGATTGCCGCGGTATCGATCCACATCACCGCCCCTTCACGTGGAATGCTGTAGCCGATGGAACGATCGGAACCGGCAATGCGCACCCGCTCGCGCACCTGCAGAGCGTCCCCATTGCTGGCAATGATGAGACACAGATCCCCTTCTGCAAGTTGCGCCACCAGCGAATCGGTACCGATCTTGCGGATATAGGGGCGCACCGCCATCAATGCCGCCGCCGCGCGCTCCAGTACCTTTGGATCCTCACTGTCGGGCTTCTCGCCCAGCCACGCCAGCACGCTGGGTATGATTACCGCGGGCGACTCATACAGGCCGATGCCGCAATCAGCGAAGTGCGCCGCGATCTTTGGATCAAACAGCATCGCCCAGCTGTCGACCGGTGCCTGCGCCAGATGCGAGCGGATCTGCGCCTCGTCGTAGGCGAAGCCCGTGATACCCCAGGCATAGGCGACCGCATGCGCATTGCCGGGATCGTGTCGCGCCAGCTCGCGCATGATCACAGGATCCATGTTGGCCAGATTCGGCAATCCGGAGCTGCTCAGCGGGCGAATCGCGCCGGCCCGCCCGAGCATCTGTAGATAGGACGCCGAGGGAAACACCACGTCATAGCCGGAATGTCCGGCCAGCAACTTCGCGGCCAGTGTCTCGTTGGAGTCGAAGACATCGTAATGTACCTGGATGCCAGTCTGCGCCTGGAACTGCCGCAGTACCTCGGGCTTGATGTAGTCATACCAGTTGTAGACGTTCAAGACCCGCTCGGCGGCGGCGGGCGACGGGGCGGACGGAGTACAGCCGCCCAGCAGCAGCGCCAGCAATGCGGACAGTCCCAATACGATCCACGGCCGAGGCTGCTGAAGCGACATGTTCACAAACCGCGGGTCGCAATGGCCGGGGGAACCGATGCCGCGCGCAGCGCTGGCCACAGCACGGCCAACTGGCACAGCGCCAACACGATCAGCGCACCAATGCAGGCGTAGCTCAGACTCATGCGCTGGATCTCCAGCTTCGCCGCCAGCCAGGTGTTGCCGGAGAGTCCGAGCACCACTCCCATCACGCACCCGGTTGTGGCAATCAGCAGATTCTCGGTTTGATAGTAGCGCAGGATATCGACCCTGCGAGCACCCAGCGCCCGCCGCATACCGATGTGGCGCCGCCGCTGTCCCACCCAGTACATGGTCAACCCGACGACGCCGAACGCCGTAATCGCAAGCAGCAGTGCGCTCAGTGTGCCGAGCATGATGATGGTGGCACGATTGCTGCGGTGTGCCTGGTGGCGAATCTCGGCGAAGGACAGCAGGCTCTGGATGATTCGCTCGCGTGACAGCTCCATCAGTGTCGCCGGCGTGGCGCGCATCACCGCGGCCTGTTGGCCGGGGCTGGTGCGCACCACGTACATCAGGCCGTTGTTCACCAGCTGGAACGGTATGAGGACCGAGTACTCTGCCCAGGGATTTCCAGAACTTGGACCATCCGAGGGACGCTGCATCTTCTCCACGATGCCGACCACGCGGGTCGATCCGGTATGCTGGAAATAGAGCGTCTGCCCGAGCGCATTACCTTCGGGAAACAAGGCCTTTGCGATACTTTTCGTGATCACGACCGAGGGTGGGAATTTCACCTCGTTGTTGCGGATCTCACCGACCTCGCTCGCGGTAAACCAGCGTCCGGCGATGAGGTTCAATCCATAGGTGGCAAGCCCATGATCATCGACGGTGTAAATCGCCGACCAGGCGGTGAACTCATGGTCGGCATGCTTCGCCAGCGGCCAATGCCACTCCGCACCGGCCAGGGCCAGGGGAGTATTGTTCATGGCCTCGGCATCGATGACGCCCGGGAGCGCGCGCAGCGCCGCCAGGTCCGCTTCGATTCGTGCTTTCAGATCCGGTGGATCTTCCGCCCAGGTATTGTACAACGCAAAGATGTTGGCCTCGTCAATGCCACTGGGGCGGTGCATCCACTGCACGCGCTGCAGGATGATGGACAGACAGTTGCTGATGATCGCCAGGGTCACTGCAATCTGCAGTGCGATCAGTGCGGCGCCGACCTTGTTGCGGCGCAGAGTACGCAGAATGGGCAGTATCTCCATTTCGATTTGATATCCGGGTGAGGTCTACTGCGCCTTGAGCTGCCAGCCGGGCTGGACGCGGCTCGCGCGCCAGGCGGGATAAAGGCCCGAGCAGATTGTCGCGACGATCGCCACCGCGAGTGTGATCAGTACCATTTCCCCATTCAAAGAAACCAGTTTTCCAGCCACGCTATCCTGACTCGTAACACCCTGCAGCCCGCGCAGCGCGAAAAGCCCCGCTGTGGTCAAACCGAGCCCCAGCACTCCGCCGAGCAGTCCGACGAGCAATGCCTCCGTCACGCACTGAAGAAAGAGATTGGCCCGGGACGCGCCCAGGGCGCGGCGCACGCTCAGCTCCACCGCCCGGCTGGTGAACTTGGCCAGCATCAGTCCGACGGCATTGATCAGGCACACGATCAGAAAACCAATGGCAATCATCGAATTGACGCGTACATCATTGGGTACGACCCGCAGGTTGGCCAGCCATTCCGACACGTCGCGCAGTGCGACCATGGGCAACCACCGGAATCGACCCTGCCGCTGCTGTTCCGCCGCGTAGTTCTGCATGAAGCTGCGGAATCCCCGAACCTGGCCGGCCTCGGGCAGCTCCGCCCAGAATTGAACCCACGGACACTCCGAACTGAGAATCCCTGCCCAGTCGCCGGGACGCTCGGTCTCATTGCACTCGTAGTCATTGGATTCAATCTGCCGCTCGATCGCCGTTGAGAACGGTACGAAGAAATCCTCATCCTGACTGTACGCGCCGGCGTTCGCATCGTAGAAACGTGGTGTCGGAATCCAGGGGTGCAGCACCCCGATGATGCGATAGTCCCGCTTGCCCAGATTAATGGTCTTGCCTACCGCATCTGCGCCGGGGAAAAGGCGGCCCGAGAGCCGGTCGCTCAGCACCACCACGTTGTCCCGATGGACGTCCTCGTTGTGCCCCCAGGGGGCACCGGCGTGGAACGGTACTTCGAACATCGCGAAGAAATCACTGTCCGTCGCTCTTCCGCCTGCCGGGAAGCGATCCCCCTCGGGAGGTTTCACGTTCAGCGCCAACCGGTACATGGCGGCCTGACGCGTGCCCGGATGCACTTTTACAAATGCCATGGCGTCGCGATAGGCAAGCGTGCGCGGCAGTGACCGCAAGTCGTGGTGCAGGGTTGCATATCCCGATCCATCGATCTGCGGCACGAACAATTGCGAGGACTTATCCGGAATGGGATTGGTGGACAAGGCCACCAGGGTCGTAAGCATGGTCATCGATGCGCCGATGCCGACACCGACCGCAGCGATCATGAGTGCCGTGAGCACGATATTGCGCCGGAGGCTACGGACTGCGAGTTCGAGGTAATAGGCAAACATCGTTGTGCAGTGCGTCCGAACTTATAGATCGCGGATGGCCGCGGCCGGCGGAATGGCTGCAGCGCGCAGCGCCGGCCACAGCACTGCGGCCTGGCTGAGCGCGAGCACGATGAGCGCCCCGACGCAGATGTAACCGGCACTCATGCGGGTCAGCACCAGCGTCGCAGCGAGCCAGGTGTTCCCGGCCAGCCCGACTGCGATGCCCAGGACGGCGCCGGTACCGGCGATCAAGAGGTTCTCGAGCTGGAAATACCGCAGAATATCCATGCGCCGTGCGCCCAGGGCGCGGCGCATGCCGATCTGCCGGCGCCGCTGCGACACCCAGTACAGCACCAGCCCGACAATGCCGCAGGCCGTGACGATCAGCAGCAGCGCGCACAGCACACCCAGCAAGACGCTCAGGGACTGTTCGGTCTGGTAGGTGCGCTGGCGCATTTCCCGGAAGGGCGACACGCTCAGAATAATCCGCTGGCGCGTCACCGCGTAGAGCCGGTCGCGTACTGCCCCCATGGCCGTTGCCAGCGCACCGGGATGCGCACGAACCACGTAAGTGACGTAATTGTTGAGGTATCGCTCGGGCAGGAACACGGAGTTCTCAACCGCTGACGCATCATGGCTGATGCCGGCCCAGGGTGACTGCGCCCGCTCGACGATGCCGACAACGCGCAGCGGCGTGGGCGCACTCAAGTAAATCACCTGCCCGAGAGCGTCGCCGGAAGGGAACAGCGCCCGGGCCAGTCTGCGCGTCATCACGATGCTGGCTGCGGACAAATCCTCACCCAAATGGAAATCCCTGATCTCATCCGCGCTGAACCAGCGCCCCGCAGTCAACTTGATGCCATACACGGCAAGCGCGTGCTCATCGACGAAGTATTCGGTTGTCGATGCACTGGGGTGCTGCTGATCCGGCTTCAGATTGATGCCCGTTCCCCAACCGGAACCGCCCAGTGGCAGGCCGTTGGATTCCTCCGCGTCCGCTACCCCTGGCATGGAGCGCAGCGCCGCGAGATCCGCTGCGATGCGTACCTTCGGATCATCAGCGTGTCCCACCCAGGTATTGCTCACCGTAAAGATGTTTGCCTCGTCGAGGCCGCTGGGACTTGCCATCTGGTCGCGGTATTGCTGAATGATGGACAGGCAGTTGCAGACGATCGCGAGCGTCAGGGCGATCTGCAGGCCGATCAGCATGGCGCCAACCTTATTGCGCCGCAGAGCCTTCAGAATGGGCAGAACCTCCATGAATGCTGCTGCCATTACTGCGCCTTCAGCTGCCAGGCCGGCAGCAGCCGGCTGGCACGCCAGATCGGGTACAGGGCCGAACACACCGTGGCGCACACGGCCAGCACCAGTGTGATGGCGATCATGCCATCACCCAGGGAGGTGACCCGCGCCACCGCTGCGGCACTGCCTGCGACCATGTGCAGTGCCCTTTGACTGGCAAGTCCCGCGAACGTCAGTGCCAGCCCCACCACGCCCGCGGGCAAACCGACGACCGCGGTTTCCACCACACATTGCCAACCGATGTCCCAGCGGGACGCGCCCAGGGCGCGGCGCACGCCCAGCTCCCCCGCACGTCCCGAGAACCTGGCCAGCATCAGGCCGGCGGCATTGATGAGACACACGGCCAGGAATCCGAATGCCACCACGCTGCTCACGCGCAGCGTTTCCGGCACCGAGATCTCCAAAGCCATCCACTGGTGCACGTCGCGCAATTCCACCCACGGCTTCCAGTGAAAGCGCCCCAGCCGGCGCTGCTCAGCGGCGTAGTTGTACAGGAACGTCTTGTAGTCGCGCGCCGCCGCCTGCGTAGGCAGCTGCGCCCAGAACTGGATCCAAACACATTCCGAGGCCAGTTGCCCCGCAAAGCCCGGAGCCACCCGCGCGTTGCAGCGGATACTGCCGTTGTCCGGCATCTCGCGCTCGATCGCGGTGGAAAAGGGCACGAACAGACTATCGGCATCGGCCAGGCCGCTGTTGGGTCCCTGGGTCAGATCATAGAAACGCGGCACCGGATTCCAGACATCCATGACGCCGACGATCCGATACTCCTGACCGCTCAGGCTGATGGTCCTGCCGACGGGATTGACGTGGGGAAACAAACGGGCGGCAAGCCTGGCGCTTAAGACCACAACATTGGCGCGTCCCTTGTCATCGGCCGCGCTCCAGGGACCGCCGTAACGGAACGGCACCTCGAACATCTGGAAAAAGTCGGCATATGCCGCACGACCGTCGACCGGGAGCGGCACGCCCTCCAAGGAAACCGTGTCCAGCGAAACGGCATACATTGCAGTCTGCCGGGCAGCCTTGCGAGCCTGCATGAGCCCCGTGGCATCGCGGTAAGTGAGCTGATCGAACAGCTGGCCGCTGCCATCCGCCCCACCCCCGGGTCGCGTCGGCGGTCCCCATGCATCTATCTGCGGTACGAACAGCTGCGCGGACTTATTCGGAATGGGATCAACCGCCATGGCCCGCAAAGTCGTGAGCACGGTCATGGAGGCACCGATACCGAAGCCTACGACCGTCACCATCAACGCCGTGAGCGCCACATTGCGCCGGAGGCTGCGGATCGCGAGTTCGAGGTAGTAGCTCAGCATCATGTGTGCCTACAACGCACTGATGGCTGCCGCCGGGGACACCGAGGCTGCACGCAATGCCGGCCAGAACACGGCCACTTGACTGACGGCCAGGACGACGGCAGCTGCGGCAAGTACAAAAGCGATACTCATCCGCGGCAACTCCAAGTGGGAAACCAACCACAGGTTCGCCCCCAGTCCCAGCGCGATGCCAAGCAGCGCACCCGAGCCGGCGATGAGCAGGTTTTCCGTGTGGAAGTAACGCAGGACGTCGAGCCGCCGCGCACCCAGCGCCCGCCGCATGCCTATCTGCCGCCGACGCTGCCCGACCCAGTACATCGTGAGCCCGATGGTGCCGAACAGGGTGATGGCCAGCAGCAGCAGGCACAGCCCGCCCAGCAGCACGGCCGTGGAGCGCGGCCTGAAGTAGGCCAGGTTGCGGGTCTCGGCGAAGCTTTGCACCTGATCGATCACCCGCTGACGTGACAGGGCATACAGCCGCGTCTGCACGGCCGTCATGACTGCATTGAGCTGACCCGGCCGGGCACGCACCACGTAGTACACGCCGCTGTTGACGAAGTGATATGGCATGAACGTGGACTGCTCGTCCTCGGTATGCCCGTATGCAGCCCACGGGGTCTGCGCCCGCTCGACGATGCCCACGATGCGCGACGCGGCGGTAGGGGCCCAGTAGACCACCTGCCCCAGCGCGTTGCGGGACGGGTACAGCTTGCGTGCCAGGTAGTCCGAGACGATCACGCTGGCGGGAAAGGTCATGTCGTGCATGCCGTGCTCGCCGATCTCGCTGGCCGTGAACCAGCGCCCGGCGGCGAGCTTCAGGCCATAGGTGGCAAGCCCATGATCATCTACGAAGTAGATCGTCGTCGGCGAAGTTGGGATCCGCTGCTCGGGCTTCACAGACAGACCCCAGCCCATGCCACCACCGCGCAAGGGGAAACTGTTGGTGACCTGGGCGTCCACGACGCCCGGCACCGAGCGGATGAGGGCCAGATCCGCGTTGGTGCGTGCCGGCAGATCCGGCGGCTTGCCCACCCACTGGTTGCTGAAAGTGAAAATGTCTGCCTCGTCGATCCCGCTGGGGCGGCCCGCGTCATCGCGGTACTGCTGAATCATGGACAGGCAATTGCACACGATGGCCAGCGTGAAGGCGATCTGCAGGCCGATGAGCATGGCGCCGACCTTGTTGCGCCGGAGCGCCTTCAGAATGGGCAGAATCTCCATGAATGCTGCTGCCATTACTGCGCCTTGAGCTGCCAGGCCGGTTGCAGGCGGCTGGCACGCCAGGCGGGAAACACACCGACACCGACAGTGGACGCAACGGCCACTGCCAGGATGATGGCCAGCATGCCGCCGTCGATGCTGGTGAGGGTGTCCAGCTGCACGTTCTTCGCCCCGGGAGCCAGCAGCGCCCGATCAATGGCCAGGCCCAGCGCCGTGAGGCCGGTGCCGAGGATGCCGCCGACCAGCCCGATCACGGCGGTCTCCACCACACACTGCAGGAAGATGTCGGTGCTCGAGCCGCCCAGCGCCCGGCGCACGCCCAGCTCACTCGCGCGACTGCCAAACTTGGCGAGCATCAACCCGACGGCATTGATCAGGCACACCACCAGAAATCCCAAGCCGATGAGCGTATTTACCCGCACCTGCTCCGGCACCACGCGCTGCTGCGCCATCCAGTCGCTCACATCGTGCAGCTCTACTCGGGGCGGCCAGTGAAAACGCCCGCTACTGCGCTGCTCGGCCGCGTAGTTGTGAAGGAATGCCCGGTAGTCGCGGACCGCGGCCGCAGTGGGCAGCTCCACCCAGAACTGCAACCAGATGCAATCCGACGCGAGCAGACCGTCCCAGCCGGCCGGCGGTAGCGCCGAGCAGTTCTGATTGCCGAAGCTCTCGGACTGCCGCTCGACGGCGTTGGTGAAGGGCACATAGAAATCCTCGGTGTTGGCGAATCCACCGCTGGTGGTGTCGTAGAATTTCGGTACCGGATTCCACGGTTGGAGCACTCCGACGACGCGATATTCGCGTCCATCCAGATTCACGGTTCTGCCCAGCGCATTGGAGCCGGGAAACACCCGCTCGGCCAGCTTCGCACCCAGCACCACCACGTTGGCGCGACCCTCGTCATCCTTGGCACTCCAGGGGGCGCCTGCACGGAAGGGAACTTCGAACAGGGTGAAGAAGTCCGCATAGGTGGCCCTGCCCGAGGCCTGGAAGGGCCGCCCGGTCCCCGGATCGACGTCCATTCCCATCGAATACATCGCCGTCTGGCGCACTGCGCGATGGGCGCGCATGAGAGCCGTGGCGTCGCGGTATGTGAGCTGGTCCGGCAGCTGGTCGCTTGGATCCTGGCGGCGCGAATCCGGACCCCACACATCGATCTGCGGCACGAACAGCCGGGCCGACTTGTCCGCAATGGGATCCCCGGACATGGCCCTCAGCGTCGTGAGCATGGTCATCGAGGCACCGATGCCCACACCCACGGCGGCGATCATGAGCAGCGTCAGCACCACGTTGGCCTTGAGGCTGCGGATGGCCAGTTCAAAGTAATAGCCGAGCATCGCCCCCCCTTGCGTTGTCAGCCCTACAGTCCGCGAGTCGCCAGCGACGGCGGGATCAAGGACGCGCGCAGCGCGGGCCCCAGCACGGCCAGCTGGCTCAGCACGAGGACCGTGACGGCACCGATACCGATATACAGCGGACTCATCCGTGCGGTCCCGAGGTGAGTCGCCAGCCACAGGCTTACGCCCAGGCCGCCCGCCACCCCGAGCAGCGCGCCGGTACCGGCGATCAGAAAATTCTCGGTGTGGAAATACCGCAGGATGTCCAGGCGCGTCGCGCCCAACGCCCGGCGCAGACCAATCTGCCGGCGCCGCTGGCCCACCCAGTACATGCTCAAACCCACCGTGCCAAACACCGTGATGGCGAGCAGCAGACCGACCACCGTGGCCAACAGCCAGCTCTCGGATTTCTGTACCTGGTAAGCACGGGTGCGGGTCTCGGAAAAAGGTATCAGTTGGTCAACGACCCGCTGCCGAGTGACTCGCAAAAGGCGGTCCGGTGTCGCGCGCATCACCGCCGTGAGCTGTCCGGGCCGGGCCCGCACGACGTACGAAAGCCCGTTGTTCATGAACTGAAAGGGCAGAAAGGTGGAGTACTCCGCCCAGGCGTCGCCGAAGCCCTGCGCGGGCCACGGCGTTTGGGCACGCTCTACGACGCCGACCACATGTACCGGCGAGGTGTCGAAGAGATAGATGACCTGCCCCACCGGATTGCCGGTCGGAAACACCCTTTTGGCCAGCGCCGCGGTCAGCACCGCGCTGGGTGATCCTTTCAGGTCATTCATGTCCCATTCCCCGATCTCGGCGGCCGAGAACCAGCGGCCCGCGACCAGCTTCAGCCCCATGGCCTCGAGGCCGTGCGCATCCTGGAAATACAAAGTTGTTTGCGCGACCCCACCGCTGTGCGGATCGGGCTTCAAGCGGATCCCCCAACCCCAGCCGCCTCCGAGCAGCGGGTAGGCATCGGTGGCCTCTGCGTCCACTACCCCGGGTATGCCACGCAGTGCGGCCATGTCGTCCGCGATGCTGGCGCGCAGATTCTGCGGCTCCCCCACCCAATGATTCTGCAGGGTGAAAATATTGGCCTCATCCATGCCACTGGGGCGGCCCATGTTCGACATGTGGTACTGGATGATTGACAGCGCGTTGGCAACGACGGCCAGCGTCAGCGCGATCTGCAAGGTCACCAATATGGCACCGACCTTGTTGCGCTTCAGCGCCCGCAGAATGGGTAGAATTTCCATGTTCGCCCTTATTGCGCCTTGAGCTGCCAGGCAGGCTGGACACGGGTTGCCCGCCAGGTCGGATAAAGACCGGAGCACAGCGTTGCCCCGACGGCCAGAGCCACAGTCAACGCCATGACCGCAGGATCAAGGTGAGTCAGCCGGTCGGCGTAGTCGGCAAGAGCGCCCAGGCTCGCGCGGTTTGCTGCCAAGCCCAGTGCCGTCAAGCCGAGGCCGAGGACGCCGCCCAGCACCCCCACCACGGCCGTTTCGGTGAGGCACTGCAGGAAAATGTCCGGTCGCGATGCCCCCAACGCCCGCCGTATTGCGAACTCACCGGCCCGGGCGGAGAACCGCGCCAGCATCAACCCCACCGCGTTGACCAGACAGACGGCCAGGAAACCGAACGCCAGCAGCGAATTGACGCGCACTTCATTCGGTACGACATGTTCAAGGGCCAACCATTCATTCACATTGCTCAACTGCACCAGCGGCGGCCAATGGAAGCGACCGAGGCGCCGTTGTTCGGCCGAGTAGTTGAGCAGGAACTGCCGGTAGTTGCGCACCGCCGCCGCATCCGGAAGCTCCGCCCAGAACTGGGTCCAGATGCACTCGCCGGCCAGCTTCCCGCTCCAGCCGGGAGGCGGCACGGATGCGCAGCCTTGGCCACCGGCGCTTTGCAGCTCATGGCCGATGGCCGTGGTGAAGGGAATGAATAACTGCTCGCCCAGTGTAAAGGGATTGCCGCTGACGTCGTAGAAATGCGGCATCGGATTCCAGGGCTTCAGCACGCCGGTCACCCGATATGGCCGTCCATTGAGACTGACGATCTGGCCCACGGCGCCGGTATGGGGAAAGAGTCGGTTGGCGAGCGCGGCACTGAGCACCACGACATCCGCAAGGTCGGTCTCGTCCTTCACACTCCACGGCCCACCGGCTGCGAAGGGCGCCTCGAACATAGCGAAGAAATCCCGGTACGCGGCGCGGCCCGGCTGTGCGTACGGCGCGCCCACGGGTGGCGTCACGTCGAGTTGGACGGCATACATGGCAGTCTGGCGCCGCGCCGCGTGCGCCCGCATGAAGCCGGTGGCGTCCCGGTAGGTAAACTGGTCCGGCAGTCGGACCGATCCTGCTGTACCCGGTGGCCGCGTGGCCGGACCCCAGGCGTCGATCTGCGGCACGAACAATACTGCGGATTTATCCGGAATCGGATCGCCCGACATGGCGATGAACACCGTCAGGATGGTCATGTAGGCGCCGATTCCGACGCCCACCGCAGCGATGATGAGCGACGTCAGCACCACATTGCGGCGCAGTGTTCGCAATGCAAGCTGCAGGTAGTAACCCATCATCAGTTGCTTCTCCTATTGCCAGCGGATGGCGGCCACGGGTGGCAAGGCGGCGGCGCGCAGCGCAGGCCACAGCACCGCAACCTGGCTCAGAACGAGCAGCGCTGCAGCCGCGGCGATGACATAGGCGACACTCATCCTGACCATTTCGAATGCACTCACCAGCCATGCGTTGCCGGCGAATCCCAGCGCGACGCCCAACGCCGCACCGAACCCGGAAATCAGCAGGTTCTCCACTTGGAAGTACTGCACGATGTCGAGGCGCCGGGCTCCCACCGCCCGGCGCAGCCCGATCTGACGCCGTCGCTGTGACACCCAGTAGCTGGTCAGCGCGATCACTCCGAACGCGGTGACCGCCAGCAGCAAACCGCAGACCACGGTGAGAACCAGCCCCAGCGCCCGATCGGAGCGGTACTGTTCGGCCCGGGTATCCGCAAATGTCTGGGCATCACTGATGACGCGGGCACGGCTTACGGCGAACAGGCGCTTCGGTGCCAGGGCCAGCACCGCGTCATTGCGGCCCGGCTCGGTCCTCACCACATAGGCCAATATCGGGCTGACCCATTGGAAGGGCACCAGCAATGACTCCTCGGGCCCAAAGGTCCCCCACGCGGACCCCGCGGCCCACGGTGTCTGTGCCCGCTCGACGATCCCGATGATCTGCGTGGGCGCGGAAGTGCCAAGGTAGACGTTCTGTCCCAAGGCACCGCCGTGCGGAAACAGCCGCTGCGCCAGGGCACGGGTGATGATCGCCGTGGGCGGTGCGCCATTGCTGATGCCAAGCCAGAAGTCCTTGACTTCATCCGCGTGGAAATTCCTTCCTGCAATCAACTTCATGTCCCAGGTATGAAGACCGTTGAGAGTCAGCGAATATTCGGCCGCGTTGAAGGGGCTCTTGGCATCCGGCCGCAGGGTGACCGTGGTCGCTGCACCGTAGCCACGAAGCGGGAAGCTCTGGACTGCCGTTGCATCGATGACGCCGGGTATGGCACGCAAGGCTGCCAGGTCCGTGCGGATTCGGGCCGACAGATCTGAGCTTGAGCCCGTGAACTGATTGGTCAGCGAAAAGGTGTTGGCCTCGTCCAGGCCGCTCGGACGGCGCATCAGGCCCTGGCGCTGCTGAACGATGGACACAGAATTGGCCAAAATTGCCACCGACAGCGCGATCTGCGCAACGATCAGCACTACGCCGATTTTCCGGTGCGTGAGCGCGCGCAGGACTGGAGCAATTTCCACGGCCTATTCCGCCTTCAGCTTCCAGGCAGGTTGCAGCCGACTGGCATTCCACGCCGGATACAGTGCCGCGACGGTCACCGTGATCACCGCCAACCCAAAGGTCGTCCACACGGCATCAAGGTTCAGATCCACGAGCCGCGCGTAGTCCTCGCGCAGGATCAGGCGCTCGAAGGCAAGACCGAGAGCGGTCAGTCCCAGTCCCAGCACCCCCCCGCCGATGCCGACGGCGGAGGCCTCCGCCAGGCACTGTGCAAAGATCTGGCCGCGGGATGCACCGACCGCCCGACGTATGCTCAACTCACCCGCGCGACGCTCCAGCATGGCCAGCATCAGCCCGGTGGCATTGACCAGGCATACCACCAGAAAGCCAAACGCGGCGACGGTCGAAACCCGCATTTCATCGGGAACCATCTTCGCGGCGCGCAGCGCCGCGTTGACGTCAAGCAACGCAACATTCGGCGGCCAGTGGAAGCGCCCGGCACTGCGTTGCTGGGCGGCATAGTTTTCCACGAACCGGCGGTACGCCTTTGCTGCCGCAGGGTCGGGCAATTCCACCCAGAACTGCAGCCACCGGCACTCCGACCGCAGCGTGTCCGCAAACACCGTGCCTACCGCGTGATCACAGTAACTGCCGCCCATGGTGTGCAGTTGCCGATCAACGGCTGTAGACAAAGGTACGAAGACATCCTCGGTCTCCTGGTAAAGACGTGAGGACAGGTCATAGACGCGCGGCTGAAAATGCCAGGGTTTCAGCACGCCCACGATCCGGTAGCTGCGCTCTCCCAGCAGCACATTGCGGCCCACGGCGCCGCCGTTCGGGAACAGCCGATCGGCCAGGTGCGCCCCAATCACCGCCACGGCGGCGCGCTGCTCATCATCCGCAGCGCTCCAGGCTGCCCCCGATGCGAAGGGCGCGTCGAACATCGCGAAGAAATCCCGACCGGCGACCCGCGCCGTCGCGGTGAATGGATTGGCATCACCGCTGGCGGGGGTGATGCCGAAGGTGGTCTCGTACATCGCGCTCTGCCGGATGCCGCGCTGGGCGCGCAGCAGCGCCATGGCATCGGTGTAACTCACCAGGTCGCTGAGCATGGCGTTGTTGGGCGCATCCGGACCCCAGTTGTCAACGCGCACGGAATACAGCCGCGCTGACTTTGCCGGAATGGGATCCCCCGACAGGGCCCGCAACGCAGTGAGCAGGGTCATCGATGCACCGATGCCCACGGCGACGGCAACAATCATGAGTGCCGTCAGTGCGACATTGCGGCGCACGCTGCGCAGCGCCATGCCGACGTAGTACCCCAACATACGGACCTGCAGCCCTACGCTGCCGGGTGCGAAGTCGGGTTCTCCACCAGCCGCGCCGGCGCGGCAAGGTCGATGACCTGACCGTCCACGATGCGCACTTCACGCTGTGCCCGGGCCGCCAGTTCCGGGTCGTGTGTGACCATCACGATGGTGGCGCCGTCGCGATGCAGTTCCTCGAGCAGCTGCATGACCCCGCGCGCCATCTGGGTATCGAGATTTCCCGTGGGCTCATCGGCGAGCAGCAGCCTGGGACCACCGGCCAGCGCACGCGCAATGGCCACGCGCTGCTGCTGTCCGCCGGACAGCTCCGCCGGATAGTGCTTGGCCCGGGCGGAAAGCCCGACGCGCTCGAGCGCCTCGTTGATGCGCTTGCGGCGCTCGGCGCCGGGCAGGCGGCGATAGCGCAAGGGCACATCCACGTTATCGAACACATTGAGATCGGGAATCAGGTTGAAGGACTGGAAGATGAAGCCAATCTTCTGGTTGCGCAGCCGCGAGCGCTGATTGTCGTTGAGCCCATGAACATCGGCACCATCGAGTTGATACTGCCCCCCGGTGAACTCTTCCAACAGGCCGGCGATCGTCAGGAACGTGGTCTTGCCCGAGCCGGAAGGACCGGTAACGGCTACGAACTCGCCCTCCTTCACGTGGATGGAGAAATCGCGCAGCGCATAAGTCTCGACCACTTCGGTGCGATAGACCTTTGACAGATGAGTCATCTTCAACATACGTTTTCTCCGTATCCTTCAGTGAGTGACGATGACGCGGTCAGCGCCATTGAATGCATCAGACCCCGACACGACGATCTCATCGCCGATGTTGAGGCCATCGAGAATCTCGACCTTCTGCACGCTCTGCGCGCCCAGCCGCACGGGGCGCCGTTCGGCCACGCCGTCGTGGACCACATAGGCGAAACCGGCGTCCTGGTCCACGAAACTGCCGCGCTCGACGATGAGAACATCGGCGCGCTTGTCGATCAGAATCCGCACGGCCAGCCGCTGGCTTTGCCGCAGGCCCACCGGCTGGGGGCCCGTGAACCGCAGGCGCGCGGTCACCTCCCCGGCAACCACCTCGGGTGATACGCCGCTGAGCGCGGCCTGCCACTGGCGGCCATCTCCTTCCAGCGTCGCCGCCATTCCCGGCTGCAGATCGCGCGCGAGACTCTCCGGTACCTTGATCTCCACTTCCAGCTGCGACAGATCGATGACGGTGAGGAGCGCTGCATCCTTGGCCACGCTCGCCCGCTCGGCGACCTGGACCTGGCCGACGCGGCCGTCCACCGGGGACTGCACCTGCAGGGCGCTGACCTGCCGGCGCAGATCCGTCACGACCAGTTGCTGACGATCAAAGAGCGACTTCTTGCTGCTGACGTCAAACTGGGTCTGCCGCGGCGCCGCCGCGTAATCCGCCTGCGCCTGCCGGAACGCGAAGTCGGCCTTCTCCAGGTCATCCTTGGCCTTGAGTGACTGCAGTTCCGTATAAGCACCCAGTTCAAACGCCTTGGCGCTGCGTTCCGACTCGCGCTGCGCGGTGGTGCGATCGACCCTGGCCTGTTCGAACTTATCCGACAGCTCGCGCAGCTTACTGGCCGCATCGAGCTGGGCACGCTGCCAGTCGACCCGCATGCCTTCCAGACTTGCCTGCTCCTGCGACAGCTTCGCGGTCAGGTCGGGACTGTCGATGACCGCCAGCACCTGCCCCTTCTTGACCGCATCGCCGGCATGGACGCGCAGCGCAATGATTCCCGTCTCGATGGCATACAGGGTCGGACTGGACGCCGCGACCACCTGGCCGTCGGCCGCCACATCGCGCACAAACAGCCCGCGCTCCACGGTCGCAATCGTCAGGCGCGATCGATCCACCGAACTGTTGATGCCGCTGAAGCGCAGCAGCCACACCGCCAGCATCACCAGGGCCGCGCCGATACCCGCCGCGACGATGATCAGGCGTCGGTGCCGTCGCCACGCTGGCGGCGGTGCAAGCTGACGATCCTGCCCGGCCGTATCGCGCATCCGCAGCGTCTCGGCGCTGTCGGAGTCATAATCTTTGAATTTGGACATTTGAGATGGTGTCGGCTATGGCGTTGCGGGGGTGTGCTCGACCAGCAGTGCATCGATGGCGGCGAGATCGCCTTCAGACAACCGGCCAGCCTGCTGTTTGAGCGTCAGGAGTGCGGTCAGATAATCGTAGCGCGTCTGGCTGTAGAGCAGCTGCGCGACGAAGTAGCTGTTCTGCGTAGAAAGCAGGTTGAACTCGGCACTGGTGCCGAGCGCAAATTCCAGATTGCGCTTGCTTGCCTCCACGGCCACGCCCGCTGACTCCTGGCTGCGGTGCGCCGCGGCAATGCGTGAAATGCCGGTCACCACGTCGCGATAGGACGAACGGGTCAGGCGCTCGGCGTCGCGCTGCGCGCCGGCGTACACCGCCAGCGCCTGTTTCCACAGCGCCCGCGACTGGCGTACCTGGGATGCCACCGCACCACCCTGGAACAGCGGCCAGGTCACCGATACCCCGATCTGATCATCCGCGGAGCTTCCTCCGATGGTGAGGTCCCCCCAGCCGCGGTTGCGGCCCGCGGCGAGCACCACCGAAGGCAGCCCCTTGCCATGCTGCACATCGATGTCGCGATCGGCAGCAGCGACCTGCAGTTGCGCGGCCCTCACCAGCGGATTGTCCTTCAAAGCCGCGCTGACCCAGTCCTCCACCGATGCCGGGTCCGGGGATTCGAGCGGAATGGGATCGCGCAGGGCCGCAACCATGGCGGCGGGCGCCCCGGTCACCTCGCTCAGCAGCAGCTCGGCATCGTCCAATGCATTCTGCGAATCAATGACGGACTGCGCGGTTTGATCGTAGTACGCCTGGGCCTGTTCGGAGTCGCTGCGCGGTCCGACGCCGGTCTGCTGGCGGCCGCGGGCCTGGTTCAGCAGCACACTGTAGGACTGGCGTGCGCCCTGGTTGGTGACCAGGGCATCGTGCGCCGACAGAACGCCAAAGTAGGCCTGCGCCACCCGCAGCAGCAACGCTTGCTGCGCCGCCAATAAATTGGCCTCGGCGGCCGCGGCCGTCGCACTGGCCTCGCGCAGCTGGCTGAAGGACTGAAAGCTCCACAGAGTCTGCGAGAGGTTCAGACCATAGCCGTGGCCATCGCCGAAACACACCTGGGTCGCCGCACCGGCGGCGATCTGGCAACCCGTGATGGTCGTGCTCGCGACCGTCTGGGGTGCAATCAGTTGCTCACCGAGGCGCTCGCGTTCCGCGGAAGCATTGGCACTCACCTGCGGCAGCAGCAGTGCCAGGGCCTGCGGTTTGGCCTCGATGGCGGCATCGCGCTGTGCGAGGGCGGCCTGCAGGGTCGCGTCGTGGTTCTGGGCCAGGCGGTACAGCTGCAGCAGGTCGTTGGCGCCCGCCACGGGCAACGCACCGGGCCCCAGCGCCAGCACCAGTACCCAGACGCCCCACCCGCCGCGTCGCATGCCACCCATCTTGGCAGGAGAGCAATCGGCGTGCCAATGTCCAAAGATATGGTAACTTTTTGATTATTCTCTATTTTTCAGGGCACCGTGGCGGGTCAGGAGTGTCCGCGGACAGTTCGGCGGACACTCGCGCGGACACCGGGTCGAGGGCCTTCAGGTACGATGCGCTGTTTGATTGACGCGGACATGCATTCCGCGCATGCGGAATACCTTGAAGACACCCAGCGGCCTGCAGCCCCTCATAGAAGATGGAATTATTGACGAAGTCCTGCGTTCCCTGAAAAGCGGCAAGGAAGCGACCGTTTACGTGGTGCGCACGCGCGACCGGCTGCTGTGCGCCAAGGTCTATCGTGACATGGGGCAGCGCAGCTTCCAGAAGCGCGCGCAATACCAGGAGGGCCGCAAGGTGCGCGGCAGCCGTCAGACCCGCGCCATGGGCAAGAGCACCCGATTTGGCAAAAAAGAGCAGGAAGCTGCCTGGAAGAACGCGGAAGTGGACGCGCTATACCAGCTGGTGGCCGCCGATGTGCGGGTGCCGAAGCCCTATGGCTACTTCAACGATGTACTGCTCATGGAAATGGTGACCGACGCGGCGGGAGACCCCGCGCCGCGGCTGGGCGAGGTCGATCTGTCGCTCGAGACCGCCCTCGAGTACCACGCCTTTCTCATCCGCCAGGTGGTACGGATGCTGGCCATCGGCCTCATCCACGGGGACCTGTCGGAATTCAACGTGCTGGTCGGCGCCGATGGTCCGGTCATCATCGACCTACCCCAGGTCGTCAATGCCGCCGGCAACAATGGCGCCAAGCCCATGCTAGAACGGGACGTAAATAACTTGCGCGGGTCGCTCGGACGCTTTGCGCCGCAGCTGCTGGCCACCGAGTACGCGCGTGAAATGTGGTCACTCTTCGAAAAGGGCGAATTGCACGGCGATACCCCGCTGACCGGTATATTTGTAACCGATGCAGCGGCCGTGGACGCGGATGGCGTCCTGCAGGTTATCGATGATGCGCGCGAGGAGGCAATTCGCCGCGAATTGGGCCGGGAAGCAGGCTAAACGCCACACACCGGCGCGCTCTTGCGGTATCTTGTCGCCGACCCGAAGTGATGCCATTGCTAAAGAGGGGCAGAGGATGCGCTTGAGCAAGACCGGCTACTATGCCGACTTCGCGATCTACGCCGCGATACTGACGACCGCCACCATTGTCACCGCCTGGCGCAGCACTCCATACGAGACTTCGATCTGGCTGCTGACCGCGGCTATCGGCGCCGTGTTCTGGACGCTGATCGAATACATTCTGCACCGCTTCGTGCTACATCAGATCCGGGTGTTTGCGGCCATGCACGATGCCCATCATGAAGCACCGCTCGCCTTTGTCGGCACGCCAACGTGGCTGAGCCTGGGTGTGATTCTGGGATTCGTATTTCTGCCCGCCTGGGCGCTGGGCTCATTCAGCACGGCAAGCGGCCTGGCGGCCGGCGTAATGGCCGGATTCTTCTGGTACGGCCTCGTGCACCATGCCATTCATTACCGTAAGCCCCGGATGCTCGCCACCCGCCTGCTGCTGGCCTCGCGCCGCCATGCCCAGCACCACTACGGTCGCCAGCCCGGCAATTTCGGCGTCACGACCTCCTTTTGGGATCATGTCTTCGGCACGAACTTGAATGTTGCCGCGGAGCGCCCGCTGCAGGCCGACTAAGTCTTGCGGCGTGTGAAGAACGCCTCGACGCGCCGCAGCGCATCCGGCGCCAACCCCTCGTTCTTGAATATCTCCAGCTCGTGCGCCTGCTGCAGCGGTAGTCCATCGCTGGCCATCAGGGCGCGTTTGTTCAGCTGATTGGCGTACCAGGAATTGGCCGTGATGTCCGCTGCCAGGGCGGCCAGCTCCTGCTCGAAGCGTTCCGGCGGGTAACAAAAATTTACAAGATGCATGGCTTGCGCCTGCAGGCCGGTGTAAGTGCGGCAGGTGAGCATCATCTCCATGGCCTTCGCCGTCCCGACGCGATGCGGCAGACGCAGACTTAGGCCCCAGATCGGGGTCAGGCCCCAGCGCGCATAGGTGTCGGAGAACTGGGCCGTGTCGGTGGCGACGATGAGGTCGGCGGCGAGCGCCAGCTCCAGCGACCCGGTGCAGCACTGGCCCTGGACGGCCGAGATCACCGGCTGTGGCAGGGCCGCGAGCTTCGCGATGATTTCCGACTCGTAGTGCGGCTTGCCGTGCGCCCTGACATGGTCACGCACCTCCTCCATGTCGTACCCGGCGGAGAAATTCCCGCCGGCGCCGCGCAGTATCACCAGCCCGGTCTTGCGTTGTTCTCGGGCCAGGGCATCGAGGTGCCCCTCGAGCGCCTCGAAGATCTCCTTGGTGAGCGCATTCAGCTTCTCGGGACGATTCAATGTCAGGGTCGCGACCCCGCCGTGATCCTGCCGCAATACCAGCTCGCTCATTGACCTGCCGCTCCTTCGCGCGTCCACCAGCCCCCGCCCAATGCCTGGAACAACCCCGCCGTATCCGCATAGCGGTTCGCCTGCGCCTGCACCAGGTTGATCTGCGCCTGCTGAAAACTTTGCTCATCCGCAATCACGGCCGTGGTGCTCACGGTCCCCAGCGCATGCTGGCGCCGGGCGAGATCCAAAGTCTGCGCCGCCGCCGTGGACGCCGTGGCATTCGCACTCAATGCCGCCGCGTCCTCCTGCAGCGCCTGCAGCGAGTCGGCCACATTCTGACAAGCCAGAATCACCGCGGCGCGATATTGTGCGGCCGCCTGATCCAGCGCGGCATCCGCAGCGCGCTTGCGATGCAACAGTGCACCCGAATCAAACAAGGTCTGCGACAGCGAGCCGCCCAACGACCAGAAGCCCGTGTACGGCCCGAACAGATCCCCGATCTGCAGCGCGCTCGATCCCAGCGCCCCATCGATGCTGAACTGCGGCAGCATGTTCGCCAGCGCCACCCCGACCTGCGCGGAGGCGGCATGCAGATTCTCCTGGGCCACCCGCACGTCGGGCCGCTGCGCCACCAGTGCTCCGGGAATACTCAAGGGCAGCTGCTGCGGGAGGGTCAGGTCCGACAACGCAAACTCCTCGCGGGGCGTGTGCTCCGGCAGGCGGCCGAGCAGGGCCGTGAGCTGATCGCGCGTCTGCCCCAGCTGCTTGCGTAGTGGCGGCAGCGTCGCCGCGGTTTGGGCCAGCGCCGCCCGCTGCGTGAGCAGGTCCAGCTCACTGGCCGTTCCGGCCGCACGTTGCCGCTGCACGGCATCGAGCAGCTGCTGCTGAAGTTGCAGCAGGCGGTTGGTGGCATCGATCTGTCCGCGCAGCGAAGCTTCCTGTATTGCCGTGACCACCACATTGCTGCTCAAGCTCAGGTACGTCGCCTCCAGCTGGAAGCGATTGGCCTGCTCCGCGGCCTTGGCCGCCTCGTTCGCGCGGCGCGTACCGCCGAAAATATCGGGCAGATAGCTCACGGTGAGCTGCGCCGTGTACAAGTTGAAGGTGGGATCGGGGGCCACCGTGGTCGGCGTAATGGTGGCGACGGGAGTCTTGGCGCGCGTGCCGCTGAATCCTCCGGCAACGGTGGGCAGCAGGTTGGTGACCTGTGCCAGATACAATTCATGCGCCTGGCGCAGTGCTGCCTTGGCCGCATCCACGTCGGGATTGCCCCGCAGTGCTTCCTCGACCAGCTGATTGAGCTTCGGTGACTGGAACAAAGCCCACCATTGATCGGGGATCTTCAGGTCCGCGACCAGATGTTGCGTGTCGTTGCCCGAGCCGATGGCCGCGGGCAGCGCCTGCTGCGCCGGCCCGTAGCTTTTGTCCGGCGGCACCGCCGGCGGATGGAAGTTCGGCCCGACGGCGCAGGCGGACAGCACGGCGGCGCACAGGCCCAGGCAGGCCGGCGTGCCGGTCGATAGTCTCAATGACTTTGCCATGCCGCCTTCCCGCCGCGCGACTCGGCCCAATGTTCGATCACGTGATACATCGCCGGCAGGACGATCAGGGTCAACAGGGTCGAAACCAGCAGCCCACCGACCACCACGGTCGCGATACCGCGCTGCACATCGCTGCCGACTCCCGTATGGATGGCCGCCGGCAGCATGCCCAAGCTTGCCACCATGGCGGTCATCAATACCGGCCGCAGCCGTTCCGTGGCGCCCTTCATGATGGCCTCGTGCAGCTCCAGGCCGGCCTTACGCATCCGGTTCAGGTTCGACACCATGATGATGCCATTCTGCACCGCGACCCCGAACAGCGCGATGAAGCCGACGCCCGTGGCCACGTTGAGATGCTGGCCGGTCAGGTGCAGCGAGATCAGCCCGCCGAGCGTCGCCAGCGGAACGACGCTCAATATGAGCAGCGCCTGGCGGAACGAGTGCGTGCCGATGGTGAGGAAAATCAGCATCAGCCCCATGACCAGACCCAGGATGATCAGCAGGCGTGACTCCGCACGGCGCTGGTTCTCAAACTGACCACCCCACTCCAGGCGCACCTGGCGCGGATCGAAATGCACCTGGGCGGCGATCTTGGTCTGCGCTTCGTGCAGATAACTGGTCAGATCGCGGTCGCGATTGTCGACCGCGATGGTGAGGGTGCGCTGACCGCCCTCGCGGGTCACGGTGCTCTCGCCGGTGCGCTCGTGCACCTCCGCGACCTGCGCCAGCGGCACCTGCGCGCCTGAGGCCGTCGTGACCGGCAGATCACCAATGGCCGTGGCACTGCCGCGCGCGGATTCATCAAAGCGCACGGTCAGCGGATAGGTGCGCTCCCCCACATAGACGGTCGAGACCGGCGCCTGACCGATGCCGGTCTGAATGACATTCTGTACATCCGTCATGTTCAAGCCGTAGCGCGCTGCCTTGTCATGATCGAGCTTGATTTCGATCTGCGGCACCGGGGGTTCCTGGAACAGCGCGGCGGAGGATGTGCCTGCGACCGTGTTGAGCACCTGGACAATCTGCTGTCCGATCCGCCGCAGTTCGTTCAGGTCATTGCCGTAGATCTTGATCACCAGCGGGCTGTGCGCTCCACCGATCAGATCATTCACCCCATCGATGATGGGCTGGCTGATGCCGACGGAAAACTCGGGCAGGTCACGCTGCAGATCCGCCGCCAGCTTGTCGAGAAAGGCTTTCTTGCTCTCGTGAGCCGGCCAGGTGTCGTACGGCTTCAGGCCCACGGGCGCCTCGATGTGCGACATGGTCCACGAGTCCGTGCCATCGTCATTGCGACCGGTCTGCGTGACCACGTACCGAACTTCCGGGTGCTTGAGAATCGCGCGCCGCAGATCGCTGGCCATGTCGCTGGCCTTGTTCAGCGAGATCCCCGTTGGCAGCTGCACCTGCAGCCATAGTGCACCCTCATCCAGATCCGGCAGGAACTCACGGCCGATGGTCCCGCCGAGCGCAATCACGGCCAGCAGGGCGAACGCCACCACGCCGTAGATGATGCGCGGCTGCGCCAGGCACTGGCCAAGAATACGATCGTAGAACCCGGTGAGTCTCTCCAGCCAGCGGTTGTGATAGACCCGGCCGGGGGCGCGAAAGGCGAAATATGCCAGGCCGGGCACCAGCGTCAAAGTCGTCAGCAGCGCACCGAGCAGCGCGTACCCCATGGTGTAGGCCATGGGCGTAAACAGCTTGGCCTCGGCGCGTTCGAAGGAAAACAGCGGCAGATAGGCCGTGATGATGATGAGGCTGGCGAAGAATATCGGGCGCGTAACCTGCAAGGTTGCCGCGCGCACTTCGCTTTCGCTCAGTTCCTCATCGGGCATGGCTTCGCGGCGCCGCAGAATTGCCTCGGTGACCACGATGGCGCCGTCGACCAGGATGCCAAAATCGATTGCGCCCAGGGACAACAGGTTGGCGGAAACCTTGGTCAGGTTCAGCAGGCAGAACACGGACACCAGCGCCAGTGGAATGGTCACGGCCACCACCAGCGCGCTGCGCGGGCTGCCCAGGAACACGATCAGGATCAGGAACACCAGCGCGATGCCCTCGGCAATGGTGTGCCCGACCTTGCTGATGGTCTCGTGCACCAGATCATCGCGATCCAGGTACGGCACGATGCGCACACCCTGGGGCGCCAGCTGTGCATTGAGCTGCACCACTTTGGCGTGCACACCCTTGAGAGTCTGCGAGGGATTCTGGTACTTGAGCATCAGGACGATGCCTTCCACGGTGTCCGGGTTATTGTCCTTGCCGAGGATTCCCTCGCGCTCCTGATGGCTCAGGACCATGTGTCCCAGATCACTGACCCGGACGGGTGCGCCGTTGACCTCAGTGACGACAATCGAACCGATGCCGGCCAGATCGTGCAGCAGCCCCACGCCGCGCACGACAAAACTCTGCTCACCGCGCGACACGCGGCCCCCGCCGGCATTGCCGTTATTGTTGTTGATGGCGTTGATGACTTCGGTGATGCCCAGGCCGTAGTGCTGCAGCTGCTGCGGATTCAGGTTCAGCTGGTATTCGGTCGTGAAGCCGCCGAAGTTGGTGTCATCGACCACACCCGGCACGGACTTCAGGGCCGGAATCACCACCCAGCGCTGGATTTCCGACAGTTCCTGCAGGTTCTTGGTGTCGGACTCCAGGGTGTAGCGGTAGATCTCGCCACCCGGCCCCGCCACCGGATCCAGGGACGGCGCCGCACCCGGCGGCAGCACCGCCTGGTTGATACGCTCGAGCAGGCGCTGGCGCGCCCAGTAGTCCTCGTAGCCATCGCGGAACAGCACCGTGATCAGCGACAGGCCGAAGGTGCTCGAGGAGCGCATCAGCAGCAATCCCGGCGTGCCATTGATCTGCCGCTCCAGGGGCACCGTGATCAACTGTTCGACCTCCTCCGCCGCCAGGCCCGGAACCTGGGTGGTCACCTGCGCCGCCACGTCACCCAGTTCCGGGTAGGCCTCGACGGAGAGGGTTTCCCAGGAGTACACGCCAAAGCCGCTGAGCAAAACGGCAAGCAGGATCACCGCCACGCGTTTATGCAGGCAGAAGGCGACGAACTGATCAATCATTGAGCAGGATCCCGCCCTTGACGACCACCTGCTCACCGGCGCTGACGCCCTCGAGAATGACCGCGGTGGAGCCCTCGCCCAGCCGCATTTCGACCACGCGCCGCCTGAATGTCCAAGGGGCCGTGGCGACGAACACGGAGGTGCGATCGTTGTTCATCAGCAGCGCGGAGGTCGGCACCGTGATCTGGGCAGTGCTCGGCCCCAGCAGTGTCACCGTGGCGAACATATTCGGTCGCAACGCATAGTCGGCATTGGGCAGGGCGATGCGCACCTTGTCGCGCCGCGAGTCCGGCTCGAGGACATCCGCCACCGAGCTGATCCGTCCGTGCAGCACCTTGCCCGGATAGGCGCTCAAGACCACCTCGGCTGCCTGCCCGGGCTTCACGCCGTCCAGATCCTTCTCGGCCACCAGTGCCGTCACCCACACCGTGCTCAAGTCCGCGATGGTCATCAGCGGCTGGGTGGCATCATTGAGCATGTTGCCGCGGGCCACGTTCAAACCGGTGACACTGCCGCTCACCGGCGCACGCACGATGAGGCGCCCGGGATGGCCGGCATCCTCTGCGCCGGCGCCGGCACCGATCGCCGCCAGGCGCGCCTGGGCGCGGGTGGCTTCGGCCTGCGCCTGCGCATGATCGCTGCGCGCCTGGTCCAGGTCGCGATCGGAAATCACGCCGATTTTGAGTTGCTGCTCCTGGCGCTCCAGGTTCCTGGCCGTCAAAGCCAGCGCATCAATCGCCTTGGCGTTGTCGTCATAGGCCTGCGCCAGATCGGGTGAATCCAGCACCGCCACCACCTGCCCGCGCATCACACGCTGGCCCAACTCGACCGGGAGCTGCTCGAGGCGTCCCGTCAGCGGCGCCACCACGGCCGCAGTGACTGCCGGATCCGATTCAACGATACCCGGGGTCAGCAGCTGCGTGCTGACCGGCTGGGCGGCCGCCGCCGCGACCGCCACACGGGTACGCAAGGTGGACCCTTCGGGAATGAAAATGGAATCGCCCTGCCGCACCAGCGCCCCGGATTCCTGCGCGCCATGGTCATTGCGACCGAACAGGCCAAATCCATTGCTGTACATGAAGAGCACGAACAGCACGCCGAGCAGGATTCCGCCCCACATGAACGCCCGGCCGCGCACCGTCGGCGTATGGTCATGAAGATCCACGGCTTTCCCCTGCGGTCCTTAAGATTGCCAAGTGAACACCTTGCAGTTACTTTAAGGTCAAGACCTTTCAGGACCCGGACATGATGCAACTGACCATCGGCGCCCTGGCGCAACGCCTGCAGTGCCAGACCGAGACCATCCGCTTCTATGAGCGCGAGGGCCTGCTGCCCCCACCGGCCCGTTCGGGCGGCAACTACCGCCTGTACGGCGCGGCGCAGCTGGAACGCTTAGGGTTTATCCGCAGATGTCGCTCTTTGGATATGACGCTGGATGAAATACGCGTGTTGTTACAGTTGCGTGACAAGCCCGCGCAGAACTGCCGGGAAGTAAATACGGTGCTCGATGAGCACATCCAGCACGTTACCGAACGCATTGCGCAGTTGCGCACCCTGCAGCGGCAGCTGCGCGACCTGCAGCAGTGGTGTGCGAAAGAACCCGACGGCTGCGGCATCCTGAAGGAACTGGCACGCGACACCCAGGCCGCGCAGCCACCCGCTGTCTCGCGACATATTCGCGGCTCACACTTGCACCGCGCCGTGCGCTGAAGGCGCGCATCGCCCATGACGCTCGAAGCCTTGCTGGTCTCGACCGCCTCGGTGGCCGTGGGCGAACTCGGCGACAAAACCCAGCTCCTGAGCCTGATCCTGGCCTCACGGCTGCGTCGACCGGTGCCGATCATTGCCGGCATCTTCGTGGCAACGCTGGGCAATCACCTGCTCGCCTGCTGGTTCGGTGAATGGGTCGGCACTTTGATCACGCCGCAGATCCTGCGCTGGGTGCTGGGTGTCTCGTTCATCGCCGTCGCCATCTGGGCCCTGATACCGGACAAGATGGATGATGAGGTGGAAAGCCGCAGCGCCCATGGCGTGTTCGTCTTCACCATCATCACGTTTTTTCTGGCCGAAATGGGCGACAAGACGCAGGTGGTCGCCGTGGCGCTCGCCGCCCGTTACCACGATCTGCTGCAGGTCGTGACCGGTACCACCCTGGGCATGATGCTGGTAAATATCCCGACCGTGCTGTTCGCCGACCGCGCGGTGCGCTGGATTCCGCTGAAACTGGTGCGTGTGGTGGCCGCGGTCATCTATACGGTGCTGGGCATCGCGACCCTGATGGGATACCAGGGACTGCTGCCGAGTTAATCGGCCGCGTCGAGCAGCGATTTCTGCAAGGCCTCGAGCGCCTCACCACCGGCCAGCCACAGCGACTCGATCCGTTCAGTGTCCCGCGCCAGTTGGATCTGCTGGTCCAGCAGCTCGCGCAGCCGGGTCTTCGCAGCATCGCTGTACAGGTCCGGCGCGCCGAGCGCCGTCTGCACCTGCTGTGTTGCGCGCGCCAGGGTGTCGAGTTGCCTCTCCAGTTGCGCCAATTGCATCTTGAGCGGGCTCAGGGCGGCGCGGCGCTGCGCGTCCTCGCGGCGCCGTTGACGACGCGCCTCGGCCGAGTCGGCCGGGGCTGCGTCCGCCGCGCCTGGCGCAGCGGCGCTGCTTTCGGCCGCACGGCTCGCACTGGCCTGCGCCGCCAGCCACTGCGCATAGTCCTCCAGATCTCCATCGAAGGGTTGCACGCGCCCGCCATGCACCACGTAGAACTCATCCGCCACCGTGCGCAGCAGGTGTCGATCATGTGACACCAGGATCACCGCGCCGGCATAGTCCTGCAGCGCGACGGCGAGTGCCTGGCGCATTTCCAGATCAAGATGATTGGTGGGCTCATCGAGCAGCAGCAGGTTCGGCCTGCGGAAAGTGACGATGGCGAGCATCAGGCGGGCCTTCTCACCCCCGGAGAACGGCGCGACGGGCGCGAAGACCCGCTCGCCCGCGAAGCCGAATCCGGCCAGGAAGTCCCGCAACTCCTGCTCCGTGGCGCGTGTCGCCAGCGCACCACCCAGCCGTTTGAGATTGCCCAGCGGCGAATCATCCGCCGCCAGCTGCTCCAGCTGATGCTGCGCGAAGTAGCCCAGCGCCAGCTCACGCGCTTCGGTGCGCGTGCCCGTCAGACCCGTAAGCTCCCCGGCGAGCAGCTTCATGAGCGTGGATTTGCCGGCGCCATTGCGGCCCAGCAGTGCGATGCGGGCACCGGGCGCGATCGTCAGCCCGACGCGCTCCAGCAGTACGCGTTCGCCGTAGCCGACCGACTGGTGCTCCAGCGCCAGCAACGGGCGCGGCAGTTTGTCGGGCTGCCGGAATTCGAAATCAAACGGCGAATCCACGTGTGCCGGTGCGATGCGTTGCATCCGCTCCAACGCCTTCAGGCGGCTTTGCGCCTGGCGGGCCTTGGTGGCCTGCGCGCGGAAGCGCTCGACAAATGACTCCATGTGCCGGATCTGCTGCTGCTGACGGGTAAACAGCGCCGACTGTTCGGCCAGTTCCGCGGCGCGCTGCTCCTCAAAGGCGGAGTAGTTGCCGCGATAGGCCCGCGCCCGGCCGTGTTCGATATTGACCACGCGATTCACGATGCGGTCCAGGAACTCCCGATCATGCGCGATCAGCAGCAGCGTGCCCGGATAGTCCATCAACCACCGCTCCAGCCACAGGATGGCATCCAGGTCCAGATGATTGGTGGGCTCATCCAGCAGCAGCAGGTCCGAGCGGCACATCAGGGCCTGCGCCACATTCAGCCGCACGCGCCAGCCACCGGAGAATTCCCGCACCGGGCGCGTTTCATCCGCCGCCGTGAACCCCAGGCCATGCATCAGCCGACCCGCGCGGCTGCGGGCATCGTAGGCGCCCACCGCCGCATAGCGCGCATGCAGCTCCCCGATGCGGGCACCCTCATCGGCCGCCTCGGCGGCGGCGAGGTCACGCTGCAGTTGACGCAGCTCCGCATCGCCATCCAGGACGAACTCGATGGCGGGTGCATCCGAGGCCACCAGCTCCTGGGCGACATGCGCCACGGCCAGGCCCGGCGGCATGTCGAAACTGCCCGAGTCCGGATGCAGATCCCCCCGAACCAGGCTCAGCAGGCTGGATTTGCCGCTGCCATTCTCACCCGTGATGCCGACCTTCTCGCCGCGAAACAGGCCGAAAGTGGCCTCGGCAAACAACACCCGCGGTCCGCGCCGCAGGGTGACATCGGTAAAATTCAGCATGCTTCAGGGGCGACACAGGGCAATTCGGCCGGCAAGGCTAGCGGCCGGGGCGCGGCACTGCAATGCCTGCGCGCTGCAGGCGATATTGCGCATAATGGCGCGCAGCAACGGGAGTTCGCATGATAGACGCCAGCAATCTGCCCAAAATGGTCGCCGTGACCGCGATCGTCGCCTTTGGCGTTTACCGCCGCGTGCGTCGCAACATCGGTCGTCAGATTCTCACCGCCACGCGACAGTATGTACGCATGGGATTGATTTCGGTTCTATGCCTGGTGCTGACTTTTTTGCATCCGTTGCAGCCGGTCGCCGTGGCGTATATCGCCAGCGGCCTGATAGTCGGCGCAGCAATCGGCTGGTTTGCGCTACGGCACACGGAATTTACTGGCACGCCAGAGGGTTACTTCTACACGCCCCACCTGTACATCGGCATCGCGATCACCGCGCTCTTTATCGGGCGTCTGCTGTATCGCGTGGTTCTGGTCTATAGCACGATGGCAAATGCCGCCCCGGGTACCGTGCCCGCGGGTGACAACAACCCGTTGACCCTGGGCATTCTGTTTCTGACCGCCAGCTACTACATCGTCTACTGCACAGGTCTGTTGCGGTGGTTGCGCAAAGCCCAGCGCACCGCCGGTGCTAAACTTTCACCAGGCGCGCCGGATGGCGCATCATCCACATCCGTTTGATCCACCTGAGGGAAGACATCATGAATCGCTTGTTGCTGGCTGGTCTGCTGTCCTGCGCCGTAAGTGCCCAGGCATTCGCTGCGGTCGCCGTGGGCACCACGGCTCCCACTTTCAAGGCCCAGGCCTCCTTGGCGGGAAAGGAATTCACCTATGACCTCAGCAAGGCCCTGAAGAAAGGTCCGGTCGTGGTGTACTTCTATCCGGGAGCCTTCACGGGCGGCTGCAATATCCAGGCGCACACGTTTGCGGAGGATATGGATAAATTCAAGAGTGCCGGCGCGACCGTCATCGGCGTGTCGCTCGACAAGATCGAAACCCTGAACGCGTTCTCGTCGGATCCGCAGTATTGCGCCGGCAAGCTGCCGGTGGCCTCGGATGCCGATGGCAGCATCGCGAAAAGCTTTGATCTGACGGTCAAAGGCGGCCCGCCGGGAATGAAGATGAAGGATACCCGCGGCGTGGAGATCGATCACCAGTTTGCCGAGCGCACCACGTTCATCGTCGCCAAGGATGGCAAGATCGCCGCCGAAGTGGCGACCGTGAATGGCATGACTCCGGCCGGAAACGTTGAGAAGTCACTGCAGATCGTGCAGGACATGGCGGCCGGCAAGCCGGTCGGCTGAAGGACCTTCGCGCTCCCGGCCTGCGCTCAGGCCGGGAGCTTCAGCTGAATGCTGACGGGACAGTGATCACTGCCCATGACGTCGGGGTGAATTTCCGCCTTCTTCACCCCATCGCTGAGTGACTGCGAGACCAGCACGTAGTCGATTCTCCATCCGATGTTGCGCGCCCGCGAATTCGCGAAATGGCTCCACCACGTGTAGTAGCCATTGCCCTGGCGGAACTTGCGGAAGGTATCGACAAAACCGGCGTCCACGAAATTCTGGAAGCCCTCGCGCTCCTCGTCGGTGAAGCCCTTCTTGCCCTTGTTCGGTTTCGGATTGGCCAGATCAAGTTCAGTGTGGGCGACGTTCAGATCGCCACAGAAAATGACCGGCTTGCGCTGCTGCAGTTCCAGACAGTACGCCAGGAAGGCCGGATCCCAGCCCTTGTGACGCAGCGGAATGCGGCTCAGATCATCCTTGGCATTCGGTGTGTACACCGTCACCACATAGAATTGCGGATATTCGGCCGCAATCACCCGCCCTTCGTCGGCACTGTCGCGTTCCAATTCGTCCGCGAACCGGTAGCGGCTGGCCAGCGCGTGCGGAAAGCCGTTGGCCACCGATACGGGTTCGTGGCGCGAGAAAATGGCAGTCCCCGAATAGCCTTTCTTGATCGCCGAATTCCAGAACTCGTGATAGCCGGGCACCTGGATCTCCACCTGCGCGCGTTCCGCCTTGGTCTCCTGCAGGCACAGGATGTCCGGCTCATGTTCGGCCAGAAACTTCTGAAAAGTGCCCTTCTTGAGTACGGCACGGATGCCATTGACGTTCCAGGAATAGATCTTCATGTGCCGCAGTTTGCCCGAATTGCGCGGTTTTGATTGACTCCCAGATACGAATCATTATCATTCGCTTTCCTTAGTGCATCAACCCGGCGCGCCGGCCTGTGTCTGACAAGTGAAGGTGTCCAACGAATGCGCACGATCGCTGACTACCTGGGTGCCGCTGGCCTGTGCGCCTCGACCGTTCTGGGCAGCACCGCTCATGGGGATACGGCAGCCTCTCCCACGCCTGCGACCGACAATGATGGTGATGAGAACATCGAGGAGATCCGCGTCACCGGCGTGCGCTCACTGCTGCGTGACAAAATGGGTGAGACCGAACTGAACACGCCGCAAAGCGTGACCGTGATCAACAGCGAGCTGATCACGGGCCAGGCTGCTACCCGCCTCGAAGATGCACTCAGGAATGTTCCCGGCATCACCCTCAATGCCGGTGAAGGCGCCGCGCGCGGTGACACCGTCAATATCCGCGGTTTCTCCGCCTTCAATGACTTCTTCATCGATGGCATACGCGACGCCGCCGTCTACACCCGTGACATCTTTGATGCCGATTCCGTGGAAGTTCTGCAAGGGCCCTCCGCGGTGCTGTTCGGCCGCGGCTCGACCGGTGGGGCGATCAACCAGGTCACCAAGGCGCCGCTACTCACCCCGCTGGCAAACCTGAACTCCATGGTCGGCACCAATGACCTGTTCCGGACCAGCGGCGACTTCAACTTCCCGTTCGCCGCCGCGGCCGCCTTCCGTGTCAACGTGATGGGCGAATCCTCCGCAATGCCGGGCAGCGACTTCGCCAAGAATCGCCGCTGGGGCATCGCCCCGGCTCTCGGCTTCGGCATCGGCGCGCAGGACTCGCTGACCTTCACCTATCTTCACCAGCATGAAAACAATGTTCCGGACAACGGCATTCCCTTCATCGCCGGGGCGCCGGCACCGGTCGCGCGCGACAGCGATTTCGGCCTGGTCAGCGACACCAACACCACCACCGATGACATTGCCACCGTGCACTACAAGCACGATTTCAGCGCGAATCTGTCGATCTCCGACACCCTGCGCTATGCGCATTACGAGTTCGATTACCAAAGCGCCATGCCGAATTTCGGCAGCACCGTGCCCACTGCGGCCACGCCTCTGGCGAGCATCATGGTCGGGCGTGACCGGCCGGGAAGCTCAGGGATTCAAAGCAATCTGACCGAGCAGATCGACCTGAGTGCGCATTTCACCACCGGTGCGATCACGCACTCGCTGATCACCGGCCTGGAGGTGGCGCGCCAGACCTCGGCTCTGGAGCGCTACAGCAATCCCTTCGACGCCAACAACCAGTGGATCCCGGAAACACCCCTGCTCGATCCCAATCCTGCGGAGTCCTTGCCGACGAACCTGCCCGTAAGTTCCAGGCAGGACACGAGCGCGCGCTCGCAGTCCGTCTACATCTCCGACACCATCGGCTTCAACGCCTACTTCGACCTGCTGGCCAGCGCACGCTACGACCGCTTCTCGGCCGATTACGATCAGCTCACGGTGGCCAGCGGCGCGGTGCTTGACCTCAATCATGTCGACAATGTCGGCAGTCCGCGCGCGGCATTGGAGTACAAACCCACGGCGCAACAGACCTACTACCTCGCCTACGGCACCTCCTTTGATCCTTCGGCCGAGGCGCTCACGCTCACCACCAAGACGGCCAACCTCGGCCCGGTCAAGGCCAAGAGCTACGAAACGGGGGCCAAGGAATCGCTGCTGGGTGGCGGCCTGCTGCTGACCGCGGCGCTGTTCCGCACGCAGGTCGACAATGCCCAGACCAACGATCCGGACAATCCCACCCTCACCATCCTGAACGGCAATCAACGCGTCGACGGCCTGCAGCTGCAGGCGAGCGGGCACCTGACCCGGAACTGGGAGCTGTTTGCCGGCTACAGTGCGCTGGATGGCAAGACGCTCTCCTCGGGCAATGCCGCCTATGTCGGCAAGCAGCTGGCCAATGTCGCGCACAACACGCTGAACCTGTGGACCGAGTACTACCTGCCCCACGGCATCGAGATCGGCGGGGGCGGCAACTGGGTGGGCCCACGCTTCGCCGACAGCGGCGAAACCGCACGCCTGCCCGGCTATGTGGTCTGGAATGCCATGGCCTCGTACCAATTCACCAAGAATGCGTCACTGCAGTTGAATGGCCTGAACCTGTTCAACCGGTACTATTTCAGCGCACCTTATTACACGAGTTTGTCGGAAAACCATGTCATTCCCGGTGCAGGTCGCAGCGCGACGCTGTCCATCAATGTGACCCTCTAAAGGCCCATGCTGCTGCACGTCATGGCCGTGCTCACGGCGCAGGAACTGCAAACGGTGCGGGGGCACCTCAGCAGCGCTGCCTGGACCGACGGCCGGCTGACGGCCGGCTACCAGTCGGCGCAGGTGAAGGCAAATCTGCAGGTGCCACAGGCGGATCCGGCGGCACGGGAGGCAAGCAGCCTTATCGTCAAGGCGTTGGAACGCAACGCCACCTTCGTCAGCGCGACCCTCCCCCACCATGTCTATCCGCCCCTGTTCAACCGCTACACACCCGGGATGGGGTTTGGTGAGCACATCGACAACGCCGTGCGGCAGATCCCCGGAACCGCGCACCGGTTGCGCACGGACGTCGCGGCGACCTTGTTCCTGGCCGCGCCCGAAGAGTATGACGGCGGTGAACTCGTCATCGATGACCTGTACGGGACGCATTCGGTCAAACTCGCCGCCGGCGATATGGTGGTCTACCCGTCAAGCAGTGTGCATCGTGTGCAACCCGTCACCCGCGGTGCGCGCGATGCGGCTTTTTTCTGGATCCAGAGCATGGTGCGCGACGGCAGTGCGCGCGCCCTGCTCTACGAGCTGGACCTGTCCATTCGCGACCTCACCGCCCATGGCGCCGATGCCCGCAGCCTGCTGCGCCTGACGGGCTGCTATCACAACCTGATCCGGCGCTGGGGCGAACTGTAACGGGCCATGGCGATGACGCGCGCGCAATTCACGCAGGCCTACGCCGCCGAATCGCGCCAGGCGCGCCTGGCGCATCTGCAGCGCCTGAGCTATCGCGAGTTGCAGCAACTGCTGAGCGGCGATCCACAGCAGGCGGCGCAGTGGATCCGTAGCGCAGCGGAGTGCGGACTGGCGGCCGCGCAGTTGCGCTTGGGGCGAATGCTGCTGACCGGCACGGGCGTACCACTGGATGCCGACGCCGCCCGCGGCTGGTTTGAGCGCGCGGCCGCGCAGGGGGATGCCGAGGCCATGAACATGGTCGGCCGCTGCCTCGAGAACGGCTGGGGCACCACGGCGGATCCGGTGCGTGCCGCCGCACAGTATGAACTGTCGGCGCAGCGTGGTTACGACTGGGGCGAGTACAACTTCGGCAACATGTTGTTCGATGGTCGCGGCGTGGCCTGTGACCGCAGGCTTGCCCTGCACTGGTATCGCCGTGCAGCGGCCCAAGGTCATGGTCGGGCGATGAATCTGCTGGGCCGCTGCCTGGAACAAGGCTGGGGCTGCGATCCGCAGCTGCACGCGGCAGCGCTGTGGTACCAACGCTCGGCCGAGAGCGGATATTTTCGGGGCCAGTTCAACTATGCCGCGGTGCTGGCCCAACACGGCCAGGCCGCGGCGGCGGCCATCTGGTATCGAAAGGCTGCCGCCGGCGGCGATCGCGCCATCCGGCGCTGCATCGTGACCGCGCTCATCAACGCCACGCATCCGGCCCTGTGCGCAGCCCGCGCCGAGATTCTCGCGGGCTGCCGCTAGCGATCGCGTCCGGAACTTACCGCAGGCCCCCTGAGGTCAGGATGGTCTCCCCAGAGATCCAGCCCGAGTCCTGCGAGGCCAGGAATACCGCCACCTTGGCGACATCATCCGGCTGACCGACACGCCCCAGCGGGGTCTGGGAGAGCACCTGCTTTTCGAAGTCGCTGCCAATGATTCCCTGCGCGCGGGTGCCCTCGGTCGCGATGACACCCGGATTGATGGCGTTGACGCGGATGTTGCGCCCGCCCAGCTCCTTGGCGAGAACCCGGGTGATGGTATCCACCGCCGCCTTGGTGGCAGCGTAAACGCTCGAACCCGGAAGGTTCAGCTGCGAGACCACCGAGGAGATGTTGATGATGCTGCCGCCCTTCGGACCGATGTGCTTGGCGGTTTCCTGCGTCACCTGCAGCAGCCCCAGTACATTGGTGTTGAACTGGCGATGGAAAAGTTCCGCGCTGACCTCTTCCAGCGGCGCGAATTGGTAGACACCGGCGTTGTTCACCAGAATGTCCGGCGCACCGAATGCCTTGATGGTCTGGGCAACCAGTCGCTGCACGTCTTCAGTCTTCGCGACATCGGCCTGCACGGCGAGCGCCCTGCCACCCGCGGCCGTGATCTCACCCACCACGCTCTCGGCGCCCGCGCGCGAGCCGGCATAGTTCACCACCACCGCAGCTCCGGCTGCCGCCAGCTGCCGCGCAATTTCCGCGCCGATGCCCTTGGATGCGCCCGTTACGATGGCGACCCGTCCGTCAAGTTTGCTCATGGTCCTGCTCCGCTCTTAAGCCTCGTGGCTTTGTACGTAAGTTCACGTTTTGTGAACTATGGAACAAAGGTTATACTCGTCGGCACACCCGGCGTCAACGGACTCGCCAGGCCAGCCCTGAGGTTGTAACTGACATGCGGCCGCTGTATCACCCGTCATTGGACGACATCAGTGTTGAGGGCATATTGCATGCGCTCAGCGATCCGGTGCGGGCGCATATCCTGGCGAAAATCCTGCGCGCTGATGGTGCACAGACCTGTTCGGCGTTCCTGGGAATCAGCGATCGGCCTATTCCCAAGTCCACGCTTTCCCAGCACTTCAAGGCCTTACGCGAGGCGGGGCTGATCCGCAGCGAGCGCAAAGGGGTGGAGCTGCACAATACCTCGCGTTGCCAGGAGATCTCCGCCCGCTTCGGCCCCCTGCTCAATGCCGTGCTGCAGGCACACCTGGCCCAGGATCAACGGCGCGGCGGCGCCCAGAAAGCGCGCCGCATCAAACGCACCTGACGCTTCACCGCAGTGTGCCTGTGATGGTATGGCACGGGCGCCCGGCCTATGATGGCGGCCTTGCTTGGCTTCACAGGGGGATGGTTGTTATGCGTGTATCAATGTTCGTGGCGGCAGCGCTGGTGGCTGCACCGTTGTTCGGCTCGGGGCTGCTGGCGGCCGACAAGATTTCAAAGCCGATCGCCGCGGCGGTCGCCGACACTTCCCGTCCGCAGGCGGATACCGATCGGGACGCCGCGCGCAAGCCGGCCGAAATGCTGGCCTTCGCCGGCATCAAGCCCGGTGAGCAGATCATCGAATTGCTGCCCGGGGGTGGCTACTTCACCCGGTTGCTCAGCGTGACCGTGGGCCCCAAGGGCCACATCTACGCGCTGGGGTTTCCGCCGCGGCCGGCTCCGGCCGGCGGCAGCGCACCGGCGATGGCCATGGCCATGGCAAACCCGCTGGATACGCTGGCCAAGGATCCGCACTACCCGAACATCACCGTATCGACCATAGCGGCGATCAACTCGGACCCGCCGACCGTGCCGACGGGCGTCGATCTGGTGTGGACCTCGGACAACTACCACGACCTGCACAATGGGCCCACCGCGGACATCGCGGCTTTCAACAAGCATGTGTTTTCGGTGTTGAAGTCCGGTGGCGTGTTCCTGATCATCGACCATGTGGCGGCAGCAGGCACCGGTATCAGCCAGACCAGCACCATGCACCGGATCGATCCGGAAGCGGTCAAGACGGAAGTGGAGGCGGCCGGCTTCAAGCTGGCGGGCAGCAGCGATGCGGCGCACAACCCCGATGATCCGCACACGGCGGCGGTGCGCGACGCCTCGATCCGCTTTCATACCGATGAGTTCGCGTTGAAATTCGTCAAGCCCTAAGCCTGAAGCGCAACGGCCCGGGCCAGGCACAGCCTGCCCGGGCCGCTCGCCTGTCAGCCCGCCACCTGGGCCACGACATACAGCAGCACCGCACCGGCGATCGTCATCACGGTCGTCAACACACGCGGATGTGCGTGATGACTTTCGGGCAGCAGATCGCTGCCGCCGACATACAGGAAAAACCCCGAGAACAGTGCCAGGATCATGGCAAGACCCTGGCTGGGTATCGTCAGTGCCATGCTGGTCACGGCCCCGACCAGCGGCGCCACCGCATCAACCACCAGCCACTTGAAGGCGCCCCGCCGATCCCCGCCATTGCGCAACACCACGCTCACGGTATTCAGGCCATCCGAAAAATCATGCGCCAGCACCGCCACGGCAACGGCGATCCCGACCGCCCGGCCGGCCTGGAATGCGATGCCGATGGCAAATCCGTCCAGGAAGCTATGAATGGCGAAGCTGCCGGCCGCCGCCCAGGCGCGGCGCGCATCGGGTCGACCCAGCGACTTGCTGGCATGCCCGGGCAGGGAGCGATCCAGTAGCAGGTACAGCAGGAAGCCAAGTCCCGCCAGGGCCACGACGGTGCGCGCAGCAATTGTCGGATGCGCAGCGCTGGCCGCCAGTTCCACGGCCTCCGGCAGCAGATCAAAGAAGGCCACGCCAATCACGGCGCCGGCGCTGAAGGCTAGGACCAGGTGCAGTCGGTCGCGCAGCGAGATTCCGACCCAGCCGCCGATCAGGGTGGCCACACAGGTGGCCGCGGCGATGGGCAGGATCAGGATATTTTGTACCCCGCTCACAAACCCCGGTAGGCCACCAGTGGCGCCACGTCCGGCGCTCGGCCATAGAAGTCGATGAACATCGCCTGCGGGTCAAGGCTGCGACCGCGCGAGAGGACTTTGCTGCGCAGGTTCTCACCATTGGCGCGGCGCAGCCCGCCGTTGGCGACAAACCATTCGCCGGCATCACGCGCCAGAACCTCGCTCCAGATATAGGCGTAGTACCCGGCGGAATAGCCGCCGGAAAACACATGAGCGAAATAGGACGTGTGGTAGCGGGGAGGCACCAATGTCGGGTCAATGCCATGACGCGCGAGCACGCCGGCTTCAAAATGCGCCGGATCGGCGGCCTGTTCCGCCTCCTCCGACCCGAGTTCATGCCAGGCCTGATCGATGAGTGCGGCGGCCAGGTACTCGGTGGTCGCATAGCCTTGATCAAAGGTCTGCGCCGCGAGCACCTTGGCCAACAACGCCTCGGGCATGGGCTCGCCGGTGCGATAGTGGCGCGCGAAGTTCGCGAGCACCTTCGGGTCGCGCGCCCACATCTCATTGAACTGCGACGGGAACTCGACGAAATCGCGCGGCACATTGGTCCCCTGCAACAAGGGGTAGTGCACATTCGACAGCATGCCGTGCAGGGCATGGCCGAACTCGTGGAACAGCGTCGTGACTTCCTCGAAGGTCAGCAGCGCCGGCTCACCATCCTGTGGCTTTGACACGTTCAGATTATTCGCCACCACCGGTTTCAGTCCCAGCAGTCGCGCCTGACGCACGAAATTATTCATCCACGCGCCGCCCTGCTTGGTATCGCGCGCGAAGTAATCGGCCAGAAACAGCGCCAGGGGTGTCCCGTCGACATCAAACACTTCGAAAATGCGCACATCCGGGTGATACACCGGCAGCTCCGGGCGTTCCTTGAACGTGAGTCCATACAGTTCGTGCGCGGAATAGAACACGCCATCCTGCAGAACGCGGTTCAGTTCGAAATAGGGTGCAACTTCGGCGCGATCGAAGTCGAAGCGCGCGCGGCGCAGACGCTCGGCGTAAAACGGCCAATCCCAAGGTGCCAGCGCAAATGGCTCGAAGCCTGCCTCGCGGGCGTGCGCCTCGACCAGTTGCTGCAGATCCTGGGCATCCTCCCGCGCCCGCGCCAGCGCCGCCGGCAACAGCTCGGTGAGAATGCGGCTGACCGCCGCCGGGCTGCCCGCCGATTCGTCGGCCAGCTGGTAGGTCGCATGATTGCTGAAACCCAACAGCGCGGCGCGCTGGGCCCGCAGCGCCACCAGCTGCTGCACGATCCGGGTGTTGTCCGCCGCACCCCCGCGCCCGCGCGCGGTCGAGGCCTTGAACAGGCGCTCACGCAGCGCGCGATTTGACAGTTGCGCCAGCAGCGGCTGCGTGGTGGTGTTGTGCAAAGTGATCAGCCATTTGCCCGCAAGACCCCGGGCGGCCGCCGCCGCGGCGGCCGCGCCGATCTGCTCGGCGGCCAGGCCATCCAGGTCGCCGGCGCTGTCGACCAGCACCGCGCCATCGCTGGTTGCCTTGAACACGTTTTGCTTGAACTGCGTCGTCAGGCAGGAGATCAGCGAATTGATGGCCTTCAGATGTGATTTATCCGCATCGCTCAGGCGCGCCCCGGCGCGTACGAACTGCGCGTGGTAGCGTTCCACCAGCTGCACCGCTTCGGGCTCCAGGCCCAAATGCACACAGCGCTCATGCAGCGCGTTCACTCGCGCGAACAGCTTTGAATCCAGTGCAATCGCATCCTCATGCGCCGCCAGCAGCGGCGCCAGCTCGGACTCGAGCTGCTGCATCACCGTGTTGGTATTCGAAGCGATGAGGTTGAAGAACACCGCCATCGCCCGATCCAGCTGCTGCCCCGATCGCTCCAGGGCCACGATGGTATTGTCAAAGCTGGGCGCGGCATCCGCTGCGATGATCGCCGCCACCTCGCGCAGCTGCGCAGCCATTCCCTGGATGAATGCTTCCCGGTAATGCTGGTCGTCAACGCGGTCAAAAGGTGGCAGCTGGTACGGCAGAGTGCTGGCTTGCAGCAGGGGGTTGGCGTGCATGAATCTCGATGCGATGCGGGTGGGCTGTATTAGTTCCCATTTTTGCAGGGTACGGCGGCGCTGCCTAGCCGCATTCGGCTACTAACTGTCGAGACTCCCGCGAATTAGCGTATTTCGCTACACTCGCCCCTCTCCACGGATTTCATTACTCATGAGCATTCAAAAAGATTCAGTTGTTACGCTGCACTACACCCTCAAGGACGATACCGGAGAGGTCATTGACAGTTCCGATGGCGGCGAGCCGCTGGCCTACCTGCATGGTCACGGCAACCTGGTTGCCGGCCTGGAGCGCGAGCTGACGGGCAAGGCCGCCGGCGACAAGCTGAACGTGAAGGTCACGCCGGCCGATGGCTATGGCGAGCGTGACGCCGCGATGGTGCAGCGCGTGCCGCGCCGGCAGCTGAAGGGAATTCCGAAGATCTACGTGGGCATGAAACTGCATGCGCAGACCCAGGAAGGCCCGCGCGAGGTCACCGTCACCCACGTCCTGGGCGATACGGTCACGATCGATGCCAATCATCCCCTGGCCGGCAAGAACCTCAACTTCGACATCGATATCACGGGCGTCCGGGAAGCGACGGCCGAGGAGCTGGAGCATGGTCATGTGCACGGCGAACACGGGCATCATCACTAGCGCTCACCGACCCGGCCCTCATGGTCCCGGCGAGTCCTGCGCCCGGCCCTTCCATTGGCCGCCGCGGCCGAGCTGGAACTGCCAGGCCGAGTACACGGTCGCGGCGGCATAAAACGCCGCCGCCGCCGGCAGGGTGAGCGTCCACAGTAGATTCAGGCGGTAGAAACGCACCATGGGCGCATAGCACAGGCTCATGATCGCCCATGCGCCCGCGCCGCAGGCCACGCCTGCGCGGCTGCCGCTGAACAGCAACAGCGGCGGCATGAGGTAGGTCACCACCAGACCCAACAGCGTGCCGAACAACAGCAGCCAGGAATGCCGCAGCTGATTGAAGGCGGTGCGCGCGATCATGCGGCCAATCTCCTGCCACGATCCGTAGGGACGCAGGCTGCGCGCCTCACGCGTGAGCCCAAGGCAGACCCGACCTCCGGCGCGCTTGATGGAACGCGCCAGGGCGCAGTCATCGATGATGTGTGAGCGGATGGCGGCCAGCCCACCGCTGCGGGCCAGCGCCTGCGGGCGTACCAGCATGCAGCCACCCGCGGCGCCGGCGGTGGCCGCACCCTCCCGGGCAATCCAGGCCGGTGGATAAAGCTTCAGGAAGAAGAACACGAACGCCGGAATCAACCAGCGCTCGGCACTATTGCTGACGGTGAGCAGCACCATCGACGACAACAGATCGACGTCCAGCCGCCTGGCATTGGCCACCAGCCGCGCGACATGGTCCGGCTCGTGGTGGATATCCGCGTCGGTGAACAGCAGGTAGTCCGGCTGCAGGGCTGCCGCGACGCCCACCCCGCGCGCCATCGCACAGACCTTGCCGCTCCAGCCCGGCTCCGGTCCGGAACCGCGGATGAGGGTGACACGGGTGGCCGCGCCCGCCCGCTGGGCAGTCTCGCGCACCACTTCAGCGGTGCCATCGCTGCTGGCGTCATCGATGACGACGATGTGCAGATCGCCGGCAAAGCGCTGCCCGAGCAACGATTGCACGGCAAGGCCGACCACGCCGGCCTCATTGCGTGCCGGAATGACGGCGACGACCCGGGCGCTCGCGCCTGCCGTGGCGGTGTCGGTCGACAACAGGCGCCCGACGCGCCAGAAGTCGCCACGGGCAAGCAGCAGATACAGCCAGATCAGGACCGGCAGCAACGCCAGGTACAGCATTCCGTCTTGACTCGCGCCGGTGGCCGGCGCGTGGCTTCAGATGGCCGAAGC
The DNA here is from genome assembly GCA_035485475.1 of Steroidobacteraceae bacterium. GTDB lineage: Bacteria > Pseudomonadota > Gammaproteobacteria > Steroidobacterales > Steroidobacteraceae > DAIDKA01. The sequence goes on along the minus strand of DATHOA010000319.1, from coordinate 38,169 downwards.
GCTGGGCAGACCGGCGACGGCACCGGCATCCGCGACCGCTTGGACCTGCGGACTGGTCTCATCCGGACGCATTTTCAGGAACAGCAGCGCGCAGGCGGCCACCAACGATCCCATTGCCATCACGGCGGCCACGGTGGGCACGGGATGGCCGGCTTGGAACAGCAGGCCCGCCACCCAAGGTGCCAGCGCCGCGCCGCCGCGACCGACACCAATGGCCCAACCCGTGCCGAACGCGCGCACATGAGTCGGAAATGCGCGCGCAAAAATCGCATACATGCCGACGATGCCCGCGTTGCCAAAAAACCCGGCGCCCGCGCACAGCAGCGACAGCCGATTCAGGTTTGCCGGGGTATGACCGAAAATGATGACGCCGACCGTGGCCAGGACCATGGTCACGATGGTCAGTGGCTTCAGCGGCAGCTTCTGGGTGAGCACACCAAACAAGGCGCCACCCGCCGCGCCGCCGACATTCGCCCAGGTCAGGACGCCCGCCGCGGAGGAGTCCGGGAAACCCATGGTATGGATGATGTTGGGCACCCATTTGAGGATGAAATAGAACGTGGTGACATGGAAGAAGTACGCCAGCGTCAGAATGACCGTCGTACCCACCAGCGCCGGCGCAAAGATATCGGCAATGGAGCCCTTCGCCACATTGACCACCTGCGGCGGCAGGCTGTCGATGGCCGCGTAGCCCATGCGCTTCATGGCGTGATTGATCCGGGTCAGTGCGCCAGTGGGCTGTTTGCGTGTCAGCCAGTGCACGGATTCCGGAACCAGGAACCAAACCAGCGGGATCAGCGTGGCAGTAAACGCCGCGCCAAAATAGAACACCGAACGCCAGTCGTAGGTCTTCAGCAGCTGCGCCACGATGACCCCGCCGAAGACGGCCCCGAGCGGGTAGCCGATGGACATGAATGACACGCAGGCATCGCGCCGCCGGGCGTTGGCAAACTCAGCCGTGATCGCGTTCACGGCAGCCAGTACGCCGCCAATTCCCAATCCGGTCAGCACCCGCCACACCGACAGGTCGTAAACCCCCGACGCGTGGGTTGCCATCAGCATGCCGAGCGTCATGAGCACCAGGCAGCCGAGCACGGTCGGGCGGCGACCGATGCGATCGGCGACGCCGCCCAGGACGACGGAACCCACCGCCATGCCGATCAGCTCCATCGACAGCACGGCGCCCAGCACCGCCTTGGTGATGTGCCATTCTCTGACAATCCCGTTTGAGGCGAAGCTGATGGACATCACATCAAACCCGTCCAGGGCGTTCAGGCCCACCGCGATGAACACCACGATGATCTGCAGCGTGCCCATGGGCGATCTGAGAATGGTTTGACGCGGGTCGGTATTGTTCATGGATGGGTCCCTTGGCCATTCCAGGCCTTTCCGGTGTCATCGTCAGCGGCGCAGATTATCACGGCCGCCGCCACCGCAGCCTGTTGACACGACAAAGGCCCTATGATGCGGAATCCTGTGCCTGCAGGCGGTTGAACAGCCGGGTCATGGCCTGGACCCGGCCCAGGTACGCCGCAACGTCCTGGTCGCCGCAATGCTGACCGGGCACGGCATGCAGGCCCTGCCGGACAAAGGCGGCCGCAGCACCCGCGCCGCAGAGATGGATCACCGTGGCAAGCTGCTGGCGTTGCTGCAACGACACATTGTTGCGGTGATAGCGGGCCAGCAGCTCATCGGTATTGGCCGTCAGGTACGCCGACACCAGTTCCACCGCATGGCTGGGGATCACCCGCGAATACAGATCGTTCATCCAGCAGCCATGCCAGTCATTCCACGCCCCTTCCCGCACCACCTGATGATCGTGGATGCACAGGTGCCGCGCTTCGGCGAAAGTGCCGTCGGTGATCTGGTACATGCCCACAGCGCTGGAGGCCGGGCGATACAGCTCGAAGAAATGCGCTCGCCACGACCAGCGCCAGTAAGTGCGCGCGATGGGATTTCCCGCGGCCTCCACCTGCGCCAGGGCAGCCAGAAAGGGCGCGGTGGTCACCGCCGTCGCATGCTTCCTGAAGATCGGCGCGTAGCGGCTCCAGGTCTCCTGCGGAAATTTGTTGAGTGCGCCGCTGACCGGGAAGAACAGCTCCGTCGGTTTGCGCAGCACCTGGTAGACCCCATTGACGGCCAGCGCGAGAGTGGCCAGCACCATCAGCGCCAGCACCGCTTGCAACAGTCCGGGTGCGCGGCGCACGGCCCGCCAGGTTCGCTTGCGCAGCTGCGCGCTCGGCCACAGCCACAGACGCAGCCGCGGCCGCGGCGCCCGAGTCCGGCGCTTCCTGACACGGCCGGAGCGAGCGGGCTTGGCGGACGCAGCCCGGACCAAGCGCCTCAGACCCGAAGCCGAACCGGACTAGCGATCGCGATTGTCCCCGGGCTCACGGCGCTCCTTATCGTGTGAAGCCTCCGGTTTGCCCTCCGGTTTGCCCTCAGGCTTGGCTTGGGGGCGCGGGCCCTGCTCGTGCTGCGCAGCCTGGGGCTGGGGACGGGGAGCCTGTTCCCGGGCCGGCGGCGGCTCATGCGACGCCTCCGGGGCCCGGGCCTGCGGGTGAGGCTGGGCCTGCTCGCGCGGCTGGGCCTGCTCGCGAGGCTGGAAATGCTGTCCGGCAGCATCGTTGGGCCGGGCGGGGGCGACTGCTCCCTCACCACTGCGCAACTGCGGCGCCGCGCCGGTGACGCGCGGCGTCTGATGATTGTGGAGCCCCGGACCGGGATGGGCAAAGTCTGCCGCACGTTGCGTCGTCAGGATCTGCGGCCGACCGCCGTTCTGGGAGGCATGCAGCTCACGCATGCCCTGCGCATGGTCGCGGTGATCGCGCTGCTGGGTGGTCAGCTCGACATGATGCTGACTCATGGCGACACGATCGTGTGCCGTGGGCTGCGCGCGTAGGCCACCTTGGCCGCCATTGAAGCTCACGTGCGAACTGCCCCAGTGAGGCGCCGGCGCGCTGTAGACATTGACTATGTGCACCTGTCCGAAATTCGCCACTGAGCGGTTGTAGAAAAATGCGCCGCCATGCCAGTACCCGCCCAGGTAGCCGGAACCGCCATAGCCGTAGCCGTAATCGATGCCGCCATAAAAGCCCACCTCGGGGCCCCAGTAACCGGCGTTCCACACGTACGATCCTTGATCATTCCAGCCCCAGTAGCCGGGTGTCCACAGCAGCCCGCTGACGGGCGGCTCGACCCAGGTCCCGGGCACCCAGTAATAATCCATGCCGTCCCAGGCCCAGTAGCCCGGCGTCCACAAGTAGCCATCACCGGGTAGCGGCGGCTGGTCATAGACCGGAATCGGCGGCGGCGCCACGTTCACGGAGACATTGATGTCGACAGCGGCCTGCGACAGCGCTGACACCGCGCCCAGCAGGAGCAGCGGCATCAGGGCAAGAAATTTTGCGTAGCGCATGGTGAACCTCGTCGTTATCGTCAAGCATATTAACGTGCCGGCGATACGATTGTTTACATTGCGGGCAGTCGGCCACAACGCCAACAAGGTGATGATCATGGTAGGACTTTCGGCCAACATCAGTATGTTGTTCCGCGAATTGCCCTTGCTCGAGCGCTTCGCTGCCGCGCGTGCTGCCGGTTTTCTTACAGTGGAAATCCAAAATCCCTACGAGCATCCGGCGGCCACGCTGACAAGTGCGGCACGCGCGGCCGACGTCCAGGTGATTCTGATCAACGCACCGCTGGGCGAGGATCCCGGCACTTTCGGCACGGCCTGCCTGCCGCGGCCCACGGCAATGTTTCGCGCGCAGCTGGCACGGGCAGCGGAGTATGCGCACAGCCTCGGCACGCGCATGGTCAATGTGCTCGCGGGGCGCACCGCGCCGGCGGATCGGCCGGGCGCGCTGCGGCGACTGACGGACAATCTCGCCCTCGCCGCGGAGCTGCTGGGTGAGGCGAATGCGCGCCCGCTGCTCGAAGTGATCAACCCGGTCAATGCGCCCGAGTACTGTGTAGCGGATTTCGAATCAGCCGCCGCCATCCTGGATGCCAGCGACTCGCGCGCGGGCCTGCAGTTCGACGTCTATCACGCGGCGATGCTGGGCCTGGATCCGGCGCAGGCGTTCACGCGACAGCTGCCGCGCATTCGTCATGTGCAATTCGCGGATAATCCCCACCGTCACGAACCCGGGACGGGGAGTCTGGATTTCACCAACATATTCGCCACGATTCGCGGCAGCGGCTATGACGGCTGGGTCGGTGCCGAGTATCACCCGCTCGCGACAACCACGGCAGGCCTGCGATGGATGCGCGAGCACGGTTGGACTTAGCCCGCCGCGTCCATCAATGGTGATAGAAGATGTGCGGCGGCTCATCCTCGACATCCGCCAGGTCCGGGGCCGCAACACCTTCGCTGAAATCCACGCGGCGATACTTGCCGCCCACGAACAGCAACGGCTGATGCGGCGTGATGCCCCGGTGCAGGTAGATCACCTCACCCAGCACCAGGAAGTGATCGCCGGCTTCGGTAATGCTGTGTGTGCGGCAGCCGATCGAAGCCAGCGCGCCTTCCAGGCGCGGACCGGCTGAGCTGTCCACGAATCGGAACGGCGGCGGCGGCGCGGAGTCCTTCCAGCCCCCCGCAAAGTAGGTCGACAGGGCCTGCTGGTCCTGGCGCAGGATGTTGATGGAAAAGCGGGTCAGACCCGGCAGGTCCTGCGCCATGCGCGCCTTGCGCGACGGACAGAACAGCATGAGCAAGGGATCCAGTGACACGGAGGTCACGGAATTGGCGGTCATCGCATGCACCTGTCCGGCGACCTCGGCGACGATGATCGTCACGCCGGTCGCGAACAGTCCGACGACTTCACGGAATTGCCGGGGATCCAAAACTATCTAGTCCTTGGCTGAAGCGCTCGGGCCGATTGCAGGGGCAATGCGAGGATGCTGTCGGGCAGTCTACCCACCCGCACCCATACCCGTGCGGGTTGCAGGTACACCACCGGATCGGAGGCGCGGCATACGCCGCACCTGGGATGCAGGCCCAGTTCTCCCAAGGTCGAATTGTGCGGATGCAGACTGTCCGGAACCGAGACGCGCGCCACAATCGTCGCCAGAAATTGGCTCAGATCGGCCGCCGCGGTGCTTACCTGGTCATCCAGCCGCCCGTGCGCGGCAAACAGCGCCTGGCCGCGGCGCGGCCGGCGCCGATCGGCCGCCAGCGCCGGCGCGAAGTACTCCACCTGCGTGCGCACCCGAGTCTCGTGTGGGGTCGCGATGGCGCGCACGGTGACCAGATCCATCCGCACGCGGAACTCCACTTTGCCGCCGAGGTCGACCAGCTCGGCGTGCACCTCCGCGACGATGGCATCCTGACCAGGCAGGGTCTGCAGCTGACTGTCACTTTCCGGACCCGAACTGCTGATGGCCAGCGTTCGCCACGGCCAGTTCGACGACACCTGGGACAGTTGCATCAGCAGTGCGTGGCTGAAGCCGCGATCCGGCGCAGGTGTGCGCCAGGCCGAGGGCAGATGCGTGCGTCGCTCCTCGCTGTCCTGAACCAGCATCAGCTCACCCTGCGGCGGCTGCAGCACCAGCACCGGGCGCATATCCGGCGACAGTTCCGTGGCTGGCCCCGGGGTCGCGGCCACTGCGGCGCCGATGCCCGCCGCCACGATCATGGCGCCCGCGATCGCGCCGGCCAGATCTCTCAGGCACGGTGGCGCAAACAGACTGCAGAACCGGGGTCGCACGCTTCATTGTAGTATGCGGGCTTGAGGCGATGGGTTTTTGCGGTGAGGGCGCGTCAATGCGGATTTCCGAAATGTTTGCGGTGGACGGTTACGGCGTGGTCGTGACCGGCGGGGCCAGCGGGCTCGGCCTGGCATATGCCGAAGCGTTGGCCGAAAACGGCGCACGCGTCACCATCCTGGACCTCAACGCGGCGCAGGTGGGCGAGCAAAGCGCGCGCCTGACCGCAGCCGGACTTGATGTGCGTGGCGCCACCGTCAATGTCACGGACCATGCGGCCCTGGATGCGGCCATCGATGCGGCGGCCAAACTCTATGGCCGGCTGGATGTGGTGTTCGCCAATGCCGGTGTCGACTCCGGTGCGGGCTTTGTCGATGGCTGGGTCGGCAGCGATCGCAAGCGTGTACCCGAAGGCGCGCTGGAAAACTACAGCGACGAACGCTGGAACCGCGTCATCGATGTGAATCTCAATGGCGTATTCGCAACGCTGCGTGCGGCCGCCCGCCACATGCGCCCGCGACGCCGCGGCCGGATCATCGTCACCACCTCGCTGGCCGCCAACAAAGTCGAACCCGCCATTGGCTCGGCCTATATGGCGGCCAAGGCCGGCGCCTTTCATCTCACCCAGTGCGTGGCACTGGAGCTGGCGGCGTTCGGGATCACGGTCAATGCGATTGCTCCGGGATTCATCGTCACCAATATCGGTGGCGGTCACGCCAAGAAGCCGGAAACCCAGGCCACCGTGGGCAAGTTCATTCCAATGCACCGTGTCGGCTTTCCCGAAGATCTGAAGGGCCTGGCGCTGTTTTTGGCCTCGCCGGCTTCCGCCTACATTACCGGCCAGCAGATCACGATCGACGGCGGTTGGGGATTGGGCTTCGCGGACTAGATGAACAGCAGCGCGGGCTGTTCGAGCAACTCGCGCAGGGTCTGGATCAGTCGCGCGGCATCGAAGCCGTCGATGAAGCGGTGATCGAAACTCGATGACAGGTTCATCATGCGCCGGACCGTAACGGCGCCGGCGTGCACCACCGGCCGCTGCACGGCACGATTGATCCCGATAATGGCCAGCTCCGGCTGATTGATGATGGGGGTGGAAGCGATGCCCCCAAGCTTCCCCAGGCTGGTCACCGTGATGGTGGAACCGGTCAGATCGCCGGGTCGGGCACTGCCATCGCGCGCGGCGGCGCTCAGGCGTCGAATCTCAGCATCGATCCCCTGCAGCGAGCGGGTCTGCGCATCGCGGATGACTGGCACCTTCAGGCCCTGCGGTGTCTGCACCGCGATGCCCACATGAACGGCGCGGTATTGCAGCAGCATCTGGCGCGTTGCATCAAAGCGCGCATTGCATTGGGGATGGCGTGCCAGCGCGCGCACCAGACCCAGGACGATGAACGGCAGGTAGCTCAATGCCGCGCCGCCGGCATTGAGCTGCTCGCGCAAGGACTCCAGCGCCGTGACGTCCACCTCCTCCACATAGGAGAAGTGCGGAATGGTTTGCGCGCTGCGGCTGACCTGTTCGGCGATCAGCCGGCGCAGTCCGGTCACGGGAATTTCCTGCACATCAGGGGCAGCCTCGGGGCTGCGCGGGTCGCCAGCCGCATCAGCCTGCAGGCGCGCGGCAAGGTCACTGAGCACGATGCGGCCATGCGGACCGCTGCCGGCAATGCTCGCCAGGTCGACACCGGCCTCACGCGCGCGCCGGCGAATGGCGGGCGATGTGGCGACGCGCTGCGGTGCTGCCGCTGCCGACGCGCGCGCCGCCGCGGCCGGTGGCGGAGCCTGCGCTGACACCGCCTCGGGCTGTGCGGCTGAATCGGCGCCGGTTTCAAATACGGCGAGCACGGCGCCCACGGCCACGCGATCACCGGCGGCACCGGTGGTGCTCAGCACCCGGCCGGTCACCGGCGCGGGAACCTCGACGGTGGCCTTCTGGGTCAGCATCTCCACCAGCGGCTGGTCCTCGCGGATCTGCTGCCCGGCGGCCACTTTCCAGGCCACGATCTCGGCATCGACGGCGCCCTCTCCCAGGTCCGGAAGCTTGAACTCGTAGCGACTCATGGAGCCTCCATGACGCGGCTGATCGCGGCCGCGACGCGGTCCGGCCCGGGGAAGTACTCCCACTCAAAGGCGTGCGGATAGGGCGTGTCCCAGCCGGTCACCCGCTCGATGGGCGCCAGCAGATTCCAGAAACACGTTTCCTGGACCGTGGCGGACAGTTCGGCGCCAAAGCCACTGAAGCGGGTGGCTTCATGGACGATGACGCAGCGCCCGGTGCGATTCACAGAAGCGCACAGCGTATCGGTATCCAGCGGCGCCAATGTCCGCAGATCGATGATCTCGGCATCCACGCCGCTGCGCGCCACCGCTGCCTGGGCTACGTGCACCATGGTCCCGTAGGCCACAACAGTCACCTGCGAGCCCGAGCGCACGATTTCGGCACGGGACAATGGCACGCTGTAGTGACCCGCTGGCACGTCCCCCTTGGGGTGGGCACTCCAGGGTACCGCCGCTTTTTCGTGCTCGCCGTCAAACGGTCCGCTGTAGATGCGTTTGGGCTCGAAGAAGATCACCGGGTCCGCATCTTCGATCGCGCTGATCAGCAGCCCCTTCGCGTCATAGGGGTTTGAAGGCATCACAACCTTGATGCCGCAGACATGCGTAAAGATGCCTTCGGGACTTTGTGAGTGAGTCTGGCCGCCGCGAATGCCGCCGCCGCAGGGCATACGCACCGTGACGGCGGCATGAAATTCGCCCGCCGTCCGGTACCGCAGCCGTGCCAGCTCACTGACGATCTGATCAAAGGCCGGATAGGCATAGTCGGCAAACTGGATTTCGACCACCGGCTTGAGCCCATGCACACCCATGCCGATTGCCGCCCCGACAATGCCGCCCTCCGCGATCGGGGTGTCCAGCACCCGCGGCTCCCCGTACTTGCGCTGCAGGCCGTCAGTGCAGCGGAACACGCCACCGAAATAGCCGACATCCTGGCCCATCAGCACGACGTTGGCATCCCGCTCCAGCATCACGTCCAACGCGGAGTTGATCGCCTGGATCATGTTCATCTGCGGCATCGTGACTTCCGCGCACTCAAGTGGGGGTCGCATCCTTGGTGGCGGCGACGAGTTCCTGGTCGAGTTGCTGCCGCTGACGCAGTAGATGTGGTGGCATGGTCGCGAACACATCTTCAAACATCGTGCGCGGGTCAAGGCGCGGGCCCTCGGTCATGGTGCCGGCATTCTGCGCCTGCTTCCAGCACTCGGCCACGTGCGCGTCGAGCTCCCTGGCCAGCTGCTCATGGCGCTGCGCCGACCACTCCCCGAGTGCGATCAGGTGCTGTTTGAGACGCTCGATCGGATCACCCAGCGGCCATGCCTGCCAGTCATCCTTGGGCCGGTAGCGCGCCGGATCGTCACTGGTTGAGTGCGCCGCGGCGCGATACGTGACCGACTCGATCAGCGTCGGTCCACCACCGCGGCGCGCGCGCTCGGCGGCCCAGGTGGTGACCGCGTGCAGCGCGAGGAAATCATTGCCGTCGACACGGATCCCGGGGATGCCGTAGCCGGGGCCGCGCGCCGCGAAGCTGCGCTGCTCACCGCCGGCTAGGCCCTGAAAACTGGAAATCGCCCACTGGTTGTTGACGATATTGAGAATCACCGGCGCCCGATACACGGCCGCAAAGGTCATGCCGTAGTGAAAGTCCGCCTCGGCAGTGCTGCCCTCGCCCGTCCATGCCGCGGCGATGCGGTCCTCGCCCTTCAAGGCCGAGGCCATTGCCCAGCCGACGGCCTGCGGGTACTGCGTCGCGAGGTTGCCCGAAATGGAGAAGATATTTCCCGATTGCCAGTGATACATGATCGGCATCTGGCGGCCCTTGCACATGTCGCGGGTGTTGGACAGGCACTGACACATCAGATCGACGAGGCTGTGGCCGCGCGCGATATGCAGCCCCTGGTTGCGATAGCCCGGAAACAGCATGTCATCCGGCCGCAGTGCCATGGCTTGGGAGATCGAGACGGCCTCCTCGCCCAACGAACGCAGGTAGAACGAAATCCGGCCCTGGCGCTGGATGGTTTGCATGCGCTGGTCAAACAGTCGCGTCAGCAGCATGTGGCGCAGGCCCACCTGCAGTTCGTCGGGTTCCAGGTGCGGATTCCACGGACCGACGGCCACGTGCTGGTCGTCCAGTACCCGCACCAGGCCGGTGGCCAGGTACTCCATATCGGTGAATGCAGCCATGACTTCCGGCTGCGCCATGGCGCCGGCCGGAGAGGTCTGCAAATAGCTGAAGTCAGGAGTCTGGCCCGGGCGCGCCGGTGGGCGCGGAATATGCAGTCGCGAAACCCGCGTCATGGCTGGTTCACACCGGGGTCAACCAACCAAAGCGATCCGGCGTGACGCCGCGCTGGACGTCGACCAGCGCGGCACGCAGTGCCTGGGTCACCCGCCCCACGGCGCCATCGGCGACCCGGATTTCACGACCCTGCCAGATCAGGGTGCCGACTCCGGCAAGCACCGCGGCGGTACCCGACAGCACCGCTTCGCCCGTGCCGACCCAATCCAAAGTTTCCTCCACGGTGACGATGCGTTCCTGGACGGTGTAACCCATTTCGCGGGCCAGGGTCAGCAGCGAGTCGCGCGTGACGCCGTGCAGGAAAGTGGAATCGAGGCTGCGGGTGAGGATCTGACCCTCACGCAGCAGCAGAAAGTTGGCCGCACCGGTCTCCTGCACCTCCCCGTCGGGGCAGAACAGCACCTGATCGGCCTGGTGCTCGCGGCGCGCCGCCAGCGTCGGCCCGAGCGCCGCCGCATAATTGCCGCCGGTCTTGACCACGCCCAGATGCGGCGCCGAACGCGGCGCCGGCTCCATCAGGATGCGCAGCGGCTTCATACCGCCCGCGAAATAATCCCAGACGGGGCTGGCCATCACCACCAGCGTGGCCTGCTCGGCCGGGGTCGCCGCCGCGCCGATATTCGCAGTGGTGCCGAACAGCAGCGGTCGCAGGTACAGCGAGCCGGGTGACTCCGGAACCTCGGCGCGACTGCGATCGATCAGCCCCAGCACCATGCCGCGTACCAGGTTCGCGTCCGGCTCGGGCAGTACCAGCAGACGCGCGCTCTGCCGCAGTCTTTCTATGTGACGGTCCAGGCGAAAGACATGCGTGCCGCCATCGGCACGCCGATACGCCTTGAAGCCCTCGAAACACGAACTGCAATAATGCAGTGCGTGGGCCGCCGGATGCAGCGACAAGGCACTCACGGGCGTCAGCTCAAATTCCGACCAGGCGCCATTCTTGTAGGTGGCGACGGCCATCAAGTCGGTGAACACGCTGCCGAAAGGCGCGGTACGTGGGTCAGGCTTGCTCATGAAGGAATTATAGGCGAATAGCGCCGCGAGTGGCCGCTCCCGCCGCCCACACCGGCAACTTCCGCGACCGAATCACTGTTGTCGGGCAAAAATCCCCCGGCCTGGCGTGTCCACAAGGTCTCGTACAGGCCGCCCGCGGCCAGCAGATCGGCGTGCGAACCGTCCTCGACAATTCGCCCACCGTCGAACACCAGGATACGGTCAAGGTGGGCAATGGTGGAGAGCCGGTGGGCCACCACCAGCACGGTGCGACCGCGCATCAGATCACTCAAGGTTTCCTGAATGGCCTTTTCGGTCACTGAGTCGAGGCTCGAGGTGGCCTCGTCCAGGATCAGTATCGGCGCGTTCTTCAGCACCACCCGGGCAATGGCGACGCGCTGGCGCTGGCCGCCGGACAGCTTGATGCCGCGCTCGCCCACCAGCGCCGCGTAGCCGCCCGGCACGTTCTGGATGAAGTCATGGGCATGGGCCCTGCGTGCCGCCGCGACGACTTCCTCATCGCTGGCCCCCTGGCTTCCGTAGCGGATGTTTTCCATCAGGCTGCGGTGAAACAGACTCGGATCCTGTGGAATCAGACCCAGGTGCGCATGCAGCGACTCCTGGGTGATTTGCCGTATATCGGTGCCGTCAATCAGCACCCGCCCGGACTGCGGTTCGTACAGGCGCAGGATCAGACTCACGAACGTGGATTTTCCCGACCCGGAGTAACCCACCAGTCCGACCCGCTGCCCGGCCGGGATTCGCACCGACAGATCAGCAAACACGGCGGCCCCGCCTTCGTAGGCAAATTTCACATGCTGCAGCTCGATCGCGCCGCGGGTGATATGCGCCGGGATCGCACCCGGCAGATCGATGATTTCATGCGGCCGGATGATGGTGTGCACACCGTTGGTGACGTTGCCGACGTACTCGAAGAAGTCCAGGAACCGGCGACTGAGATTGCGCGCTTCATTGATGATGAGCAGCGCCGTGGTCGCGGCCATCACGAATTCGGCGACGCTGATGACCCCGCGGCTCCACAGCAGCAGCGCGTAAAACAGCGTGCCGATCTTGAGGATCAGGGCGGCGATGAACTGAAACCAGCGCACCCGCTCCGAGTAGTGATTGGAGCGCTGGATGGTCACCAGCTCATGCTTCAGCTGACGGTCCAGATAACCGCGCTCGAATCCCAGGCGGGCGAACAGCCGCGTATTGGTCAGATTCGTGACGGCATCCACCACCTTGCCCGTGGTGTCGCTGCGCGCCGCCGCGGCGGTCACGGCGAAGGGCCGCGCCCGCAGGGCCAGAAGCCAGGACAAACCCACGAAGCAGGCAGCCCATGTGCCGACGAGCACGGCCAGACCGGGGTAGGCGGACCACAGCACCACCGTGGCCACGATGAACACGATGGCCATGGGCCAGAAATCAAAAATCACCGCCCACACGCTCTGGGACACGCCCAGTGAGGTCTCGCTGATCCGATGCGCCAGCGCCCCCGCGAAATCGTTATTCATGTAGCGGTGCGAATGATGCTGCAAATAGGCATACAGGGCGCGCGTCACGGCATGCCGTTGCCGCGGCCCGACGGTAACCTGGCAGTATCCGGCGGCCCGGCTGGCCAGCACCTCGACCACCGCCAGGGCGATGAACAGCATCAAGGGCTGCAACAGCGGGCCCGTGAGCAGCGGGCCCGCCGCATGCCCGGCCGTGACGGCGCGGATGATGCGCGCCATGGCGTAGGGAATGAGGATGCCGCAGGTCGAATTGACGGTCTCGAACAGCAGCATCGCGCTGTACCACCAGCGGAATTCCCCCAGGAAATAGGCGACGAATCGCAGCGGCGTCGCAGGCAGTGCCGGGGCGCCGGGGGCGCGGGTAAAGGGGGTCGTGGCCGTCATGAGGATGGCCTAAGTGTAGTGCAATGCGGCATAACAGCCAGCCCCGAACGGGACAACGTCAGCGTCAGCGCAGCAGCATCGTCGCCCGGTCGAGCTCATCGCAGTAATTGCTCAAGGCGGCCGCGGTGCGGCGCGAGTACTCCTCGGCCGTCTGCCACTGACCGCGCTCGATCGCCTCGCGCACGCCCGGCAGCGTCTTCGCGCCATAACCGGTCAACAGACCCGGCGCATAGATCAGATGGGTGTACCAGCTGCGTCCCGGCAATCCCTGCGGGTCGGTCAATGCCCGCTCCAGGCTGCGCAACAGGGCGTTGACTTGCGCGGCGCGCTCCGCGGGGAGCGCGACACCCGTGGCAAACTGCGCCGCATAGGCGCCATCAAATGCCCGCGCCGAGCTGGTCAGCCGGGTGACGGCGTTGTCCAATGGCGTGAAGTCCAGGAACGGCACAGGCGGTTCCGATTTCGGTGCCAGCAATGGCCGCGTCGGATCGGAAGCCAGCTCAAACACCCGCGCATCGATCATCGACTGCAGGTCCGTCGCATGCTTGCGCCGGGCATCGGCCAGCGCATGCAGTTGGTGAACATAGCCGTCGATGCGTTGCGCCACGCTGCCGGCCTGCTGCGGCAACAATTGCGCGTCGGCCATGCGCAGCATCAAGCGCCCGTTCGTCTGTGCGAGCGCCGCGCCGTATTTGAAGCCCGGGTCACCGAAACGCGCATAGTGATCGAAGGTGTCGTAGCGGGAATGATAGACGCCGGACTGGTCGGCTTCGCCGCCGTACTCCACCGACAGGGTCGCGATCCCCAGATGCTGCAGAAACGGGGTGTAGTCCGAACCCGACCCCAAGGCCTCCAGCAGCAGGTCCCCGCCCCCGCCCGCCGCATCGGCGGCGGCCCGCGCATCCGGATCGGCCGTGCCGCCCGCCGTATCGGCCAGCGTGCGCGCGCGCAGACGCGCCTGCGCGCTGACGCCCGTTTCAGGATCCGTGACCGCGGCAGCCACCTGGTTCAACAGATGCTGCAGCGAATCGCTGCCGCCGGCACTGAGGAAACCGCGCCCGTTCTCGTCCGAGTTCAGGTACAGCACGGCCTTGGCCTGCAACTCCTTCGCATGCGTCTCGACCCATTCGGTGGAGCCGAGCAGCCCCGGCTCCTCGCCATCCCAGCTGGCATAGACCAGCGTGCGCTTCGGGCGCCAGCCGGTTTTAAGCAACCCGCCGATCGCGCGCGCCTCGGCCAGCTGCGCGACCGCGCCGGCCAGCGGATCCCACGCCCCTTCCACCCAGCCGTCATGGTGATTGCCGCGAATCACCCATTCGTCCGGGAAATCTGCGCCCTTGAGGGTCGCGATCACATCGTAGATCGGCTTCAATCTCCAATCCGACTTCACCAGCAGATGCACCTTGGCGGCACCCGGACCCAAGTGATAGGTCAGGGCCAGTGAGCCACGCCAGGCCGGCGGCGCCACCGGACCGCCCAGGGCCGCAAGAATCGGTTGGGCATCGGCCCAGGAAATCGGCAGCACCGGGATCTTCATCAGCGATGGCGCGTCCTTGATCGCCAGGCGCGTCGCGCCCGGCGTTGCGCCCACTCCGGGTGTCAGCGGATCCCCCGGATACAACGGCATGTCCGCGACCGACCCGCGCTGGATACCATTGGCCGGCCGCCAGCCACCCGGGGGGTAGGTATCACCGACGGCATAGCCATCTTCATGCGGATCCGAATAGATCAGGCAGCCCACCGCACCGTGTTCATTCGCCAGCTTGGCCTTCAGGCCCCGCCAGCCGCCGCCGTAGCGCACCAGTACGATCTTGCCGGAGACGCTGACACCGCGGCGCGCCAGCTCCAGGTAATCCGCGTCCATGCCGAAGTTCACATAGACCACATCCGCCGTGACATCGCCGTCGGCGCCATAGACGTTGTAGGCCGGCAAGGCACCGGCAACCGCGCTGCCCGCATCACCCGCAATCGGCGGCTCGATGAGCTGGGCCACGTGCGGTGCCGGGGCCAGCAGTTCGACGCGCTCCTGCAGCGGTGTCGGATACAGCACCTGGAAGGTTTCGATGTGCACATTCCAACCCCAGGAGGCCAGCATGTCCCGCATCGTTTCCGCATTCCGGCGGTCATGGGCTGAGCCGACATGATTGGGCGCCGCGGCCAGATCCTTCAGCCAGCCGCGCAGATCGGCGGTGCCGATGCTGGCGTCGAGCTGCTTCTCCACGCTCAGTTCGGCACTGCTGCCGGCCGCATCAAATCCGATCAGGTTATCGGCGGCGACACCTGCGGCGGGCAGCGCCAGCAATGCGCACAGTGACGTAGTCCAGCGGAGCTTGGTTTGCATCAGGGTGCTCAATCAATCAGGCGCTCGGAAAGATAGACGAACTCCAGCGCCAGCCGTCGGGCCCGTTCACGCAGGTCCGCCGCGGCCGAGTGTCCGCCGTCGATGTTCTCGTAGTACAGGAACGGCATATCGAGCGCGGCGAGTTTCGCCGCGTATTTGCGCGCGTGTCCCGGGTGCACGCGATCATCCTTGGTGGAAGTGAGAATGAAGATTTCCGGATAATCCCTGGCGTATTTCAGGTTCTGGTAGGGCGACATTTGCGCAAGCCAGGCACGCTCCTGCGGCACCTGCGGCGAGCCGTATTCATCCGCCCATGAGGCGCCCGCCAGCAGTTTGTCGAAGCGCAGCATGTCCAGCAGCGGAACCTGCACGACGGCCGCACGAAACAGCTCGGGCCGCTGGGTGAGCATCACCCCCATCAGCAGGCCGCCATTGGAGCCACCCTCGATCCCGAGACGGCGGGTGGAGGTGATTCGACGCGCAATCAGGTCTTCTGCAACCGCGATGAAGTCGTCGTAGACCACCTGCCGATGGGTCTTCAGCCCCGCCTCGTGCCAGGCCGGACCGAACTCACCGCCGCCGCGGATATTGGCCAGTACGTACACGCCCCCCTGCTCCAACCACAGTTTGCCGGTGGTCGCCAGGTAACCGGGCAGCATGGACACATCGAATCCGCCATAGCCATACAGCAGCGTCGGCGCCGCGCCATTCGCCACGAAGTCCTTCGGCCGCACCACGAAGTACGGCACCTGGGTGCCGTCCTTTGAGGTGGCCAGGAGCTGCTCGACCGTGAAGCGCTCGGCCGCAAATTTTGCCGACAGGCTCTTGATGGGCGTGGCCGTGACGGTCGCTACCGCCACGCGGTACAGCGTCGCAGGCTGCAGGAAGTCTTCGTAGGTGACGAATGCCGTGTCGCTGCGTTCATCGGCGGTCGCGATGCCGACGGAACCATTGGCCGGCAGCGCAATATCTGCGCTCGTCCAGGTGTCGCCGGCAAACTGCAGGCGCAGCAGCTTGCCCTTCACATTCGAATACAGGGCGACGAGCACACCGCTGTGGGTGACCGCCACCTGTTCGATCGAGTCGCGTGGTCCGGGCACCAGGACTTTTCGGATCGCAGGCGTCGCGGATGTGACCGCCGCCACCGGCATGGAAAGCAGCGAGCCGGTTTTGAAGGATTGTCCGCTGATCTGCCAATCCTGGCTTATCCGGAACAACAGTTCGCCTTGGCTGATGCCCTGCAACTGCACCTTCGGCGGCAGCGTCATCGGTTGCAGCGCACCGGGCCCCACCCGCAGGTAGTCGCTGCTGAAAAAAGTTCTGGCGCGCACGATGACCAGCAGATGTTCGCCCCGATCACCCTCCACCCGGCCCGGGCTCACCAGCACATCATGGGGCTCACCACGGTAGATTTCCCGTGCCTGTGCCAGCGACTGCCCGCGCCGCCACTCCTTGACGATATAGGGATATCCGGATTCCGTGAGCGAGCCGTCACCGAAGTTGGTGGCCACCAGCAAGGTGTCGGCGTCCTGCCAGCTCACATCTGATTTGGCTGCGGCGAGCGTAAAGCCATTCGCGACGAAACTGCGGGTGTCCTGATCAAATTCGCGCACCACCTTGGCATCCTGCCCGCCATCCGACAGGCTGATCAGGCAGCGCGGACCATTGTCGGGCTGGCAAGCCACGCCCTTGTAGACCCAGTTGCGCCCTTCCGTCCTGGCCAGTGCGTCCACATCCAGCAGTGTTTCCCACTGCGGAGTGGCAGTTTCGTACGACGCCAGCGACGTTCGGCGCCACAGGCCGCGGACATGCTGGTCGTCCTGCCAGTAGTTGTAGACAAAGCCGCCGCGCAGCGCACCGTAGGGAATACGGCTGCGATCCTCCAGGATGTCCAGCGCCTGGCGGTAGCAGGGCTCATAGCGGGCAGCGCCGGTGAGCCGCTGCAGCGCGCGCGCGTTCTGCTCCTGCACCCAGGTCAGTGCGCGCTGGCCCTCGATCTCTTCGAGCCACAGAAAAGGATCCGCTGCGTCGGTCGATTCAACAGTCCGGGACATTGACGGCCAGGCCTCCCTGGGAGGTCTCCTTGTAGATCGTCGACATGTCACGTCCGGTCTGGCGCATGGTGGTAATAACCTGGTCCAGTGACACCTTGTGCGTGCCATCCCCGCGCATCGCCAGCCGCGCGGCATTGATGGCCTTGACTGAGCCCATGGCGTTGCGCTCGATGCACGGGATCTGCACCAGCCCCGCCACCGGGTCGCAGGTGAGTCCCAGATTGTGCTCCATGCCGATCTCGGCGGCGTTCTCGATCTGTTCGTTGGTGCCATGCAGCGCGGCCACGAGTCCGGCGGCCGCCATCGAACAGGCCACACCGACCTCGCCCTGGCAACCCATCTCGGCACCGGAGATCGAGGCATTGCGCTTATAGAGCATGCCGATGGCACCGGCCGTGAGCAGAAAGCGGATGATGCCCTCCTCGCTGGCGCCGGGCTCGAAGCGTTCATAGAAATGCAGGACTGCCGGGACGATGCCGGCCGCGCCATTGGTCGGCGCCGTGACCACGCGACCGCCCGCGGCATTCTCCTCGTTGACCGCCAGGGCCCACGCATTGACCCAGTCCATCGCCATCAGTGCGCCTTGTGGTGCCGTGCCCTCGGTGAGCGTACGGTGCATTTTTGGCGCCCGCCGCCGCACCTTGAGCACACCCGGCAGCACCCCGGTCTGGCGGAAGCCGCGCGCCACGCAGGCCTGCATCACGCGCCACAGGGCCAGCAGTTGCTCGCGGATCTGCGCGTCGGTACGCCAGGTGCGTTCATTGGCCAGCGTCAGCTCGAAGATTTCCAGGCCGTGCTCGCGGCACAACGCCAGCAGTTCCGCGCCTGAGCCAAAGGGATAAGGCGCAGCCACACCCTCTGACGCAGCTTCCGGTTCATCACCGCGCACGATGAAACCACCGCCCAGTGAGTAGTAGTCCTCCTCGGCCAACCGAACCCCCCCGGCATCGAGGGCCGTGAAGCGCACGCCATTGGTGTGCCGCGGCAGGCGTTCCGAGCGCATGAACAGCAGCTGCATGGGTTCATCGAAGGGGATTTCGTGCCGCCCCAGCAGCTTCAGCGCACCGCTGTCGCGGATCCGGCGCAGCGTCGGCTCCATGGTGTCCGGATCGACGGTGCGCGGATCCGCACCGGTCAGGCCCAGCAGTACGGCGCGGTCCGTACCGTGTCCGCCGCCGGTCAGCGCCAGCGAGCCATACAGTCGGATCACCACCTCACGTGTCCGCTCCAGCAGCCCCGCGGCGGCGAGCCGCGTGGCGAATTCGCGCGCCGCATTCATCGGGCCCATCGTGTGCGAACTCGATGGCCCGATCCCGATCTTGAAGACGTCGAAAGTGGAGAGGCTCACCAGATATGCACACGCTGGTCGGGCGGCAGGTACATCTTATCGCCCGGCTTGAGGCCAAAGGCGCTGTAGAAGGCATCCTGGTTGCGCAGCGGCAGCGAGCCGCGCGCCGCGTAAGGCGAGTGTGGATCGGACTTCAGGTACACGATCTGCTGTTTGTCGCGCACCTTGCCCGCCCACACCTGCGCGAACGCCAGGAAGAAGCGCTGATCGCCGGTGTAGCCGTCTATCACCGGCGCCTCGTGGCCATGCAGCGTCAGACGGTAGGCTTTGTAGGCCACCGCCAGACCCGAGTTGTCGGCGATGTTCTCGCCCAGCGTCAGTTTGCCGTTGATGTGATAGCCGGGAATTGGCTCGAAGGCATCGTATTGGGCCACCAGCGCCGCCGTCTTGGCCGCGAACCGCTCATGGTCCTGCTTGGTCCACCAGTCACGCAGATTGCCGCTGGAATCAAACTGACTGCCTTCGTCATCAAACCCATGGCTCATCTCATGACCGATGACGGCGCCGATGGCGCCGTAATTGGCAGCATCATCGGCCTTGGGATCGAAGTTCGGCGGCTGCAGAAAGGCCGCCGGGAATACGACTTCGTTCAGATCGGGCCGGTAATAGGCATTGATCGTCTGCGGGGTCATCTGCCACTCGTCATGGTCGACGGGCTTGCCAAGTTTGCCCAGCTGGTAGGCAAATTCGAAGGCGTTGGCACGCATGACATTGCCGATGAGGTCATCGCGGCGCACGACCAGGCCGCTGTAGTCGCGCCAGTGATCCGGGTAGCCGATCTTGCGGTGCAACTTCGCGAGCTTCTGCAGTGCCTGCTGCTTGGTGTCCGGGCCCATCCAGTCCAGCGAATTCACATCCTGGCGATACGCCGCCAGGAGATTATCGACCAGTTTCTCCATCCGGCCCTTGGTGTCCGGCGGAAAGTATTTGCCGACATACAGCTTGCCGAGTCCTTCACCGATCGAGCCATCCACCAGCGCCACCCCGCGCTTCCAGCGCGGCCTGATCGAGACGGTGCCGCGCAGATCCGTGCCGTAGAACTGGAAATTCGCGTCCACGAATTTCTTCGGCATGTATCCGGCATAGCTGACGATCAGATGCCAGCGCAGATAGCTCTTCCACACCGCGAGCGGCTCGCTGCGCACCATGGCCCCGAAAGCCATGAAGTAGCTGGGCTCACCGACGATGACGTAGTCCGTTTTGCCACTGATGCCGGTCTCATCGAGATACGCCTGCCATTTATAGCCGGGCGTGTGCCCATCCAAGGTCGTCAGTGTGACCTTGTTGTAGGTCTTGACCGGGTCGCGCAATGCCGTGCGCGTCCATTGCGCCTTGGCCATGCGGGTTTCCAGGCCAAGGACCGACTTGGCCTGCGCCGCGGCTTCGGGCTGGCCGGCCAGAGTCATCAGCTGCTCGATCGCCTTCAGGTACCGCCCACGAATTTCCACCAGGCGCGCGTCATCGTCCTTGATGTAGTAGTCACGGTCCGGCATCCCAAGACCGTCCTGATCGACTCCCGCCGCATTGTGCGTCGTGTCACGGACATCCGGGCCGACACCGACACCATAGGGTACCGAGACGCCGATCCGGCTTAGATGTGCAAACAATGCCGGAAGTTCACTTTTTGCCTTCACCGCGTCGATGCGCGCCAGCTCGCCCTTGAGCGCGCCGAGCCCGGCCGCCTCCACCGCCGCCTCGTCCATGAAACTGGCATACAGGTCACCGATCTTGTGCGCCTCGGAGCCGGCCGCATTCCCGGTATTCTTCGCGGCGCTGTCGATCAGTCCGTGCAGTTGGTCAAGACTCTTGTCGAGCAGCTCGGAGGCGATCGAGACGCTGGAGCGATCATCCGGAATGAGCGTATTTTTCAGCCAGTGGCCATTCGCGTAATCGTAAACGTCATCCTGGACGCGCACGGACTTGTCCATGGCCGCCAGATCCAGGCCCGAGGTCAGGGCCGGCGCCTTGCCGGCAGGCGCCTGCGCCAGGGCGTTGGCGCTGAGCAGTGCCAGCGCCAATGCGGCGCCGGCGCAGCAGCGCGGGTTAAATGCTCGGGAATTTATGGAAAAACGCTTCAATTCTTCAGCTCCGTGTGCAAAGGGCGACCTGGGGCGGTGGCCACCCGGTAGGCGGCTGATTATAGCGACACCCTTGGCGCCAGGCGTGAAACGGCCGTAAGCGCGGCCGCCGATGCGCCAAGATAGTGCTTCACCTTGTGCACTTGCAGCTCGTGCATCGCATCACCTGCATTTGCGATCGTCCTCTCAGCGACAAACTTCCCCATCAGGTAGTTTCGGCCTGGTTCCGGGCCTGATAGATTTACCTCACGCATGACAGAGACCAAGAACTGGACTTTTCCTGCTGCTCTGCAACCTCAGCCAGAGCAGGTTCCGTTCGACCTGCGATCGGCGCTGCAGTCGGTGGTCATGGTCCATGCGGAAATCCCCGAAGCGGCCTTTACCGCGCCGCTGTTGGGCACCGAGCGCATCGGCAGTGGCGTCGTCATTGGCGATGACGGCATGGTGCTCACCATCGGCTACCTGATCACCGAAGCGCGCAATGTGTGGCTGTCCACGCATAACGGCCGTGCCGTACCCGGACATGTGGCCGGCTACGATCAGACGTCCGGCTTCGGCCTGGTGCAGCCGCTCGGTGACCTCGGCGTCCCGGTCCTGCAGCGCGGCTCCTCGGCCGGCCTTGATGTCGGCGCCAACGCCATTGTCATCGGTCATGGGGGCCTTGCGCATTCGCTGAACGTTCATGTCACCGCGCGCCGCGAATTTGCCGGGCACTGGGAGTACCTGCTGGACGATGCAATCTTCACCGCCCCGGCACACCCGCAGTGGGGTGGCACGGCGCTGGTGGGTACCGATGGGCTGCTGCTGGGCGTCGGCTCGCTGCTGGTGGAGGAGTCCAACCGCGACGAAACCTTCGACGCCAATCTGTTTGTGCCCGTGGACCTGCTGGATCCGATCCTGGACGACATGCTGCACGCGGGCCGGCCCTTGCAGACGCCACGGCCGTGGCTGGGCATGTACGCCACCGAACAGCACGGTCGACTGGTGGTCGGCGCACTGGCGCAGGACGGACCGGCACATCGTGCCGGTGTGCGGGTGAATGATGAAGTCACCGCCGTGGCCGGGCGCGGCGTGGCGGGCCTTGCCGATATGTTCCGCAAGGTCTGGAGCATCGGACCGGCGGGCGCGGAGATTCCCCTGACGCTGATCCGCGGTGAGCAGACCTCACAGGTGCGCGTGCATTCCGCGGATCGTTACGACTACCTGCTGAAGCCGCAGCGGCACTAGTTACCCCGCCAATAATGCGTGGGCACCCCGGTGCACTTGACCGTTTGATCCTATATGCTACGATTCGTAGCACTGCAGGGGAAAACGTTGAGCACCGAACTCCCGGCCCTTGGCGAACTCGAGCATGAAGTCATGCAGCTGGTGTGGGCGCGCGGCCGCATCACGGCCGAGCAGGCGCGCGAGGATCTGCGCCGTCCGCTCAAAGAATCCACCGTGCGCACGGTGCTGCGTCGGCTGGAAGGCAAAGGCTACGTAACCCACACCGTCGAAGGTCGCACTTTCCACTTCGCCGCCGCACAAGCACGCGGCGCCGTCGCGGCCAAAGCGGTGCAGCGCATCGTCGATTGGTTCTGCAACGGGTCATTGGAAGAGGTTCTGACCGGCATGGTCGACAATGCCGCACTCAGCCCCAAGCAGCTGCAGATGCTGTCGGAGAAGATCTCCCGCGCCAAAGAGCGCACCAGAGAGCAGAAAAAATGATGCTGCTGCTGGAATCCGCGCTGCGCTCGCTGCTGCTGGGATTGCTGGTGTGGGCATTGCTGAAGCTGCTGCGCCTGCGGGACACGGCTACCGAGACCCTCATCTGGACCGTGGTACTGACGGCGGCGCTGTCAATGCCACTGCTGAGCCGCTACCTGCCGGGACTCAGCGTAGCGATCCCGCACCTCTCGGCAGGAGCCCCCGCGGCGCTTGGCCGGCATCTGTCAGGCCCCGCGGCGACATCGGCGCCGCTCCTGACAGTTTACGCAGTGGGACTGCTGCTGTGCCTGATGCGCCTGTTCATCGGGCTCGTGCTGACCTGGCGGCTTTATGTGCGCGCCGCCCCGGTGGCGGCCGATTGGGTGCGGGGCCGACATATCCGTGCCAGTGCCGCACTGAAGAGCCCCGCCTCCCTCGCACGCATCATCCTATTGCCCGCCGATTACGCAGCCTGGAGTGTGCTCAAGCGCGAAGCCGTGCTCGCGCACGAAGAAGCCCACATTGCCCGCGGAGATTTCTTCGTGCAACTGGCCGCCTCAGTGCATTGCGCCATATTCTGGTTCAGTCCGTTCGCCTGGTGGCTGCAGGCCAAACTCGCCGAAATCGCCGAAACTGCCAGCGACGCGGCCGCCGTGCGTCGCCTCAATGACCGGGTCACGTACGCCGAAATACTGCTGGAAGTTGCGCGTTGCGCGCGGCCCTCGCCATTGATTGTCGGGATGGCCAAGGGTCCGCTCATCCAGCAGCGAATCGACCGCATCCTGAGCGCGACTCCCAATCGGACTCTCAGTCCGCCGCTGCGCGTGCTGGCCGTGGCAGGGCTGACGGGGGTGGCACTGGCGGTGGCCAGTGCCCGGGCGAGCGTCGGTGAGGATCCCGCAAGCACCACGTCCCTGCGAGCCGTGCACGTCAAGGCCACGAGAACCGCAGCCATGACGGCAACGGTCCGGAGAGCTGCTGCCGCCCACCGGCGCGGACCGGTCGGCCACTCGATGCCGCCTGTCAGTCAGGTGGCGAGCAAGGTCGAAGATCGCGAAACGGTCTCGTACAACGCGCGAGCGCTACTGGATCCGGTGTACGTCACCCCGCGTCCATACGTGCCGGCGTCCACCATCGTTCATGCCGGCAGGACCTTCTACATCAGGTCGACCGAACGGCCGGTGGTTTTGGTCGCAGATGGAAAATGACAGCCAAGGCATAAGGGAGATTTGCCGTGCGCGCATTTGCAACACTGGTCATTGCGGCGCTGCTGCTGGCCGTTACCGCACCGCTCGCCCTGGCGGGCGGGTTCGATGGCAATTGGGTTGCGTTGCTACCGCCGCAGGACAACTGCAACGGCACCGCGGTCATGACACTGACGATGTCGGACAATACCTTCCAGGGCGAGACCCGCAGCTCCGGCAGCACCCAGGTGTTCAGCGGCACGATCGACGCCGAGGGCAACGGCACCATACTGATCTACCCGCGCTCCTCGGGCACGATCAAGTTCAGTGCGGATCATTTCGATGCCAACTGGAACGCGCGGGCATGCCGTCGGCATGCCATGGGTGACCGCGCACTGAGCAGCAGCGAAGCGGCCGTGGCCTATGCCCAGCGCAGGCAGCTACAGTCGCGTTACACCGACCTGGCCAGGAAAGCGGCACAGGGCGATCCGGTCGACTTCGCGGTGCTGCGATCCGCCTATCCCTACACCGACCAATGGGATCCCTACGGCAACAAGACCACGGCCTTGCTGGATCAGGCCGCCGCCGCCGCGACGGGCAAGGACTGCACGAGCGCCATGGAGAAACTCGATGCGATCCTGAAACTGGATTTCACCATTGATGCCGCCCACGCCCTGCGCAGCGATTGCCTCGCCGCGACCGGCCGGGAGCCGGCCGCCAAAATCGAATCAAACATCGCGGATGGCCTCATTCATTCGTTGATGGACAGCGGCGATGGCAACACCGAAGCCAGCGCCTACGTGGTAATGACCCAGCGCGAGGAAATGGACGTCCTGGCCAACCGGCAGCTCGCTGTGAAGCTGCGCCAGACGCAGGTGCGTGGCGACAACGGTCATCTTTACGATGTGGTGCAGGGCACTTCGGCCACCGACGTCGCCGTCAGGACGGTTTACTTCGATGTCAGCAGCCTCGTGAATGGCCGCAGAAGCCGACTGGCGGCCATCGAGACCCTGGCATCAGCAATGCCATGATGGCTGCGGAGACCAATTCCATGCGGAAGCTCGCAACATTGACAATGGCGCTGGCAGCCTTGGCATCCGCCGCGGCCCGCGCCGGGGTCTACGATGGCAACTGGATCGGCCAGATACCACCATCGGGGCCCAATTGCCGATCCATCGCCACGATGACCATCACGGTGTCGGGAAACAGCCTCTCAGGTGTAGTGCACAATCGCGGCAACGTCAGGGCGTTTACCGGATCAGTCGATACCGACGGCAATGCCACCTTCACGGTGCCCCAATATCATTACTCCGGCACCATCAAGTTTACCGCCGATCATTTTGATGCCAATTGGAACAGCGGCAACTGTCAGCGTCATTCCTTGGGCGATCGCGCACCGGATGCGACCCAGACCGCGGCCCTGCTCGCTAGGCGCAAGCAAGCCCAGGCCACCTATGACGAACTGACGGCAAAGGCCGCTGCCGGCGACCGGACGGTCGACTTCACGGTCTTGCGCAGCGCCTATCCCTTCACGCAGCAATGGGACGTTTACAGCGCAACGAGCGGGCCGCTCATGGAACAGGCCAAGGTTGCCGCAAAAGGCAAGGACTGCGCCACCGCTCTTGAAAAGCTCGACGAGGTCTTGAAGATCGACTACACCGTCATCATCGCGCACAAGGTGCGCAGCGATTGCCTGAAGGGCGACGCGGCGCGTGTCGAATCACGGATCGCCGATGGCCTGATGCACTCGCTGACCCATGCCGGTAATGGCCAAAGCGAGGATTCCGCCTATCCGGTCATGACCACGCATGAAGAGGGAGACGTTCTGCTCGACAAGCACATCGTGCTCAGATCCCGCGATGTGGAGGTGCGCGGCAGCAATGGGCACTTCTACGATGTCGTGCACGGGGTGTCGCTGTGGAATGGCGTGCGGGTTCAGGACGTCTACTTCGACGTGACCACCGAGGTCACCGCCCGCAGCAGCGCCATGGCGGCCGCCAACGCAGTGGCCGACACGCTTCCCCATCAATAGCCGATCTCCCGCGGAGCGTCTCATGAAAGGTCTTGTGGCTTGCACCGTCTCGATCACGATGCTGGTCGCCATGCCGGCGATGGCGGGGCCGTTCGAGGGCAACTGGGTCGGGCAGATTCCCCCATCGGGCCCCTGTCGTGGCGTCGCCACGATGACCATCACGGTGTCCGGCACTTCGCTGGCAGGCGTTATGCACAATAACCCCGCTAACCAAAGAGCCTTCAAGGGGACCGTCGATGCGGATGGCAACGCCAGGTTCACCACCCAATTCGGTCATCCCGGCACGATAAAGTTCAGCGCCGAACACTTTGATGCGAACTGGAACAGCGGCGATTGCCAGCGCCATTCCCTGGGCGATCGCGCACCGGATGCGACACAGACCGCTACCCTCATCGCCCAGCGCAACCAGGCTCAGGCCACCTACGACAATCTGGCCGCGCGGGCCGCTGCCGGTGACCGATCCGTGGACTTCACGATCCTGCGCAGCAGCTATCCATTCACCAGGCAATGGGACGCCTTTGGCAGCGCGAGCGATCCGCTTCTGGAGCAGGCCAACGTTGCAGCCAAGGGCAAGGATTGCGTCACGGCCCTGGAGAAGCTCGAGGAGGTGTTGAAGATCGACTACACGATAATCGCCGCGCACCGGGTGCGCAGCGATTGTCTGAAGGGCGATGCCGCGCGCATTGAATCACGAATCTCCGATGCGCTGCTGCGCTCGCTTACGCATGGCGGAGACGGCGAAAACGAAACTTCCGCCTATCCGGTGATGACCCAGCACGAGGAGGCGGATCTTCTGGCGCAGAAGCACATCGTGCTCAAGACGCGCGATGTGGAGGTACGCGGCAGCAACGGGCGCTTCTACGATGTGGTGCACGGCATTTCCGTGCGCAACGGCCTGCGGGTCCAGGACGTCTATTTCGACGTGAGTGCCGAGGTCAGCGGACGCAGCAGCGCCCTTGCGGCGGCAAACTCGGTCACCGCCGCGGCCCCGTGACGCGGGCCGCATTCAGCACCTGCAGCAAGGCCTCGACCACCCGCGGCACATCGCTGTCGCGCATGGCGGGAAACAGTGGCAGCGTGAGAATGTTGCGCCCGACGGATTCCGCGATCGGAAAGTCCCCCGGTTTGAACCCCAGCCGCCGGTACAGCGCGAACAGGTGAATGGCCGGATAATTCACCGTCGTCCCGATTCCCATGGCGTGCAGTTGTTCCATGACCTGCGCGCGCGAGATGCTCAGCTGCTGCTGCGGCAGCACGACCTGAAACATATGCCAGTTGCTGTTCACAAAATCCGGCAACGGTAGCTGCAGCCCCAGTTCAGCGGCGCCGCGAGCTGTGAAATGCTCGAAATACAGGCGCGCCAGTGCAACCCGCCGGGCATTGAATTGCGCCAGGTGGGGCAGCTGCCCCAGCCCGACCCGCGCCGCGACGTCGGTCAGGTTGAACTTGCCACCCGCAATCTCGACCTCCATGCCATCGAAGCCGCTGCGCACCACACCCTGCAGACGGTACTGCTCCGCGAGGCGCGCCTCGCGCTCGTCATTGACCACCAGGCAGCCGCCCTCGATGGTGGTGATGTTCTTGTTCGGGTGAAAACTGAAGGAAGACAGGTCACCGAATGAGCCGATGGTGCGGCCGCGGTCGCGGCTGCCGATTGACTGCGCGGCATCCTCCACCACGCGCAGGCCATGGCGCTGCGCAATGGCGTACAGCCGCTCACGATCCACCGGCAGTCCCGCCAGATCCACCGGCAGCAGCGCGCGCGTGGCGGGCGTGATGGCCTCCTCGATGCGGTTCAGATCGATATTGCGCGAAAGCGGATCGATGTCGACAAACCGCGGGGTCGCACCCACCGCCAGGATCACATTGCTCGTGGCCACCCACGACAGCGGCGTCGTGATGACCTCGTGACCGGGACCCACGCCCGCAATGCGCAGCGCGATCTCCATGGTGCCGGTGCCCGAATTGAATGCCCGCACCGGGCGTCCGCCAAAGAACTGGCTCAATGCGGCCTCGAAGGCCTTCACCTGCGGACCGGAGGTAATCCACCCGCCGCGCAGCACCTCGCAAACTCCCTGGATGGTCGCCTCATCGATGCTGGGCCGGGTCATGGGCAGGTAGTCAGGCGGTGGCGTGCTCATGAGTGTTGCAACCTCGCCAGGGTAATGACACCGGCGCAGATCATGGCGATGCCGGCCAGCTTGCCGAGACTCAAGGCCTCGCCAAACAACAGCGCGGCGGCAAAGGCGTTGATCACATAGCCGATGGACAGCATCGGATAGGCCACGCTGACCGGAACGCGCGACAGCGCTCCGAGCCAGACCACCACACTGACGCCATAGCAGGCCAATCCCACCCACAGCGGTACGGCGCCCAGCAGGTGCGTGACCGCAGCCCAGGAAACCTGGCCCGAATCTGCGACCAGCTCACCGCTGCGCCGGGTCGCGGCTTTCAGCAGCAGCTGGGCGGCGGCATTGAGCAGCACGCCCGCCAGCAGCAGACACCACGTAAGCCACGTCATCGTCGACTCACAATGTAGGTCCTCAGCGCGCTGGCGCGAATGACCATCGGAAATCCCGCGCTTTGCATCTGCTGATAGGTTTTCTGTTCGACCACGGCCAACGCCTGGCCGCCGTCGCGCCACACCGGCGCGAACGCCGCCAGCGTGGCGATGGACCGGGTGGGCTCAAGCGTCTGGCCAAAGTCCAGTTCACCGCGATATTCAACCAGTGTCACGGGATGTCTCAAATAGAAGGTCAGGCTCTGATCATACGTGCGCACGCTGTACACCGGTACATCCTGGCGCACGGACCCCGGCAGCTGGGCGTAAAGCGCCGCACCGGAGTATGCCGGCGCCACCAGGGCCGCCGCCCACATCGCACCGGCCCAGGTCGCGAAACCGCCCAGGCCCACGGCCAGTGTCGGGCGGATGCCATCGGACCGTATCCGCCATGCGGTGAAACCTGCGCCCATGCTGCACAGGCCCATGAGGATCAGCGCGGGTCGGATGTGCATGAAGTACGGCGCCCGGAGCGGGTCGTACAGGAGCGGTGCGTACAGAATGTGCGGCAGGAGCGCGGCGCCCGCCAGCAGCAGCACACCCACCAGCACCATGCCGGCGCCGGTGGCGCGCAGATCAGCGTTCAGGCGCGCGATGGGACTGGTGGCCATCAGCAGCGCCAGCGCCGGAAATATCGGCAGGATGTAGGACAGTAACTTGGAGTCGGAGGCGGAGAAGAACACGAAGATCACCACACACCAGGCCCAGGCAAAACGTCGCGCGTCAAAGCCCGGACGGGAAGCCGTGCCACGCCAGTCCCGGTACAGCGAACGCAGTGCCGGCACCAGCCACGGCAGAATGCCCGCCAGCAGTATCGGAATGAAGAACCACCACGGCTGGTAGCGATCCTCGATCTTCGTCAGGAAGCGCTGGAAGTGTTCACGAACGAAGAAGAACTGAAAGAACTGCGGCAGGCGGTGCTGGATCAGGATCAGCCAGGGCAGACACAGCACGCCGAACAGTATGGCGCCGCGCACCGGCAGCAGCCGCCGCCACGGGGCCACATCGCGCTGCAGCGCCGAATAGACGCTGAGCGTGAACAGCGGCAGTACCCCGGCGATCAGCCCCTTGGTCATGAACGCGGCGGCGATGCCGGCCCAGCTGAGCAGCATCCACCCGCGCCAGCGCTCAGCCCGCTGCGCATTACAGAAACCGGCGAACGTCACTGTCATGAACAACGTCAGACTCATGTCCAGGGTGAGCTGATGTCCCAGCAGCACGAACAGCAGCGAGCTGCCCAGCATGAGGGCAGCGCGCGCCGCGGCTACCCCGCCCCACTCGCGCCGGATCATCGCCCACAGCACATACACCGTCGCCACGGCGCACAGCCCCGTATACAGGCGCGCCGCCCAGTCATTCTGGCCGAACAGCGCCTCGCTGATCGCGGTGGCCCAGTACTGCAGCGGCGGCTTTTCGATATAGACCAGGCCGTTCAGATGCGGAATGACCCAGTCGCCGCTGGCCAGCATCTCGCGCGGAATCTCCGCATAGCGACCCTCGTCCGGATTGAACAAGCCGCGGAATCCAAGGCCGATCACCCAGATCGCGGCGCTGAGGGCGAACAGTGCACCCAGCCAGCGTGGCAGCAGCGTTTTGTCGCCGGTCGGCGCCGGATTCACAGCACGGCGCCTTGCGTGGCCAGCTCACCGGAGCGCCCGGGTACCGTGCCCCACACGAGTTCGCGTCGGGCAATGCCGGCGCCTTCCAGCAGCTGGTGGTAGTCGTACATGGAGGTCAGGCCCATGCCGGCCTCGCGCCAGCGCCGCAGCAGGAATTCAAATTGCGCGAACAGCTTCTGCCCTTCCAGTTCCGCGTGCAGCGTGAACACCTGGGTATCCGTGACACCCGTGCGCGACAGGCGCAGGATTTCCTCGGCGGCACCTTGCGCGTCGCGGCCCGCCACACCAATCAGTTCATCAAGGGTTGGCAGGGTCGTGGGCAACTGCATGCAGCGGCCCTGCACACCGGCCATCGTTGGCCAGAACGGCTCACCGCCCCGGCAGTCGCTGGCGTACTGGAGGCCGAACTCATGCTCCAGATTCAGCACCTGCGCATTGAGCTGCCAGCCGGCGGCCGCATGCGCCCGCGCCGAAGTGCCGAATACGCCCTCGAACGCCTCCAGCGCCCGAACGAATTCGCGGCGAGTCCAGTCGGCATCGGCCCGCGCGACACGATCCTGCCAACGCACGTGATCGTGGCAATGCACGCCCACTTCAAAGCCGGCATCGCGCACCGCGCGCATCACCGTGCCGGCCTTCAGATCAATGCGCGGGCCCGGCAGCAGCGTGCCATACAGCAGCGTGCGGATTCCGTAATGCTCCACGACGCTGGTGCGGCGCACCTTGCCCAGAAAGCCGCGCCGGAACACGCGCGTCAAGGCCCGGCCGGTGTGATCGGGACCCAGGCTGAAGTAAAAGCTGGCGCCGGCCTGGTGCTGGCGCAGCGTCGCCACCAGACGCGGCACGCCTTCGCGTGTGCCGCGCAGGGTGTCGACATCCACCTTCAATGCGATCCGGCGTGTCTGCA
Organism: Steroidobacteraceae bacterium; assembly: GCA_035485475.1. GTDB lineage: Bacteria > Pseudomonadota > Gammaproteobacteria > Steroidobacterales > Steroidobacteraceae > DAIDKA01. The sequence goes on along the minus strand of DATHOA010000319.1, from coordinate 7,406 downwards.
CGATCAATCAGGTCGCTTCGACCAAGGCGCGCGCTTCCTTCAGATCGGCCTTGTAGGAGTCGAATACGCGGCGCAGCGCGGTGGGCATGTCGACATCCGGCGTCCAGCCCAACTCCTCCACGGTATTGTTGATCCAGGGTCGGCGGGCCCGCACGTCCTGGTAGCCGGCGCCGTAGTATTTCTCCGCGGTCACCTCGACCAGCTTCACCGGTTTGGCGAACTCGGCGTACTCGGGTATCGACCGCGCCGTGGCCAGCATCAGCTCGGCAAGCTCGCGGATCGAGAAGTCATTCCTGGGGTTGCCGATGTTGTAGATCTTGCCGGAGGCAATGCCCTCCTTGTTCGCAATGATCTTCAGCAAACAGTTGATGCCCTCGGATATGTAGGAGAAGCAGCGGCGCTGCGTGCCGCCGTCGACGAGCTTGATGTCCTCGCCGCGCACGATGTTCCCCAGGAACTGGGTGAGCACGCGCGAGCTGCCCTCCTTCGCCGTCGTCATGCGATCCAGGCCTGGCCCGATCCAGTTGAAGGGCCGAAACAAGGTGTGATCCAGCTTGCCTTCCTGACCGTAGGACCAGATCACCCGATCGAGCATCTGCTTGCTGCAGGCGTAGATCCACCGCGACTTGGGTACCGGGCCCAGCACCAGCGGGGACTCGTAGGGATGGAATTCGGCTTCCTGTGACATGCCGTAAACCTCGGAAGTCGAGGGGAAGACCACCCGCTTGCGATGCTTGACGCATTGGCGGATCAGCGGCAGGTTCGCCTCGAAATCCAGCTCGAAGACCCGCAGCGGATCGGAGATGTAGGTGGCTGGCGTCGCAATCGCCACCAGGGGCAGCACCGTGTCGCACTTGCGGATGTGGTACTCGACCCACTCGCGATTGATCGTGATGTCGCCTTCGAAGAAGTGGAAGCGCGGATGGTCCAGCACGTTGGCCAGGCGGTCGCAATCCAGGTCCATGCCGTACACGTCCCAGTCCGTTTCACGGATGACGGCCTCACTCAGATGGTGGCCAATGAAACCATTGACCCCCAGGATGAGCAGCTTCTTCATGTTCGTTCCTTAAGCTCGAGCAGTAAAATTGAAGCGCCACGGCTGTACGCCGAAGCGCGATTGAAACTCGTATCCGTCCAGTTCGGTGCCATCGAGCAGCACGCTGCCAATCAATAGCCGCACCCCGTCCCGGCAATCCATGAACAGCTGGCCATCCGTTGCGTACAGGCAGGGGGCCGCCTCAGGGTGCCGCGCCGGCTCACCGGTGAGTCGCGAACTGACGAACACCACGCGCCGCTGCGCGATCGCCACGTAAGCGCCCGGAAAGGGCGGCGCAACGGCGCGAATCATGGCGTGCACGCGCATTCCCGGCCAGTCCAGCTGAATGCGACCGTCCTCGGGCCTGCGCCCGCCGAAGTATGAACCCGCCGCAAGATCCATGGGCCGGCCCGGCGGCGGCCCGAGCACCATGGCGGGCAAGGCGCCGCTGAGCACGCGTGTCGCGGCGGCCGCCACGGCCATGGACACTGCCAGGGCATCATCGTTCGGGCCGATTGCCACGGCTTCCTGCGCGACGATCGGACCGGCATCGGGTCGCGCAACCATGTAATGCAGCGTGGCGCCGGTGCGGGTTTCGCCGTTGGCGATCGCCCAGTTGACGGGCGCGCGCCCCCGGTACTGCGGCAGCAGCGAGCCGTGCATGTTGAGCGCGCCCCAGCGCGCCAGCTGCAACAGCGGTGGCGGCAGCATGTAGCGGTAATAGAAGGCGAGCAGGTAGTCCGGGCTGAGGCGGCGGATCTGCTCCAGCCACTCGGGGGCCGCCGGCTGGGTCGGCGTCACCGTGCGCACGCGATGCGCTGCCGCGAGGTCCGCAACGCTGCCGAACCAGCGTTGCTCGCCGGCCTGGTCCTCGTGCGTAAAGACGAGGGGCACCTGCACGCCCTGCTCCAGCAGCACCCGCAGGCAGCGGTGACCCACTTCACTGTAGGCAAAGACGACTGCGCTAAACACTGGTGGTTTCGAGCACCTGCAGACGCTCAGGTTCCGATTCCGGGACCGGTGGCAACACGGCCGCGATCAGGTAGCGCGGTCGTCCGCGCACCTGTTCATAGGTGCGGCCTACGTATTCACCGATCAGGCCGATGCCAAACAGCGCCAGTCCCAGCAAGAAGAACACGATGGCGAAGAGGGTGAACACGCCCTGCACATCCGGACCATGCACGATGCGATCCCAGATCAGGTACGCAAACAGCAGCAGGGAGATACCGGAGATGATCATGCCGAGCATCGAGAACAGCTGCAGCGGCACCACCGTGAAGCCCGTCATCAGGTCAAAGTTCAGCCGGATCAGCTGATAGAAGGAGTATTTGGACTCCCCGGCATGACGTGCCTCGTGCCGGACCTCGATTTCCACCGGACTGCGCGCAAACAGATACGCCAGGGCCGGAATGAAGGTCTTCACCTCCTGCGAGGCCTTGACCGCGTCAACGACGTGGCGCGAGTACGCGCGCAGCATGCAGCCCTGGTCCGTGATCCGGATGGGGGTCATGCGATCGCGCAGCGCGTTGATGCGCCGCGACAGAAAGGTGCGCGCCCAATGATCCTGGCGCCCCTTGCGAATCGTTCCGACGTAGTCGTGACCGGCGTCGGCGGCGGCCAGCAGGTGCGGAATCTCCTCGGGCGGATTCTGCAGGTCGGCATCGAGGGTGATGATGACATCACCCGTGGCCGCCTCGAAGCCGGCCATGATGGCCGAGTGCTGGCCGAAATTGCGGCGAAACACGATGACCCGGGTGTGCTGTGGGCGCTGCTGGTACTGCGCGCGCAGCAGCGCCACCGAGCGGTCCTTGCTGCCATCGTCCACGAACACACATTCCCAGCTGCAGGCAAGCTGATCCAGGGTGCCGTACAGCCGGGTGAACAGCAGCGGGAGATTGGCCTCCTCGTTGTACACCGGGACGACAATGCTGACGTGAGGGGGGGCCTTCGCCTGAAGACCCTCTCGCGGCGAATCCACGTTTATGCCTGACATGCCTGAATATCGGTCCCTTGGTGGTATTCTAGCAGCGCAAATGGATGAGTACCGTTTCGAACTGGCATTGCGCCGCGATGCCGCCGCCATCGCCTCGCTGTCGCGACGCCTCATCGAGGCCGGATTGCCGCCTGCATGGCCGGCAGACCGCGTACTTTGCCACATCAAGCGTACCGATAGCGTGGTCGTGACAGCCCGGGTTCACGGGCTGCTGGCCGGCTTTGCCATCATGCAGTTTGGCGACAGCCATGCCCACCTGAACCTGCTGGCCGTGGAGACCAGTCACCAGCGCCGGGGTCTGGGCCGCCAACTGATGAACTGGCTGCATGAGAGCGCGCTGATTGCCGGCACTTTTGACGTGGGCCTGGAACTGCGCGCCAACAATGCCGGCGCGCGGCGCTTTTACGAATCGCTCAGTTACCGGGCCGGTGAGCTGATGCGGGGGTATTACCAGGGCATCGAAGATGCGCTGCGCATGACCCGCGACCTGCGGGTGGATCGCAGCCTCACAGCGTGATGCCGACCGCCTTGGTCTCCATCATGCTCTCGACGCCGGCACGACCATGCTCGCGGCCCCAGCCAGACTGCTTGTAGCCACCGAAGGGCACGGCGGGGTCAAGTCCGGCACCCCCGTTGACCTGCACCGTGCCGGCACGGATCTTGCGGGCCAGCTTGTGGACGATGCCCACATCCCGGGTCCAGATATAGGCGGACAACCCGTAGGTGGTGTCGTTGGCCACGCGCGCAATCCGGTCCAGATCATCATCATCGATGGGCATGGCGCAGATGACGGGCCCGAAAATCTCCTCGCGCACCACCTTCATGCTGCGGTGGGTCTGCGCCAGCACGGTGGGCTGCACGAAGTAGCCCTCGCTCCCCTGGCGCTGGCCGCCCGTGACGACTTCGGCGCCCTCGCCCCGACCCGCCTCGATATAGCCGGTCACACGATCCAGCTGGCCTTGGGAAACCAGGGGCCCGAGTTGCGTGTCCGGCTCCAGGCCCGGACCGACCTTGAGCGTCTTGGCCATGCCTGAAATGCCTGCGACGACCTGGTCGAAGACCTTCTTGTGAATGTAGAGCCGGGAGCCGGCCACACAGATCTGCCCGGAATTGGCGAACACCGCCATGGCGGCCCCGGGAATGGCGCGGGCCATGTCGGCATCGGCGAAAATGATGTTCGGCGACTTGCCACCCAGTTCGAGGGTGACGCGCTTCAAGGTGGCAGCCGCGGCCTGGACAATCCACTTGCCGGTCGCCGTCGAACCGGTGAAGGCAATCTTGTCCACATCCGGATGTTCCACCAGTGCCTTGCCGGCCGGGTCGCCGTAACCGGTGACGATGTTGATGACACCGGGCGGAATGCCGGCCTCGAGCACCAGGCGTCCGAGCAGCAGCGCACCAAACGGGGTGAGCTCCGCAGGCTTCAGCACCATCGTGCATCCCGCGGCGATCACGGCAGCGGCCTTGTCCGCTTCCATGGCGAATGGGAAATTCCAAGGCGTGATACAGCCCACAACGCCCACCGGCTCATGCAGCGTGTAGGCCAGCTTGCCGGGCTCGGACAGTTCGGGCACTTCGCCGTGCACCTTGCCGCTCCAACCGGCGGTGTAACGCAGTCCATTCGCAGTGCCCAGGGCGCCGGCAAACTTGGCCATGCCAAAGGGCATGCCATTGTCCAGGCTGAGCACTTCGCCGATTTCATCCGCGGCCTGCTCGATGAGGTCGGCCAGCTTCCACAGCAGCCTGGCGCGCGCCACCGGCGGCATGCCCGGCCACGGGCCGTTTTCGAACGCATTGCGAGCGGCACGCACGGCCAGATCGATATCCTCGGCGCCACCGGCGGCCGCATGGCCCAGGACCTTGCCCGTGGCCGGGTTGAGCACTTCGATGCGACCGCCGGCACGCGGCTCCACCCACTCATTGTTGATCAGCAACCCATGCTTGCGTCCCAGGAAGGCGTGGGTGCGGGCGAAATCCGGTTTCAGAGCTGCGTTCATGACTGATGCCTCACTTGCTGTCCTGCAGTCGCAGTCGCGTCACGCCTTGATCGTCGATGTATTCGTGGTTGTTCTCACACACGTACTCGAGCATTTCGTAATTCGGGATGCGCCGGTAGGCGAAGGTGAATGTCCAGGGTTGTTCCAGGGTCACGGGGTCTTCGACCGTGATCTGGTCGTGCAGGATGTCGGGCGTCACCAGATGCATGCGTTCGGTGATGCGCATCCGGTCGCTGTGGGGCATCTCGCTGTGTCCCAGCACCGACTCCTTCACGCCCACGGTATCCACGACCAGCGTCGTGCCTTCCCAATGAGCCACCGAGTGACCGTAATAGCCCGGCGGCACTTCTTCAATCTTGGGCTGGGTCTTGCCGAGGTAGATGCGGCGCACCTGTGAGAATGCCTCGGCGATCACCGTAACCTGGCCCGGGGTCTGCAGGATTTCCAGCGGATAGATCGCCGACATCATCTCCGGCATGCCATACGGCAGGCAGTCCACGCCGCTGCCGGCAATCGGCTCACCCTTTTCATCCGAGTCGTGCTCCTTGGCACGCTGCACATCGTAGGGCCCCTTGAATTTCGGCTTGAGCAGCAATTTACCGGCCGGCGGCGGCAGCGTCGCCGGGTCCGGCGCAGCGCCGCGGCCGAAGCCGGGATAGCGCTGCCAATCGCCGGTGAAGTCTGCGGGTGCGGCACCGGCGCCCGCTGCCTTGGCGACATCAGCCGCGTGCGCACCCGCGAGCCCGAGGGTCGCGGTGATCGCAACGAAACTCATGCATCGAAAATTCATGACTGCCCCTCGCGAACCAATTGAGCTTACGACCTGGGGAACACACCGGTGCCCGGCGGATTGCCGTCACTCAATTCACGCCCATCGGCAAGCGTGGCCTTCTCCAGCATTCCGCCGGGCTGGCCATTGCGCAATGGATTGATCAGCAGCGTGACCTTGTCGCCCTGCTTCACATCGTTGAATTTCCAGCCCACACGCGTCAGCACATTCGGACTGGCGCACTCGACGGTGTAGTGCTTGTTCGCGGCGCCCTCCGGAACCTCGAGCTGTATGAATACATGCGGGTTGGTCCACTCGAACTTGACCACCGTTCCGGTGACGGTGATGCGGTTCTGATGGTCGAACAGCGCAAAGGAATGATGTGCGAAGGCCGGCAGTATCGCGCCCAGCCCCAGCACGACCAGCGTCACGGCCGGTATCAGACCGCGGCCTTTGGAAATCATCGCCATGGACCCCCCTGTTGGCATTCTTGAGGTTGAGCAGCTGGCTTTTATGACACGGGCCGGTAATGCCCGCAACGGCTAACGGATACGCTGGGCAAAATGCCAGGCATGGCCCTCGGGATCCAGAACCGTGTAGCCGCGGTCAATCCAGTAGTCGGCGCCGTAATCAGTCGTGGCAAGCTCGCGCGCGAGCACCGCCCCGGACGCCAGGGCACGGGTGTAGTGCGTCTCGATGTTGTCGACATAGACAAACAGGGCCTGGGTGGTGGCGCCGTTGAGCGATTTGGGGGAGCGCGCACCCATGAGCCCATGGGACTTCTCTCCGGCCACCATGACGACCGCTTCGCCAAATGTCAGCTCGGAATGCTGGATGCCCCCGGCGCCGTCGGGAACGGTCAGCCGTACGGAAAAACCGAAGGCCGCCACCAGCCAGTCGATGGCGCGGACCGGGTCCCTATAGGCCAGCGAGGCGGAAATGCGCGGCCAGCCCGGCGGGGGCGGACGGGTCACCTGCAGTGCCATGAGATGCTCCCCACAAAAGTCTTATGTTCGGCCAAAATCCGCGCCCTATGCAATGCCCCTTGAACCTGGCGCTGGATCCGCGTCTGCCCATCAGTGCCCACGCTGCGGACATTGCCGCTGCGCTGGTCAGTCACCCCGTCATTATCGTCTGCGGCGCCACCGGCTCGGGCAAGTCCACGCAGCTGCCCAAGCTGTGCCTGGCGGCCGGACGCGGCGTGCACGGCATGATTGCCCATACCCAGCCCCGGCGCATCGCCGCCCGCGCCCTCGCCAACCGCATCGCGGCCGAACTGGGTACGCGGGTGGGCGCCGCGGTGGGCTGCCAGGTGCGCTTCGAGGACCGCACCGGCCCGGATTGCCGCGTGAAACTGCTGACCGATGGCATCCTGCTGCGGCAGCTGACCTTCGACGCCGAACTGTCGGCCTACGACACCGTGATCATCGATGAGGCCCACGAACGCAGCCTCAACATCGACCTGCTGCTGGGAGCGTTGAAGCGGCTGTGCGCGCGGCGCCCGCAGCTGCGGGTCATCGTCACCTCGGCCACCATCGATACCGGGCGCCTCGCCGAGTTCTTCGACGGCGCACCCGTCATCGACGTCGAAGGCAGCAGCTATCCGGTGGA
>DATHOA010000318.1:0-47930 GCA_035485475.1 Steroidobacteraceae bacterium | reverse complement strand
TCGTAGCCGCGGTACTCGAGTCGGTGCAGGCCTTCCATCAGAATCGGCGCGGCGTCCTGCCGGCCAATGTATCCCACGATTCCACACATCCGACTTGCCCTTATCCGTAGATCATTCGGCGAATCTGCCGGGCGGTGCATTGCGGTGCTCGAAAACGCCATGCCGACAACTCCGCCGCCAGCTGCAGGTAGATCGAGGTGTTCGAGAGTCCTTCGGCCTGCAGTAGCCGATGCCGCCGGCGTACGAAGTCCTCCGGAGTCTCGCGCAGGAAGCTCAGCACCTCCGCGACCAGGCGCTGTGCCTCCGCAGGCGACAGGCGGCTGGACCGCACCAGATACGCAATCAGCTCCTGAAGCTCGCCGGGATCCGACATGCCGCGCCAGTCTGCCGTGTTTCGAGGTAAGGGCGGCTATATTTGCCCGAATTCGGGCAGAAATCCAGTTAGTTTGGTGTCAACCCGCGGTGTTCCAGCATGGGCCCGATGTCCGGATCCTTGCCATAGAAGGTGCGGAACATGGGGCCATAGTCCTCACTGTGGCCGCGTGACAGGATCAGGTCGCGGAAGCGCTGGCCATTGGCTCGCGTCAGGCCGCCGTGCGCAGTGAACCAGGCAAACGCGTCGTCATCGAGCATGACCGACCACTGGTAGGCGTAATAGCCGGCCGCATAGTCGTTACCCCAAATATGCTGAAAGTAGCTGGAGCGATAACGGGGCGGTACGTTGACGAAGTCCGTGTGAGTGTCCTTCAGCGCACTGGCTTCGAAGGCATCGACATCCTGGGTGGTCGCGGACACCGGCAACATATGCCACTTCATGTCCAACTCCGAGGCCGCCAGCAATTCCCCCAACTGATAGCCCTGGCCCCAGGTCTGGGCCTTCTTGATTTTCTCGACCAGTGCGTCGGGGATCACCTGGCCGGTCGTGCGGTTGATGGCGTAGTGCTTCAGCACGGCAGGATAGAGCGCCCAATGCTCGTTGAATTGGGAAGGGAACTCGGCATAGTCACGTGCCACATTGGTACCGGACAAGGATGCGTAGTTCCCGTTGCCGAACAGGCCGTGCAGGGCATGGCCGAATTCGTGAAACATCGTCGTCACGTCGTCGAAACTGATCAGTGCGGGCTGACCCGGCGCCGGCTTGGTGAAGTTGGCGACGTTGTAAACCACCGGCTTGTCGGCCAGGAGATGCGATTGCTGAACGAAATTGTCCTCCCAGGCGCCCCCTTCCTTGTTGTCGCGCTTGAAGTAGTCGAAATACACCAGGCCCAGCGATGAGCGGTCCTTGTCGAACACCTCATACACCATCACATCCGGTTGATAGACCGGGATGTCCGCGCGACGCTTGAAGGTAATGCCGTAGAGCCCGTGGGCGGCGTAGAACACACCTTGCTCCAGTACCGTGTGTAGTTCGAAATACGGCTTCAGTTCGTTCTCGTCCAGGTTGTAGCGTTCCATCTGCACCTGGGCTGCGTAGCGTTGCCAGTCCCAGGGCTTCAGGTCGAAGTGCGCGCCATCCTTGTCGATGGCAGCCTGGATCAGCTGTGCCTCCGCGGCCGCCTTGGCAGCCGTCGGCGCCACCAACTGGCCCAGGAATTTCAACACGGCCTGCGGAGTCTTGGCCATCTGGTCGTAGAGCACATAGGCTGCATAGCTGGGATAACCCAGCAGCTTGGCCTGCTCGGCGCGCAGCTGGGCGATGCGCGCGATGACGGGGCGGGTGTCGTTGCTATCGCCGCGTGCCGGCGCATTCCAGCGGCGGTTGAATAAGCTCTCGCGGGTGGCACGCACGCTCAAATCGGTCAGCGCCGGCTGTTGAGTCGTGTTTTGCAGCGGTATCGCCCATTTGCCCGCCAGGCCACGCTCCGCGGCGGCCTGGGCAGCATTGGCGAGGGCCGCGTCGGACAGGCCGGCCAGCGCCGCTTTGTCATCCACTACCAGCATCCCCGCCTTGGTGGCGGCAATGAGCTTTTGCCGGAAGGAGGTGTTGAGCTCGGCAAGTTCCTTATTGAGCTGCATCATCCGCGACTTGTCATGGTCCGACAGATTTGCACCGGCATGGACGAAGTGCTGATAGGTCGTCGTGAGCAGCTGCAGGGATTCCGCATCCAGCTTCAGCGTTGCGCGGTGGTCATAGACCGCCTTGACGCGGGCAAACAGCTTGGGATTGAGATTGATCGCGTCCGCTTGGGCGGCGAGCTTCGGTGCCTCGCTCGTCTGTATCTTGCTGAGGTTGGTGTTGGAGTTGGCCTGGACTACGGCGGAGAAGGTCGCGCCGACCCGCTCCAGCATGCGACCGGACTTCTCCAGGGCGACAATGGTGTTGTCGAAGCTTGGCAGCGCGGGATTATTTGCGATCGCAGCGACTTCGGCCAACTGCTGTTTCATGCCTTCGTCAAATGCGGGCTGGTAATCGCCATCCTTGATGATGTCGAAGCGCGGTGCCTGGAAGGGCAGGGTGCTGGGGGCGGCGAACGGGTTGGCGGTGGTCTGTGCCATGAGCGGGGTTGCGGCATACCCGCCCATGAGCACCAACGCACCAAGACCAAGTCTGAAATTCATGTGAAATTCTCCGGCGGGGCGGTAAGGTTAATCTGCGCCAATCCGAGCGGCTACCAGTAATTGGCCATGAGTTCGCGCGCCCACTCCGGCTCGCGAATCGCGCCGCGGGGCAAATAGCCCGACCACACCGGTTTGATGTCAAGGAGGGGGGTGCCATCGACTGCGTCGAGACCCTCGACTTCCATGCTCAATCCGCGCAGCCGGACGAGACGGCAAACGGACACGCCCAGTCGATTCGGGCGCATGCGGCCGTGCTGCGCAAAAATTCCAACGGCCGGCCAGTCCGCGCGATCGCGCGGGCGGCGGGCACCCCGTTCGACCGGCTCCTCGGCATGGAGGTGGAAGTAGAAAATGACTTCGAGGTGTGACACCTCCTCCAATCCGGCGACTGCCGCGGCCGTGAATTTCTCCGGCAGCAGTTCCAGGACCGAGAGGTTGTCGCCCCAATGGTCCTTGGTGGCTTGCGTACGGCCCCCGCGCACGTAACCTATCGGCTCCATTCGCAGTTCCATGATGCGTTTCCTTTGAACTTATGCGTTCGCGTTCATATCGTTAGCGCAGGTTCCTCATGCTAGCTTTCGCGCGCATTACAGGGGCGGATTTTCCGCTCTTTTCCAGCCGCGAGAAGCCAGATGAAGATCAAAAAACGCTCGGTGTTCCTTACGCTCGTTCCGCTGACGTTGGGAGGGGTTGCGCACGCCGCCGATCCCGGTGTGGCGGCCACGGCGCCCACCGAGGAGATCGTAATCCAGACTTCTCGCGACAAGGGCGACTACCGCGTCGGAACCTTCGATTCCATCGGCCCCCTGGGTACGACACCGATCCTCGATGTGCCGTACTCGATCTCGGTGTTGCCGTCGGATCTCATCGAGAACACCCAGGCGGTCGATTTCAAGGAAGTCTCCAAGTACCTGCCGCTGGTGTCATACCAGGAGCAGCAGGGGCCGGACATCCTGCGGCCGATGACGCGTGGCATGCAGGGCGGCAACTTCCAGAACACCAAGATCGACGGCATGCAGGTCTTCTTCACCGGCATCACATCGATGGAGCAGTTCGACCAGATCGAGGTTGTCAGCGGCGCGGCCGGCTCGCTGTACGGGCCGGCGCCGCCCTCCGGTATGTTCAATTTCGTCACCAAGCGGCCGACGGACTATGACCTGCGCGAACTCACCGCGACGTATGCCAGCGACAGCTTGGGCACGGCGAAGACGGACATCGGCGGCAAGCTTGATCCGGGGGGCATCATCAGCTATCGCCTGAACGCGCTGTACGCCAGCGGCGATGGCTTCGTCGATGACAGCCACGAGCGTCGCACCTTGGCCGACCTGGGCGTGGACGTACGCCCCTGGGAACACACCACCCTGGAGCTGAACTACAGCAGTAACGTGCTCGACGCCATCGGTTTTCCCGGCTGGTTCACCTATGCGGACGCACCGCAGAAGAATGGCCAATACATCCTGCTGCCGCCGGCACCGGATCCGCAGCGGGTCGGTTATGGCCAGTCCTATGCTGGCGTGTACCTGCGCACCACCATCGGCGAGGCGCGCCTCAAGCAGGACTTCGGCGACAACTGGCACCTGGTGGCCGGCATCCTCAATCAGGACGTCCAGCGCAACATCAACACGGCCGTCAACAATCTCACCTCGAACGCCGGTGCGTATACCACGTCGTTTGGTAGCGGCTTCGCGCCCCGCTTCCTGATGACCAGTGATGTCGCATACCTGAACGGCAAGTTCGACACCTTCGGCATCGGACACGACCTGGCCATTGGCTCGGCCGGTTATCGCGCCTCATCCTACTCGCCCATCACCGCCGCCACCCCCGCCAGCCTGCTGCTGGGTACGGCCAGCATCGATGCCCCCGGCGTTTACCCCGAGCCTCCTCAGGGCCCGCCGAATGTGAGTGCGAGCCACATCTACGACTCCTCGGATGCCTACCAGCAGGGCTTCAATTTGAACGATACCCTGAAGTTCAACGACTACTGGTTTTTGCGTGCTGGCGCCAGCCAGGACTGGTTCCACACCGACAACTTCAACAACAAGAGCGTGCTGACCACCGAGTACAGCAACCATGGCATTAGCCCCACGGGCAGCGTCATCTTCAAGCCCGCCGCGAACATGTCGGTGTATGCGACGTACACCAACAGCCTGCAGGCCGGTGACCTCGCGCCCGCGGGTACAGTCAATGCGGGCGACAGCCTCGCGCCCTACCGCAGCAAGCAGTACGAGGTCGGCTACAAGGCGGACTTCGACACGATCAACTTCACCGCCGCGTTGTTCGACCTCGAGCGCCCATTCGCGAACATCAACACGCTCGACAACACCTTCGAGATCACCGGCACTCAGGTCAACAAGGGCCTGGAGCTGTCCGCAGTCGGGGATGTCATCAACGGGCTGACGGTGTATGGCGGTATTACGCTGCTGCATTCGATTCTGGAAGACACCCCGCTGGCCACCACCAATGACAAGCTGTATGTCGGCACCCCGAAGGTTAAGGGCAACGTGCTGTTTGAGTACCACCTGCCGACAGTTCCCGGGCTGGTGGCAACCTTCGACTACCAGTTCTCGGGCCCCCGGCCCGGCGATGACGCCAATCAGTTCGAGGCGGCAGGTTACAATCTGTTCGATGTCGGCGCCCGCTTTACGCGCAAGTTGTGGGGCACGCCGGTCGCCTGGCGTGTGGCGGTGGACAATGTGACCGACCGGCACTATTGGTCCACGATCGGGCCCAGCAACCTCACCGGTGCCAATACCGGCAACCTGGTGGCCCATGTCGGGGCGCCGCGCACGCTGCAAGCCTCCGTGACCGTCAAATTTTGACGCGGCCATGGCCGCAGCTGTCTATAGGGGCTGAACGCGTTACATTAGCCATGTGGATTCGACCAAAATAACCAAAAAAAGCGAGGCGGCGGCGCTGGCGCCGTCTCGTGCGCCGAAGGGCCGGGCGGCGCCAGGGAAACTCGGCCTGCACCTTCGATACGCTTTCGAACCCGGCGAGCAGTGCGGCGCAGAAGTACGCAATGCGCTCTTTGAATTACTCGCGGCAGTGACGGAAGGCGGTTCAATACGCCATGCCGCCAAGCTGCTGAATTCCTCGTACCGTTATGTGTGGGACTCGCTGCGCAAATGGGAGGCCATTCTCGGTGAGCCGCTGGTCACCTGGTCGCAGGGCCGGAAGGCACGCCCCACCGAATTCGCGCAGCGGCTCGCCTGGGCCGAACGGCGGGCGCGAATCAGAATGCAACCGCATATCGAAGCCTTGCGTTCCGATCTGGAGCGGGTCCTCATTGATGCGCGGGATGATCGCGACCAGTTGCTCACGGTGCGGGCCAGCCACGACCTCGCGCTGCCCATTCTGCAGCAGCACGCCGCCAGGGCCGTGAATCTGCATCTGAATATCGGGTTTCAGGGCAGCGTCGAGGCGTTGCGGGCACTCAATGACCGGCAGTGTCTCGTGGCCGGTTTCCACGTTCCGGCATTGTCCGCAGGAGCGCCGATCTTCGCCAAAGCCCTGAAGCCCTGGCTCAAGCCCAAGCTTCATAAATTGATCGCCTGCTCCAGGCGCACGCAAGGATTGATGGTGCGCAAGGAGCACGCAGCGCTCATTCACGAATTTCCCGACCTTGCGCGCCATCGATTGCGCTTTGTGAATCGCCAGCCCGGATCCGGTACGCGGATGCTCGTTGATCATCTTTTTGATCAGCATGCGATGCAGCCCGGCAGTGTGCTCGGCGACCTCGAACATATCGAGAACACCCATGTTGCCGTTGCGCTGTGCGTGGCCAGTGGCGTGGTCGACGCAGGGGTTGGCATCGAGGCGGCTGCCTTGCAATTCGGCCTGCATTTCGTGCCCTTGGTTGAGGAGAGTTACTTCCTCGCATGCCTCGCGCCCAACATTCATCACCCGGCCGTCGATCGTCTGCGACAGCTTCTCGCCGGACCGCGATGGCGCGGAATTCTGGCGGATCTGCCGGGTTACCGGCCTGCCGATGCCCCGGGCAGCGTGCTGGTCATTGAGGACGTGCTGCCCTGGTGGCGTCGCGCAAGACCTCGCTGAAACCCGCGCGAGTGCCGTTGCATACGCAACTCCTGCACCATAAAAACTTTGCTTACAGTTACTCGCAAAATGAGCAAAAGCGGCATTTATTGCTCGCAAACAGCGCTGAAGATTCTGCCATCCTCCTCACCGATTCAGTTACCGATCGGGCAAGCAAGGAAGCATGGTTGCGGCAGATTCTCCTGCGAACCGCGTGGCAGCGGCGAGTTTGCGTCAACCCCTGTTGTGGCTGGGCGCTGCGCTGGTGCTGGCAGCAATTGGCGGCGGCCTGTGGTGGTATCTCGGACGTGATCATGCGCTGCGCTATGTCACGGCGCGCGTAACCCGCGGCGACATTCAGCGTACGGTCACGATGACGGGTGCTCTGAACCCCGTCGTGACGGCCCAGGTGGGCTCGTATGTGTCCGGGAACATCAAATCCTGGTCATGCGACTACAACACCGCGGTCAAGGTCGGCCAGACGTGCGCCGTCATCGACCCGCTGCCATTCCAGGTCGTGGTCGACGGTGACGAAGCCGACGTACACACCTCCGAGGCGCAGCTCGCCAAGGACCGGGTCGCCGCCGTCAATGCCAAACTCATCTATGCGCACGACCAGAAGCTGATCTCCGAAGGCATCGTGTCGCAGGAGCAGCTGGATACGGACAAGTCCACCGTCGATCAGGACCTGGCGCAGATCGATCTGGACATTGCCACCGTCGCTTCGAAGAAAGCGGCGCTGCATGCCGCTCAGGTGAATCTCGCGTACACGAATATTGTCTCGCCCGTCAACGGGATGGTCATCACGCGCTACATCGATGTGGGCCAGACGGTGGTGTCGAATCTGCAAAGCTCAACACTGTTTCTGATCGGACGCGACATGCGCAAGATGCAGGTCGATACCAATGTCAGCGAGGCCGACGTCGGTGATGTGAAACCCGGGCAGAAATCAAACTTCACCGTGCAGGCCTATCCGGCCCGTACCTTTCAGGGCACCGTGCGCCAGATCCGCGAGGGGCCCATCACGGTGCAGAATGTCGTGACCTACGATGTCGTCGTGGATGTCGACAATTCAGATTTTGCCCTGTTTCCCGGCATGACCGCGGACGCCCATATCATCACCGCGGAGCGGACCAATGTACTGCGGGTGCCGTTGCCCGCCATCCGCTTCACTCCGCAAGGCCTCGGGCGCCAGCCCGGTGGCGAGCGCCGTAGCGCGCCTGCCGGCACCGGACAGCGGCCGCGCCGTCAAGGCCGCCGCGCCGGTCCCCCGGCCCGGGTGTGGGTGCTGCGTGAGGGCAAGCTCGTGCCCGTGAACGTACAGACGGGCCTGGATGATGGCACGCTGGTGGAGGTCACCAGCGATGAACTGCGTGTGGGTGATGTGGTCGTCGTCAACGCCGTGCGACCCGATGACTCCCAGGCGCTCACGACCACTGGCAACCGCGCACCCGGCGCGAATGCGGCGCCCCGTGGCGGCGGTGGATTCAGACTATGACTGCCGCGGCGGCTGTCGATGCCATCATTCGTATCCGCGACGTGACCAAGGTCTATCGGCTGGGCGACACCGAGGTGCACGCGCTGCGGGGAGTGAGTCTCACCATCCGCCGCGGCGAGTTCGTCGCCATCATGGGCGCCTCCGGCTCAGGCAAATCGACTTTGATGAACCTGCTCGGTTGCCTCGACCGTGCCAGCAGCGGCGAGTACCTGCTCGAGGGCGTTGATGTCGCGCAGCTGGATGAGCCGGCGCTGGCCCGCATACGCGGTCGCCGGATCGGCTTCGTCTTCCAGACGTTCAATCTGCTGCCACGGACCAGTGCCCTCGAGAACGTCGAGCTGCCGCTGTTCTACGCAGCGCAGATTGGCGGCAGCACGGCGCGGGCGCGCGCGATGCTGCAGCTGCTGGGCCTGGCGCACCGCGAGCGCAACCAGCCGAATCAGCTCTCCGGGGGGCAGCAGCAGCGCGTGGCCATTGCGCGCGCCCTGGTCAACGATCCGGCCATCATCCTTGCCGATGAGCCCACGGGTAACCTTGATTCGGAGACCTCGCTGGAGATCATCGGGACCATACGCGCCCTGAACCGTGAACGCGGGGTCACCATCGTGCTCGTCACGCACGAGCTCGAAATGGCGCAGATCGCCGACCGGATCATCACCATTCGCGACGGGCGGATCATCTCGGATGTGACGACGGCTGCAGCACACGAAGACCTGCACACGAAGCAGCTGCCGCGGGTCGAGCGCCACCCGGAGCGGCTCTACGCATCGCGCCTGGATGGCTGGCTGTTCGAGGCCGGATCGCTGACCTGGATGGCAATTCTGGCAGCCCTGCGCGCGATCGGCCGCAACAAGCTGCGGGCGGGCCTGACCATGTTGGGGATATTCATCGGGGTTGCGGCGCTGATTGCCATGGTTGCGGTCGGCGAAGGGGCGCGGGCCCAGGTCGAAGCCCAGGTGCAGAGCCTGGGCACGGATCTGCTGGTGGTGTTGCCCGGCACCACCCGCACCAACGGAGTTCGCGCCGGCAACGGCAGTGCGGCCAGCTTGCGGGTGCGTGACGTCGGCGCGATTCTCGAAGAAGATCCCGACGTGGCCGATGTGAGTTATATCAATCGGCAGAATACCCAGCTGGTCAACGGCAACAAGAACTGGAGCACCAGCGTGCAGGGCGTCTCGGCCAGTTATCTGTCGATTCGCCACTGGCCCATCATCAGCGGGCGTTACTTCAACGATGATGATGACCGCGAAGGCGCCGCGGTGTGCATACTCGGGCATACCGTCGTGCTGAATCTTTTCGGCGAGTTCTCCGATCCCCTCGGCGCCACCGTGCTGGTGAAGAACGTGCCGATGGAAGTGGTCGGTGTGCTGGCCGAGAAGGGGCACTCGGCATCGGGCCAGGATCAGGATGATGTCGTCGTGATCCCGTTCAGCACCTCGCAGGAGCGGATTCTGGGAGTAGCCTCGGTCAGTTCGGTGCAGACCCGGCAGAACAATATCTTCGCCACCATCGGGCCGCCGCCAAATCCCTTCGGTGTGACGCCGAAGCTCGAGGGCTTCGTCAATTCCATTTTCGTACAGGCCCGCAGCCCCGCACTCGTCAAGCCCGCGCTGGATGAGGTGACAAAGACCCTGGAGAAGGAGCACCGCATCCTGCCCGGCAAGACCGATGACTTCGTGGTGCGCGATCTGACGGAGATCGCGGAGGTCGCCGAGGAGAGCACCAAGGCCCTGGAGCTGCTGCTCGCGGCGATCGCATCGATTTCGCTGGTCGTTGGCGGCATCGGCATCATGAACATCCTGCTGGTCTCGGTCACCGAGCGCACGCGCGAAATCGGCATCCGCATGGCCACCGGCGCGCGCCGCATGCACGTGCTGATGCAGTTCCTCATCGAAGCGATGCTGCTCGCGCTGATGGGCGGCACCGCGGGCATTGCCGCCGGTGTCATCGCCTCCAAGGTCATTTCGGCCGTGGCAGGCTGGCCGGTACTGCTGCAGCTGCGCGTGATCGTGCTGGCATTCGTGTTTTCCGCCGCCGTGGGTATTTTCTTTGGCTACTATCCGGCGCGCCGGGCCTCGCGCCTGAATCCCATCGATGCCCTGCGGTATGAATAGGAAGGCGGGCATGCTGCTTGCGGCGGCCGCGCTGCTGCCGGTGGGTTGCGCCGTGGGACCGGACTTTCATGCGCCGCAACCGCCACAGGCGCAGGGCTACCTGCGCCCGCAACCGCCGTCGGCGCAGCAACCCGCCGCCGACACAGTGGTGCAAACGGTGCGTACCGGTACCGACCTGCCCGCACAATGGTGGCAACTGTTTGCCTCGCCCGCGCTCGATGCGGCGGTGAAGAGCGCCATCGCCCACAATCCCACGATTGAGTCAGCCACCGCGACCCTCGCGCAGGCGCGGGAACAAGTCGTGGTGGCGCGGGCGGCGCTGCTGCCGCGCGTGACGGGCAATGCCGGGGTGGAGCACTCCGCGGGCGCGGCTTCCAGCGTCCAAGGTGCAACCAACGTCTACAGCCTGGGCGCCTCGGCGAGCTATGCGGTGGACATCTTCGGCGGGGCACGGCGCTCGCTCGAGCAAAGCCAGGCCGATGCCGAGGTGCAACGCTACCAGCTCGCCGCCGCCTATCTCACGCTGACGGGCAACGTGGTGAGCGAAGCGCTCGCCATCGCCTCGACGCGCCTGCAGATCAGCACCACGCAGGATCTGATCAACAGCGACCGCAAGAATCTCACGCTGACGCAACGCGAGTTCGCGGAAGGTACGGTGGCGCGCAGTGATGTGCTCACGGCAGACAGTCAGCTCGCTGCCGACCTGACGCAGCTGCCCAGTCTGCAGCAGCAGTTGGAGGCGGCCCGTGATGCCCTGAACATCCTGCTGGGACGATCACCGGATGTGGCGGACCTGCACGACTTTGACATCACCGAGCTCACGGTACCGAACAGCTTGCCGGTGAGTGTGCCCTCCGAGCTGGTGCGGCAGCGCCCGGATATCCTCAGCGCGCAGGCGCAGCTGCACGCCGCCAGCGCCGCGGTGGGCGTGGCCGTGGCGCAGGAGTTTCCGAGTCTGACGCTGTCGGCAGCACTCACCCGTGAGGCGCTCAGTGCCGGCAATCTGTTTCACCAGTTCGGCACGGTGTGGGATGTGGGCACGGGGCTTACGGCGCCGATCTTCGCAGGCGGTGCGTTGCGCGCTCAGGCCCGGGGCGCGCGCGATGCCTTGCTGGCGCAGCAGGCCACCTACCGCAGC
Organism: Steroidobacteraceae bacterium; assembly: GCA_035485475.1. Classification (GTDB taxonomy): domain Bacteria; phylum Pseudomonadota; class Gammaproteobacteria; order Steroidobacterales; family Steroidobacteraceae; genus DAIDKA01. Next base: position 36,586 of record DATHOA010000318.1, on the reverse strand, counting down.
GTGGTGCTGGAGGGGCTGGGGCAGGTCGCCGATGACCTGTGGGCTCTGCAGCACGATGCCGAGCGGCTCGGCGTCTACACTCATTCCCTGCAGATCGCTGCCGATTCCCTGAAGTTGCAGCAGGCCAGTTATGCCGTGGGCCGCTCCAATGTGCTGTCGCTCATCGACGCCGAGCGTACCTACGCGCAGGCGCGGCTCGGATATGCGACGGCGCAGGTCGAACAGCTGCAGGATACCGCCGGGTTGTTTGTCGCGCTCGGCGGGAGCTGGTGGAAGGACGGGGTGGCCCCGGCCACACCCTAGGAGCTGCCGGGGGTCCACTGTGGGTTCTCCGAGTTGTCCGGCTTGCGCTCGCCACCCCACACTGCGCGGTAATGTCGACGATACGGCCCCTCATTCATACGACTGTGCTCGTGGCAGCGGTCGCGCTGGTCTCCAGCTGCGCCGTCGGTCCGCGCTATCACCCGCCCGAGGCGCCGGCCAACCCCGGATACGCGCCGACACCCTTGCCGACGGTAAGCGCCTCGGCGCCGGTTCACGGCGGGGAGGCGCAGCACCTGATCAGCGGTCGCGATATCCCGTTTGAATGGTGGCAGCTGTTCCAGTCGGCGCCGCTCAATGCGCTGGTCGAGCAGGCGTTCAAGGCAAATCCGACCATCCCGACGGCACAGGCGGCGCTTGCCCAGGCTCGGGAGTACGTCCGCGCGCAGCGCGGTTTCTACTATCCCAATGTGGCGGCCGGTTTTCAGGGCGAGCGTGTCAAGGTAGCCGGGAACGTCACGCAAGAGTCCTCCCCCGGCATCCAGGGCAATGGCGATAACCTCTCGCAACCTGCGGCGCCGGCTACCCCGCTCTACTACCAGTTTTACACCGCCGGACTCACGGTTGGATTCGTGCCGGATCTTTTCGGTGCCAATCGCCGACAGGTGGAGTCCTTGGCGGCGCAAACCGACGCGCAGCGCTTCGCACTGGAGGCCACCTACATCACGCTCGCCGCCAATGTCGTCGGTGCTGCCATCCAGGAAGCATCGCTGCGCGCCCAAATCGAGGCGACCCGGCAGATCATCGCCTCCGATGAGAAATCCCTGCAGATTCTGCGCGACCAGTTCCGGCTCGGCTTTGCCATGCGCATCGACGTAGCGGCCCAGGAAGCAGCCCTCGCGCAGGCGCAGACCATGCTGCCGCCGCTGCAAAAGCAGTTCGAACAGACACGCGATCTGATTCGTGCTTTGGTCGGCAACCTGCCGAACCAGGATGTGGCGGGGACCTTCGAACTCGCCGCGCTGCAACTGCCGCCGCAGCTGCCGGTGAGCTTGCCGGCCAAGATCATCGAACAACGTCCCGACGTGCGGGCCGCCGCGGACCAATTGCGCGCCGCGAACGCCCAGGTCGGTGTGGCGGTCGCGGCGATGCTGCCGCAATTCTCGATCACCGGAACACTCGGCGGCAACGCGGACCAGATTCCAGCGCTATTTCGCAGTGGCGGCGCGTTCTGGACCGCGGTCGGCGGCGTCAATCAGCCGATATTCGCAGGCGGTACCCTGCTGCACAACAAGCGTGCCGCCAGCGCCGCCTTGAAGCAGGCAGCCGCCCAATATCAAAACACCGTGATTACCGCCTACCAGAACGTCGCCGACAGCCTGCATGCCTCCCAGTCCGATGCCGATGCACTCGCCGATGCCGTCGAGACCGAGAATGCCGCTAAGGTGGCTTACGATCTGACTCGGCGGCAAATGGAAATCGGCTACGTGAACTATCTGACCCTGTTGAGTGCCGAATCAACCTACAACCAGGCGCTGCTGGCGCGCGTGCAGGCCCAGGCGACACGCTTCGGCGACACGGTCGCATTGTTCCAGGCACTCGGCGGGGGCTGGTGGAATCGAAAGGAAGTGGCCGCAAGATGAAGACGGTCCACTCAGCGGTGCTGGTCATCTGCGCGGCGCTCACCGCCAGCTGCGCCGTCGGCCCGCGCTACCACCGACCCGAGGCGCCGGCCAATGCCGGCTACGCGCCCGCGCCGTTACCGCAGTCGAGCGCCTCGGCGCCGGTGCATGGCGGGGAGGCGCAGCGCCTGATCAGCGGCCGGGATATACCCTTCGAATGGTGGCAGCTGTTCCAATCACCGGCGCTCAACGCGCTGGTGGAGCGGGCGTTCAAGGCCAATCCAACCATCCCGGCCGCGCGGGCGGCGCTGGTTCAGGCACAAGAGCTGGTGTCGGCGCAGCGCGGTTATTTCTTTCCGACGGTCAACGCGAGCTACAGCTTCGAGCGCCAGAAGATAGCCGGCAACCTCACCGTCGACAATGTTCCGGGCGTGGAGGGCAACGGCGACAACCTCCAGCCACCCCTGCAGAGCTTGGACACATTCCCGCACACCCATCCGTTTTTCTACGACTTGCACACGGCCGAGCTCACCGTGGGTTTCGTGCCCGACGTCTTCGGCGCCAACTGGCGGCAGGTGGAGACGCTGGCTGCGCAGACGGACGCACAGCGCTTCGCCCTGGAGGCGACCTACATCACGCTGGCCGCCAATGTCGTGGCGGCCGCCATCCAGGAAGCATCGCTGCGCGCCCAGATCGCCGCGACCCAGCAGATCATCACGGCCGACCAGAATTCCCTGCAGATCCTGCGCGATCAACTGCGTCTGGGCTTCGCCATGCGCATCGACGTTGCGGCACAGGAAGCGGCCCTGGGAGAGGCGAAGATGTTGCTCCCCCCACTGCAAAAACAGTTTGAGCAGACGCGCGATCTGCTGCGAGTCCTCGTCGGCAATCTGCCCAACGAAGACATACCGGAGACCTTCGAACTGGATGCATTGCAGTTGCCGTCGCAGCTGCCACTGAGTCTGCCGTCCCGGATCATCGACCAGCGACCCGATGTTCGGGCCGCCGAGGCACAGCTGCACGCCGCGAATGCTCAGGTCGGCGCCGCCATCGCCGCAATGCTGCCGCAATTCTCGATTACGGGAAACGACGGCGGTAACGCGGACCAGTTCGCCTGGATGTTCCGCACCGGCGGCCCGTTCTGGACCATCGTCGGTGGCGTCAGCCAGCCCGTATTCGAAGGCGGTACGCTGCTGCACAAAGAGCGCGCGGCCAAGGCCGCACTGAAGCAGGCCGCAGCCCAGTATCAAAGCGCCGTAATTACCGCCTACCAGAACGTCGCCGATACCTTGCACGTGTCCTGGTCCGATGCCGATGCGCTCGCCGCCGACGTGCGCGCAGAGGAGTCCGCGAAAGTGACCTACGAGCTCACGCGCCGCCAGATGGAGGCCGGCTATGTGAATTATCTGACCCTATTGAGTGCCGAAACGGCTTACCGGCAGACATTGCTCACGCGTGTACAGGCCCAGGCGACACGCTATGGCGATACGGTCGCGCTGTTCCAGGCGCTCGGCGGCGGTTGGTGGAATCGCAAGGAACTGGCTGCAAGATGAACCACGTACGGGCCACCCTTGTTGTTGCGTCCGCGGCCCTCGCCACCAGTTGCGCCGTCGGGCCGCAGTATCACAGGCCGCTGGCACCGGCGAATGCGGGCTATGCACCGACGCCGCTGCCCGAATCAAGCGTCGCGGCGCCGGTTCATGGCGGGGAGGCACAGCGCCTGGTCAATGACCGCGATATCCCCTTTGAATGGTGGGAGCTGTTCAAATCACCGGCGCTCAACGCCCTGGTAGAGCGCGCCTTCAAGGCCAATCCGACGGTGACCGCCGCGCAGGCGGCGCTGGTGCAGGCGCAAGAGCTGGTCTACGCGCAGCGCGGGTACTTCTTTCCGACATTTGCCGCCAGCTACAGCTTCGCGCGCACGAAAATAGCCGGCAACTTCACACTCGATGATTCGCCCGGCACGCAGGGCGATGGCCACAACCTCAACCCACCCCTGCTGGACGTACAGAACAGCCCGCATACCGCGCCCCTGCTGTACGACTTTCACACCGCCGAGTTCACCGTCGGCTTCGTACCCGACCTTTTCGGGGCCAATCGTCGGCAGATGGAGTCGCTGGCCGCACAGAGGGACGCGCAGCGCTTCGCACTGGAGGCCACGTACATCACCCTGGCCTCCAATGTCGTCGCCGCCGCCATCCAGGAGGCGTCGCTGCGCGCCCAAATCGCGGCAACCCAGCAGCTCATCACAGCCGACGGAAAAGCCCTGCAGATCCTGCGTGAGCAATTCCGTCTCGGCTTTGCGATGCGCATCGACGTCGCGGCCCAGGAGAGCGCGCTCGCGCAGGCCGAGGCGACGCTGCCCCCATTGCAGGGGCAGTTCGAACAGACGCGGGATCTGCTGCGTGCCCTGGTCGGCAACTTTCCAAACCAGGATGTAGCACAGACCTTCGAACTCGACGCATTGCAGCTGCCGCCGCAGTTGCCGGTAAGTCTGCCCGCCAGGGTCATCGAACAACGTCCCGATGTGCGCGCTGCCGAGGCGCAACTGCACGCCGCGAATGCCCAGGTCGGGGTTGCGATTGCCGCGATGCTGCCGCAGCTGTCGATCACCGGCGCGTACGGCGGCAATGCCGACGAATTCGCCTGGATGTTTCGTCATGGTGGGCCGTTCTGGAATCTGGTGGGCAACGTGACTCAGCCGATATTCGCAGGGGGCACGCTACTGCATAGGAAGCGCGCCGCCGACGAGGCATTGAAGCAGGCCGCCGCGCAGTATCAGAGCAGTGTCCTCACCGCTTACCAGAACATTGCCGATACGCTGCACGCGTCACTGTCCGATGCGGATGCGCTGGCCACCAACGTCCGCGCGGAAACTGCCGCGAAAGTGACCTACGATCTCACGCAGCGGCAAATGCAGGTCGGCTACGTCAATTATCTGACCCTGCTGAACGCTGAGACGACTTACCAGCAGGCGCTCATTCTGCGCGTGCAGGCGCAGGCCACACGCTTTGGCGACACTGTCGCGCTGTTCCAGGCGCTTGGCGGTGGTTGGTGGAATCGCAAGGGCGAACCAAACTCAGGCTAGGACAACCTGGCCATATATAGCCCGCTGCCGTCTTTCCTGACGCGCAATTTTTAATGCCTTTCTGTCTGGTTGCCGGCGGCAAGGTGCGGCACTCTTTGAATCACGACGAACGCAACGCTTAACAAGGGTTGTGTCGGTTAATCACGGAGTGCATAGAAATGTGGTCAAGAGTTATGGTTGGTTTCGCAGCGATTGCCGCCACGTCCGTGTGCTGGGCAGAGGGCACATGTGACGCGACGATGATGCAGCAATACCGCGAGTGCGCACATATCGTGGGGTCTTTGCGGCCCGAGAAGGCCGGACAGGCGCGCGTCTTTGCCTATGACGGATCCGAGTACACGGGAGGTCAGGCACTGTGGTTGAAAGGACAGCTGCGCAAGTTGGAGCGGCTGTGTGACAGCAGCACGGCCGCCGATAAGGCGGAAGCAGCACGCGTCCTGGCGGAGATGGAGGATCTGCTCAAGTCGCATCACAGCAATTCCTGAAGGTCGATAGGACCGGCGCCCGCCGGCTCCCCTGATTCGCGCCGCCCACCTTGGAGCGGCGCGAATCATTTCTGGCGCACCGTGGCGCTCGGAGAAACCACAGTAGCAGGGCGCGGGTATTCACAGCATTGTTAGGCAGGATCCGACGGAGGGTGAAAGATGCGTCCTAAAGAATATGTGCAGCGACTGATTGGCGGCGGCGGAAGTGACCTGCTGCGCCTGGTTGGGACGCTGCTGGTGGGCGCGGCGGTGGTCGGCGTGGTGACCTGGCATCTGGTAGTCAAGGCGCAGGGCACGGCCCTGGCGACGCTGCCCGGGCAGGTGGGTCCCCGCGATCCCAATGCAGTGGAGTTGTCCGACACGCAGCGCGAAATGATCAGCATCGGAACTGCGACGGAGCGTGACTTCCCGCGTGAGCGAAACGCCGTGGGCAGCATCGATTTCAACGAGGACATGGCGGCGCAGGTCTCCACCCCCTACCAGGGCCGAATTGTGCATATTCAGGCCAAGATCGGCGATGTCGTCACCAAGGGGCAGGTGCTGTTCACTATCGAGAGTCCGGATCTGATCCAGGCTGAATCCAATCTGATCGCGGCGGCCGGTGTGCTGGAACTGACCAGTCACGCCTTGCAGCGCGCAAAGCAGCTCTACGGGGTTCAGGGGATCGCCGAGAAGGATCTCGAGCAAGCCAGTTCGGATCAGCAGACTGCGGAAGGGGCGCTGAAGGCGGCCCGTGACGCCGTGGCGGTATTCGGTAAGCGCCAAGAACAGATCGACCACATCGTTCAAACGCGAACAGTGGACCCGGAGCTGCTGATCGTCAGCCCGATGTCGGGGCGGATCACGGCCCGCAACGCCGCCCCTGGTGACTTCGTTCAGCCCGGGAACACTCCAGCGCCCTTCAGCGTGGCGGACGTCTCGCGAGTGTGGCTCAACGCCAGTGTCGTGGAAACGGACATGCCGTTGGTGCGCAAAGGCCAGAAAGTCCATGTATCCGTGATGGCGTTCCCGGGTCGGCGCTTCGACGGGGAGATCTCAACCGTGGGTGCCACCGTTGATCCGCAGCTGCACCGAGGCCTGGTGCGCGCGGAAATTGAAGATCCGAAGCGTGAGCTGCTGCCGGGAATGTTTGCCGCCTTCGTCATCGAAACCGGGGAACCGGCCAATGCGGCGGCAGTGCCGGTGGAGGGGGTGGTACGCGAGGGCGACGGCAGCATGACGGTTTGGGTCACCACCGATCGGCATCACTTCCGGAGGCGCGTCGTAAAAGTCGGCCTGACGCACGACGGCTACGATGAGGTGCTGGAAGGCTTGCATAGCGGCGAACAGGTCGTGACCAAGGGGGCCATCTTCCTCGACAACATGACTGGCGACGGCTCCCCGTCCTAACGGGCTCGAGCGTAACTGGAGAGAAGCAGAGTGCTGAAAGGGATATTGGCCTTCGGGTTGACGCGACGGGCGATCATCCTGCTGGGACTGCTGGTGTTCGTCGGTGCAGGGATTGCGGCATTCAGCAAACTGAACATCGAGGCCTACCCCAATCCGGCGCCGGTCATCATAGAGGTGACGGCGCAGGCGCCCGGGCTTTCGGCCGAGGAGATGGAGCGCTACTACACCATTCCGATGGAAATCGGCGCCTACTCCACGCCCGGCGTGGCCAACGTGCGCTCAACATCATTCTACGGCCTTTCCTATCTGCGCATTACCTTCAAGTGGGGCGTGGATTTCTATTTCGCCCAGACGCAGTTGGCACTGGCGTTGCAGCAGAACGTGAACCTGCCGGGCAATCAGCAGCCCACGATTCAGCAATCCAGTCTGATCGGCGAGGTCTATCGGTATCAGGTCGTCGGCCCGAAGAACTTCGGCTTGGAGAATCTGCGTACCGTCCAGGACTGGATCGTACTGCGCCGACTCTCGACCATTCCGGGCGTGGTGCAGGTCAACAGTTTCGGGGGGCCGACCAAGGAATTCGAGGTGGAAGCCGACCTGCACAAGCTGCAGGCCTACAACATCACCCTACCGCAGATGATCACCGCACTGGGTAACTCGAACATCAATGTCGGCGGACGCGAAGTCACGATCGGCCAGCAATCGATCAATATTCGTGGTATCGGATTGATCGACAGTGGCGGAAACGACGATCTGACGAAGGGTTACAAGGTCGCGGACATCGAAAACGTCGTCCTGTCACAGACCAATGGCACGCCAGTGCTGGTGAAGGACGTGGCGCACTGCTACGTCGGGCACATGCCCCGACTGGGCGTAGTTGGCAGGGACGCGAATGACGATGCGATTGAAGCGATTGTCGTCATGGGACGAACCTACCACACCAACGATGTCGTGCCGCGGATCGCGGCCGCCGTAGATTCCATGAACCGGGATGGCACGCTGCCGCCGGGAGTCAAGATCGTACCCTTCTACGACCGGACGAGTCTCGTCAACGTTACCACCCATACCGTACTGCACAACCTGCTGTTCGGCTGCATCTTGGTGTTCCTCATTCAGTGGCTGTTCCTGGGTGATCTGCGCAGTGCGGTAATTGTGGGCATCAATATCCCGTTCGCGCTGTTCTTCTCCATCATCATCCTGGTGATGGCCGGCGAGGATGCCAATCTATTGTCCGTGGGCGCCGTGGACTTTGGCATTATCGTCGATTCCGCCGTGATCGTGGTCGAGAACATATTCCGCAACTTCCAGGCGACCGCCGAGACGCGCCGGGCCCTGATTGAGGAGCTGTCAGAGGGGCGCTATGGTCACGATCCGTCAAACCCCACCAAGACCAAGTCCGTGGGGGGTTGGTCGGATCGGTTGCGCCTGTTGTTCGTGAGCGTCCTCCAGGTCGACAGGGCGGTGCTTTTCTCGGCGACCATCACGGTGGCGGCATTCGTACCCCTGTTCACCATGCAGGGCGTGGAGGGCCAGATTTTCGGCCCCATGGCGCGCACTTACGGCTACGCGCTGGCCGGCGCGCTACTTGCCACCTTCACCGTGACCCCAGTGCTGGCATCGCTGCTCGTGCCTGAGCATGTGAAGGAGACTGAAACGGTCGTGGTGCGGGGGCTGCGCAGGGTCTACTCGGTGGCATTGCGCTATGCCCTGTCACACCAGAAGACCGTGGTGGCCATCGGCGCGGCATTCCTGGTGCTCACCGGCATTCTGACCACCCAGCTGGGCAGTGAATTCCTGCCGGCGCTGGAGGAGGGCAATTTCTGGATCAGGGCTTCATTGCCACCCAGCATGACGCTGGATGCCGGTACCGAGGCGACGCGCAAAATGCGCGAAATCCTGATGCGCCATCCGGAGGTGCTGACGGCCGTCTCCCAGCACGGGCGTCCGGATAATGGCAGCGATCCGTCGCCATTCTCAAATGTGGAGATTTTCGCACCTCTGAAATCCTTCGATGAGTGGCCCTCAGGAATGACGAAGGAGAAGCTGACCGTACAGCTGCAGAAGGAGTTGTCGGATGCGCTGCCCAGCGTCGTGTTCAACTTCTCACAGAATATTCAGGACAATATCGAGGAGGCGATTTCGGGAGTGAAAGGCGCGAATTCGGTGAAGATCATCGGGCCGAATCTGAACGAGTTGGAAGTGCTCGCCGCACAGGTGATGAAGGAGATGGCGCCGGTAAGAGGGGTCGCGGATCTGGGCGTCTTTCACGTGGTGGGGCAGCCGAATCTGAATATTCGCATCGACCGGGAGCGCGCCGCGAGATACGGCCTCAATTCCGGCGACGTCAATACGGTGATCCAGGCGGCGATGGGTGGTGCCTCCGCAACCCAGGTCCTGGAGGGGGATCGCGCCTTCAACCTCAATGTGCGCCTTGCGCCGCAGTTTCGCGATAGCCCGGATACCGTTCGCAATATCAAGGTGGGCTATCAGACACCCTCCGGGGCCAACGCCTACATCCCGCTCTCGGAGCTCGCCGATATCAGTCTTGATACGGGTGCCTCATATATTTACCACGAAGCAACGCGGCGAAACATTGCCGTCAAGTTCAGCGTGCGTGGTCGTGACCTGGGGAGCACCGTGGCGGACATTCAGGCGCGCATCGACCGCAATGTGAAGCTTCCCTCAGGTTACCGCATCGACTGGGCGGGGGAGTTCGAGGACTTGAAGATGGCGCAGGAACGCTTGGCCATCGTCGTTCCCATTGCACTGTTGCTGATCCTGGTTCTCCTGTATGCGCTGTTCAATTCACTAAAGGACAGCCTGTTTGCCTTATCCGGCATTCCGTTTGCGGCCGGCGGCGGGGTGATCGCTCTGCTACTGTCCGGCCAGCCCTTCAGTATTTCGGCGGCGATCGGCTTTGTATCGCTGCTGGGGGTTTCGGTGATGCACGGTATTCTCATGTTCACCTACTACAATACTTTGCTGGCAGAAGGGATGACGGTCCCCGATGCCATGTTTCATGCCGCGGAACGGCGCATGCGGCCAATGCTCATGACGGCGATGTCGGCGTGCATCGGCTTGTTCCCCGCGGCCTTGTCGCATGGCATTGGCAGCCAGGTCCAACGGCCACTGGCGACCGTGGTGGTGGGCGGCATGCTGATTGGGCCGGTGATGTTGCTGGTCATTGTGCCGGCGCTGCGTCTGCTGCTGGCCCGTCGCAGTGATGAACGGACTGTCGTCGCAGTTCATGAATGAGGTATGCGCAATGCGTGGTGCCTTGATACTGGCGATCAGCCTGGCGTTGGCATCGTCCGCGGCGCTCGGTGCGCCGGCGCGGAGTGTGCAGTCCCCACGGCAAGGGCAGCGGGCAGTTGCGACATCCCAGGCCCATGCGGCCTTGCGCCAGAGAATGCTGGGGCAGATCCATCGTCCGGCCAATGCCGCTTCCGCCCCGATCAGGAGCGCAGCGAATGTTCGGTCCGTGAGCCGGCCCCTTGCGGGTGTGGGTGGCGGACACGCTGTAGCCTATCGCCCGATGCCAGGGCATGGGGCGCTCGGTGGCCCCACCATCGTTCGGTCAGCAGCTATTCGATCAGCAACTAAGGGTCTATCAGGTGTCCGGCAGCGGCCTTGATGAGCGCCTGGGTGCGGGTGGGGACGCCCAGCTTCCGGCGGGCGTTGTCGAGGTGAAACTCGACCGTGCGCTTGCTCAAGCCCAGGATCTCGCCAATCTCCGCAAACGTCTTGCCGCGCGCCGCCCAGGTGAGGGTTTCGAGCTCGCGGCCTCGCAAGTCCACTTGCTTGGGCCAGAGTGTGTTGCGGGCAACGCGCGCCAGGCGCGCGGAAATCACAGCTGCCAGGACGTCATGGTCTACGGGCTTGGTGACATAGTCGTCGGCCCCGAGATGCCATCCCTTCAATTCGCTGTCCCGGTCCGCCAGTGCGGTGAGGAATACGAAGGGCATATGGGTGAAGCGCGGTTCGGCAGCCGTCAACCGTTCGAGAAGGTCAAAGCCCGACATGGTGGGCATGCCGATGTCACACAGCACCAAATCCGGTGGCGATGCGAACACACTTGCCAACGCATCGCGGCCATTGCCGGCCACGCGCACCGTGAAGCCACGGTCCGTCAAGGCCTCCGAGATCAATTCGGCGGCCTCCAGGTCGTCTTCGACACACAATATCTCAGCGCAAGGGGTGCTCATCGACGGCGTGCTTCCTCCGAAAACCTGGGGCCAGAACATACCATCCGGGGGTGTAATGAATCGGTGAAGATTTCTCCGGATGCTGGCATCCGGCCTGCTGCCAGGACTACTCTCGGTGCCATCGGTCTGCACTAACGGGTGGCGTCCTGCCGCAGCATTGTCGTGGAACATGAAGCGACTCCATTCAATCAGGGGCCGACTGTCGCTGGTATTTACATTCCTGTTCATACTGCTGATTGTCGTGGGCCTGTCGAATCTGAGTGGCCTGGGGCAGTTCAACGAGGTCTCCGCGCAGATCCGTGATCGTTGGCTGCCCAGTGCGCATGCGCTGGTTGATCTCAACAACTTTACTTCCGATTTTCGGGCCGCGGAGGGCTCCCTGCTGCTGGCCCGGGATGAGGGCGAGCTGGCGGCGACGAAGCAGGATCTGGTGCGGCTGGATCGCAGTATCGCGGCGGGAGAGCGGGCCTATCGTCGCGTCGATCATGATCCGGACGAGCGCAAGCTCTACGATGTATTCGAGGCGCAATGGGTCAGGTATCACGTGCTCGTGGACCGGTCGCAGTCATTGCTGGCCACAGGCAAGCGTGCCGAGGCCATGCGTCAGTATGCGACCGTGTCGAAGTCCGCTTACAACGCGGCAAGCGACACACTCGATGTCATCAGTGAACGCAATGCTGCGCTCGCACGCGCGGCCAGCGCCCGCGCAGATCGTGCGTACGAGACCGCCCGGCAGCGCATCGCATTAACCATATTGTTCGCGGCGCTGTTGGTGGCAATGGCCATGGCGTATGTGAAGCGCTCAATCTCCGCCCCGTTGCTCGATCTGGCCGGGCGGATGCACAGGTTGGCGACCAGTGAGACCACGGTGCCACTCACCGGCATGCAGCGTCGGGATGAGATCGGCGAAATGGCGCGTGCGGTCGTCGTGTTCCGGGAGAACGCGATCGATCTTGCGGCCAGCCGCAAGGGCCTGGCGCAGCAGGCATCCATGCTGCAGGAAAAGCTTGCCGAGGAACAACGGCTGGCGGCGTTGCAGCGAAACTTTGTGTCCATGGCGTCGCATGAATTCCGGACGCCGCTGTCGATCATTGACGGCCATGCGCAGCGGCTGATCTCGATGCGGGATCGGGTCGGCGCCGCCGAAGTCGCCGAGCGCGCGCGCAAGGTGCGCAATTCAGTAGGGCGAATGGTCGAGCTGATGGACAATCTCATCGGGTCCGGGCGAATGATCGACGCGGAGGTGGAACTGTACTATCACGCCGCCGTATCCGATCTCGGACCGGTATTGCACGATGTATGTCAGATCCAGCGCGACCTTTCGCCAGGCTTACAGATATTTGAAGCCGTGCCGCCGGGCCCGCTACCGGTATTCGGTGACGTCAATCTGCTCTCACAGGTATTCGGCAACCTGCTGTCAAATGCCGTCAAGTACTCCCCGCGCGGCGGATTGATCAAGCTCGGCGCAAGGCTCGAACCGGATCAGGTGATCGTGACCGTCGAGGACCAGGGACTGGGCATCGCGGCCCGCGACAAATCGCGCATATTTGAGCGTTATTACCGCGGCAGCAATACCACCGGCATTGGTGGAACAGGTGTCGGGCTGCACCTCGTGAAGCTCATGGTGGACCTTCATCACGGGGCGGTCGAAGTGGACAGTATCGAAGGCAAGGGATCCCGATTCACGGTACGGCTGCCATCGCGTGCCAGGGAGCGACTTCGCCGCGCAGTGAGCGCGCCGAATGCGAGCACCCTGATTGGTTCCGGTGCAGCATTTAATTAACAAACTCCTAACCTTGTTACAAGCTAACGTGCCGCAGGTCTGATCGGGAGTGGCCGCGGATGGGAGGCAGAACAATAGATAGCCATGCGCGACCCGTTCGAGCGGTCGACGGATGAACGCAGTGCTCAATGGTGCGAACTGGCAGGTCGCGGGTCATGTGGGATCCGGCAAGTCCGATTCCCGTGGGCGCATGATCGTGACGATAGCACCCGACGAAAATCCGGATTTCGCAGAACAACTGGTGCGCGCCGGCAAGCGGTATGCCGTCGCGCTGGATCTGGACTGGACCGTCGTGTGCGTGGAAACGCCGCCATTGTTGAGCAATCTGAAGCTGGAACGTGATTCGCGGCTCGAGGTTTTCAGATTGGCGGAGTCACTGGGCGCAGACACGGTGACATTGGATGCCGCCGTACCTGCTGCCGCCGTGGCGGCCTTTGCGGGACTGCATGGCATTCACACGATCATCGTCGGCGCGGCGCGTTCGGCGACTCGGCCGCGGCTTTTCAGACGCTCCACCATGGCCTCGTTGCTCAGACAGTGCAGCGGCGCCGAAATCGTGGTGATCGGCCGCGAAGCGGGTGTGGCAGCCGTCGGTGATGGCTGGCTGACATCGACACGCGTGCTCGATTACGCCCATTGGATGAGCTATGCGGCGGCAGTGGGGATCACCGTGCTGTGCACCCTCCTGGGGCTACCGCTTCTGAATCATGTCGACATCATCGATATCGTCATGATCTACATGCTCGGCGCGACCTTGGCCGCGCTGCGTCTCGGGCGCGGACCGACCGTGCTGACGGCGGTGGCGAACGTTGCCGCATTTGATTTCCTGTTTGTGCCGCCGCGATTCAGTTTCTATGTATCGGACTCGCAATACCTGATCACCTTCGGGGTCATGCTGGGCGTGGCGATCATTATCGCGAACCTGGTAGCGGTGGTACGCAAGCAGAGCATGGCGGCAGGCGCCCGCGCGCGCACCAGTGCGGCCTTGTATGCATTGAGTCGTGAGCTGACCGCCATGCGGGACGGTGATGCGATGGCCGCGACTGCCGCGCGCCACGTCGCCGGCGAGTCACACGGCGCTGTGGTTGTGCTGCTCCGGGACAGGCAGGGGCGGTGGCATCAGCCGGGTAGCGAGGTCGACCAAAGACCGCGGCGCCGACCCGAAGCGGCAATCTGCGAATGGGTGGCGGAGCACCGGCTGCGCGCTGGTCTCGGTGCGGAGTCATTCCCGGCTGAACGGGCCATGTATCTGCCATTGATCGGCAGCCAGGAGTGCATCGGAGTTCTGGTGCTGTGGCCCCTGGATGTGCGACGCGCCCTGCTGCCGGAGGCGCTGCGCGTCACCGAAGCACTCACGGGAACGCTTGCCCTGGCGCTGGAGCGGGTGCATCTGGCGGATGTGGCGGAGGCCGCCCGGCTCGCCGCGGAGCGGGCCGCACTGCGCAGCACACTGCTGGCCTCGATTTCCCACGATCTGCGCACCCCGCTATCGGCAATTGCCGGTGCCGGCAGCATGATGGCGCACGAGAGCTTTACCCTGGATGCCCACAGGGTCGGCACTCTGGGTCGGCTGATCGAGGATAAGGCACGGGACATGACGGAGCTGCTGTCCAATGTCCTCGAATTGATGCGCCTGGAGACTGGCCCGGGCGCGCTCAAGCGCGAGTGGCATTCGGTCGAGGACCTGGTGGGTCAGGCACTGCGGCGCAATCAGGGGCGTCTTGCCCTGTGGCGCGTGCAGGTGCAGTTGCCAGCAAAACTGCCCATGGTGCGCGTCGACGGCAGCCTCATCGTGCAGATGTTCAGCAATTTCCTGGAGAACTGCGTCAAGTACACGCCCGCCGGAACCGAGATCACCATCGCGGCGCTGGCGGACGGGGATCTCATGCAGATTATCTTCGAAGACAACGGCCCGGGATTCGGCGATACGGACCCGGAGCTGCTTTTCGACAAGTTTGCGCGCGGACGGCTGGAAAGCAATATCAGCGGCGTCGGCCTCGGGCTGTCAATCTGCCGTGCGATCGCGCGGCTGCATCTCGGTGATGTGAGCGCGACCGCGGCGCAGTCCGGGGGTGCCCGCTTTGAGATAACTGTGCCCATCGACGCGGAGCCCGAAGCGCGGGCAAGCGGTGTGACGCCATGACGCTTGCGATGCACGTCATTCTGATCGTGGAGGACGACAGCGGCATCCAGAACATATTGCGGATGCTGTTCGAGGCGAACGGTTTTCGCGTGGTGATCGAGAAAACCGCCAAGGGTGGCCAGCAGGCCGCGCGGGTGCATCGCCCGGACGCCATGATTGTCGACCTCGGATTGCCTGACGGCGACGGGATCACGGTGATCCAGGAAGTGCGGGTCTGGTCGGCGGTTCCCGTCATTGTATTGTCGGCACGCACCGCCGAGGAGCAGCGCCTGGCCGCATTTGAAGCCGGCGCCGATGACTATGTGATCAAGCCCTTCAGCGCTCCGGAACTGCTGGCGCGGGTCCGTGCGGGCCTGCGGCGTCACGTCCGGGGCGAATTGCCGCAGGGCAAGCTCGAACTGAATGGCGTATCCGTAGATCTGACCCTGCGTACGGCGCGCCGCACGAACGGCGTCGCCGTGCGTTTGACGCCGCTGGAACATCGCATGTTGGAGACGCTGATGCGGCATGCCGACCGGGTTGTGACGCACAAGGCCCTGATGCGGGAGGTGTGGGGTCCGCATCGAGAGGATTCCCGTTCGCTGCGCGTTTACATCGGCAGCCTGCGCCGCAAGTTGGAAGATGATCCAAGTCGCCCACAGCACATCGTGACCGAACCTGGCGTGGGCTATCGACTGATAGTTGATTTGAAGGCGACCTCACAGTTGGCGGAGGAGTAGTCCGCGCGCGTTTCTTAACACGCTTCCGTCTGTGCATCGAAATTGCGATCGGTAACATTAACCGGCGGTTGTTTCGCACAAGGGAAGGGTCTAATGAAAACGGCAAATCTGATACGCGGGACTGTCGCGGCGATTCTCGCCGCAGGCGCGCCACTGGGACTGGTTCATGCCGCCGATGCGCCGGCGACGTCCACGACTGTGGACAGCAAGACGGCGCTCGGGGCACTCGTGGGAGTGGTGCGCGACGCGGCCGGCCGCCCCGTGGGCGGCGCGACGGTGACGGCGACAAGGACGGATGCGAGCGGCGTCAGGGCCGCGATTGCGGGCAGTGACGGTGTGTTCTCCTTTGCCGACCTACCTGCGGGTGCCTGGTCACTCACTGTCCAGGCCAATGGCTTTCCTGACGCCAAACTGGCATCCGTGACTGTCTCGCCACTTCAGGCGATGCGGTCGGATATCGTCATGAACGGCTCGGGCGGTGGTGAAGGGGCCGAAAAGTACGGCGGAACAGCCGCTTCCAACGCCGCCGCGCCCGGAACTTTGAAAGGCCTGACCTCGCAGTTCATCAGAGCCATCACCTTTGCCACCGTGCCCGACAGTCACCTGGTGGCGCAGAATGCGCAGCCGGCGGGAGCGGCGGCGGGGGCGCAGAACGCGCCGGCTGCTCCCGCACCAGCCGCTGACCCGGACAAGTCCGCGCCTTTCGCCTTTGGCGACTTTACATGGCTGAACGGTAATCCGCGCAATACGGCACCGGCATTTGACTCGCCGTTCTTCACGCCGGATATCCGGGTCGATGCGGAATACATGCAGGACTTCAATGGTCCCGTGGACCATACGATCGTCGGCTCCACGGAATCCTTCAGATCGGGTGAATTCCAGCTCGAACAGGTGAGCGTCGGCGGCGATTTCCATTGGGAAAACGTTCGGGCACGCATCCTCTACATGGACGGCCTGTTCGCCACCACCACACCGCGCAACGACGCCAGTTCGGCAGTGGGCCAGTGGGATCTGCCCGATGCATACCGGTACCTGTCGGAAGCCAACGCGGGATATCACTTCGACGTCAGTCACGGACTGAATGTCGATGCCGGCATATTCGTCTCGTACATTGGCCTTTTCAGTTACTACAACTACGACAACTGGACCTACCAGCCATCCTACGTGTCATCGAACACACCATGGTTTTTCAACGGTATGCGAATTCAGTACTTCCCGACGGATACCCTGAAGATCGAACCGTGGATCATCAATGGTTGGCAGTCGTACGCCAAGTTCAATGGGCACCTGGGTTACGGAGGGCAGATTCTTTGGCGCCCGTACGAGTGGCTGTCGCTGGTGTTCAACAATTACGGCGTCGGAACCGACAATTTGAATGAGCCGAAGACTACGCGCATTCATACCGACGACAGTATCGAAATGCGTTACTTCAACAAGCCGGGTTCAGCCGGAATTTCAAAGGCGGCGTTCTCATTCACCGCCGATGCCGGTTGCCAGCATGGCGGAGGCATCACCTGTACCTCCGGTCAGAACAAGAGTTCGTTCCTCGGCGCGATGTTGTACAACCGGGTGTGGTTCGACCACGATCTGCTTGCCGTGACCATCGGCGGCGGCATGATGAATAACCCGGGTCGCTACCTGACTTTATTGCCGCCCATCAATGGCGCGACGGCTGCTACGGGTACGCCCTATTTCACGGAGAACCCGGGCCAGCACGCCTATATGTGGGATTCGACCCTCAATCTTCAGTACATGCCCAAGCAGTGGATTACCTGGTGGGGCGAATTGGGCTTTCGGCACTCCGACATCCCGTATTTCTCCGGTGAGGGTGGCGTGACGCCGCCCGGCGGAAACAACGGTTCGCCGCAGGATTACGCCTGCAACTCCGGAACGTCGGCGGGTACGTCAATACTGCAGCAAGCCCAGGCGGTGTGCGGCACCGGCGGGGTGTGGTACCCCGACCTGCGCAAGCGGCAGGCGACGTTGTCAGCGGGAGTCCTGGTGAAGTTTTGATGCGACAGGCGCAAGGGCCCCGAATGGATTCGGGGCCCTTTCGCAAGTGGATCGAGGTACAGGGAATGGGGCGCGCGGCTCGTCTTCGCACGGGCCGGTGTGTATATTCTGGAGGGCACAGAAGAATCGGATGAAGTGACGTTCTATGGTGACTGTCCTGCCCACCGATATTCGCGGGATCATGAGAATCTCGCCCGTCATCAGTGCGTTGACGATCGGTCGGATTGAGGACGCCGTACCACTGGCGCAAGCACTGGTACGGGGTGGATTGCCCGTGATGTATGTGACGTTGCGAACTCCGGTGGCGCTGGCTGCCATCAGGGCGATCCGTGCCGCGGTGAGCGAGGCCATCGTCGGCGTCGGCACGTTGTCACGGCCACGTGACTTTCCTGAGAGCAGGGAGGCGGGCGCGCAGTTTGGCGTGTCGCCGGGTCTGGGTATTCCATACGCCATGGACGCGGGATTTCCACTCCTGCCGGGCATCATGACACCGACCGATCTCATCGCCGCGCGCCTGGCGGGCTACACCGCCTGCAACCTGTTCCCGGCGGAAGTGGCCGGAGGCGTGCGCATGATCGAGGCCTTGAGCCGTCCGTTTCCCGATCACGCGTTCTGCCCCACGGGGGGTGTGACGCGTGCCACCGCTGCGGCGTATCTTGCGCTGAAGAACGTGCTGTGCGTTGGCGGCTCCTGGGTGGCGCCAGCCAATCTCATTGAGGCGAAGGACTGGGTTGCCATCGAGGGCCTGGCCAGGGATGCGGCGACACTGCGCGAACTGAAGCGGCCGTCTTAGCCGCAGGGATACTAGGGGAGGTTCGCGAGCGGTTCGGAGTCATTCTCCAATATATCCAGGTGCCGCAGCTTCCTGGTCAGGGTGTTGCGGCCCCAGCCAAGCAGCTTTGCCGCATCACCGCGGGCCCCTTGCGTGCGGCGCAAGGCCGCGCAAATGAGGGTACGTTCAAACTGCAGTTGCGCCCCGTCCAGTACCGCGCGCTTGCCCGACACGACCTGTCTATCGGCCCAGTCGGCGAGCAGTTGGAGCCAGTCGGTGCTGGATGGCGGTCTGATGTGGTACTCCACCGGAATGTCTTCGATCTGAATTTCGGTATCCGGCGCCAGCACTGTGAGCTGGCGACACAGGTTCACCAGTTCGCGGACATTGCCCGGCCAGTGATACGCGCACAGGATGGCGCAGGCCTTGGGGGTCAGAACCTTCGGCGCCACACCCATGTCCTGTGCCGCAATTTGCAGATAGTGTTCGAGAAGATCCGGGATGTCGTCGGATCGTGATCGCAGCGGCGGCAGATCAATACGGATCACGTTGAGGCGATGATAGAGATCGGCGCGAAAGCTGCCGCCGTTCACACGACTCGCAAGGTCCTGGTGGGTGGCGGCGATGACCCGGACATCAACCCGTACCGGTGAGGATCCACCGACCCTGTAGAACTCACCGTCAGCGAGCACACGCAGCAAGCGCGTCTGTGCCGAAGTCGGCATATCGCCGATTTCATCAAGAAACAGGGTTCCACCATGGGCCTGTTCGAATCGACCCAGGCGGGCTGCCGACGCACCGGTGAATGCTCCTTTTTCGTGCCCGAAAAGTTCGGCCTCCAGAAGCTCCCCCGGGATGGCGGATGAATTCAAGGCGATGAAAGGCCGGTTTGCGCGCGGGCTGTGTTCGTGCAGGGCTCGAGCGACCAGTTCCTTGCCCGTTCCGGACTCCCCGCAGATGAGTGCGGTGACACTGGAACTGGCAAGTCGACCTATGGCGCGAAACACCTGCTGCATGGCAGGCGCTCGGCCCATGAGACGCCATGCGGGTGCCGCGGATTGGTGTTGCGTGACCGTTGCCCGGAGCGCCGGACGCGCCGCGCGCGAAACCAGGCGGATCAATTCGTCGATATCGAATGGTTTGGGTAAGTACTCGAAGGCACCGGATTCGTAGGCGTCGACGGCGCTATCCAGATCGGAATGTGCAGTCATGACCAGAATCGGCAGCGTCGGGTCGATGACGCGCACCTTTTTTAATAGCGCGAGCCCGGACTGTCCCGGCATCCGGATGTCGGT
The DNA here is from genome assembly GCA_035485475.1 of Steroidobacteraceae bacterium. Classification (GTDB taxonomy): domain Bacteria; phylum Pseudomonadota; class Gammaproteobacteria; order Steroidobacterales; family Steroidobacteraceae; genus DAIDKA01. The sequence continues at coordinate 16,811 of DATHOA010000318.1, read as the reverse complement.
GATCAGAACATCGGGTTTGCCAGTGCGAAATGCCTCCAGGACGAGTTCGGCGGACTCGAAACTGCGGGTGGCGGCTCCGTGCTGCTGCAGAGCCCGTTCGAGAACCCACCGGTACGAGGCATCGTCATCGACAATCCAGACACTCAGTGTTGGTTGGGTCATGTCGTGCAATCCCTGCAGCTGTTGGTGCCTCCAATGAGCGTAGCGAGCCGGGTGTGAAGACGGTGCTAAGAAATGGGAAAATATGCCTGGGCCGGGGTTTTAGTAATAAAAACAATAATGTATGCAGCATCGTCAGCGCCTCAAGTGCATGCAATACTGCCGGTCGATCCCATTGAGCTTGCTACATCAGGAGTCCAGGGCCGTGCCAAAGGCTTTCCAGGGCGTTCATCCGCTCGTTTTCTTGTTAATCGCGACCGTACTCGAGGTGAGTGGCGACGCTGTCGTGCGCATGGGAATCTACAACCATATCGGCGCCGTTCGCCTGGGATGGTTCCTGGGCGGTGCGATCCTGCTCTTTGGTTATGGGCTGATCGTCAACCTGGCGCCCCTGGAATTCGGGCAGCTGGTCGGGCTGTACATCGCGACGCTGTTTGTCGTGTGGCAACTGATCAACTACATCGTCTTTCGAACCGCACCGACCCTGCCGATAGTGCTCGGTGGCACATTGATCATCATCGGCGGGCTGATCACGACCTTCTGGAAGCCCGCATAACGCTCCCTGCCGGCCATCCGTGCTGGTTTGCCGCGCCGCGGCGCTGTTCCGGCGAAAGAAATTCATCACCAGAAGGCCGCCCAGGGCGGTTACCTCCGGGCGTCCCGCACACTCGGACCACAGCATCAGCTGTACGGGGTCCGCGGTTGGAAAATCTGCCGCGTCCGGGAGCCGCGACCACCACGCAAGGCGCATGAGCGATTTGAATCGACGCGTTCGTGGAGCACTCTGCGCAGCGGCGGTGCCCACAGAATCGGCGCGCTGAGTCGATACGCGGGCCGCCAGCGCGAAAGCATGTGCCAGTGCTACGGGACCTGCATGAATAGGATCGATGTACATAAATGCCCCTCTGCGCAAGATGATGCTGCCGTCATGCGCAGGCGAGTAGACATCGGGGTGTTAGGTTTTTTGCGCCGCCGGGCGAGGCCCTACGCAGCAGCGAGCATCTTGGCCTCGGCAATATGGTGCGGGCGGGCAGCCGCGCTATCCGATCTGGCCGCGGTGCGGATTTTCACGTAATTGAAATATTGGTTGACTACTTTCCAACACAAAGCAATTCGAACGATTAGCCAACCAACCCAAAGGGGATTTCCATGAACGTGCGTTCTTCGATCGCCAGCACCGTATCGCTGCTGGTGGGCTGCGGCGCCGCCACATTCGCGCATGTCGACACGGCCGCGGCCGACGACTCCATCCTGCAACCCGGCGCGCTGATCATCAGCAGCAGCAACTACGAAGGCTCGACCGGGGCTGTAGCGTCTTTGCAGGTCGGCGTCACGCCGCTGGCCAATACGAACACCGCCACTGTTCCTGCGGTTTCCGACAACAACTACGTCACCGTCTGGAACAACGATACGGTCGATGCCAGCTTCGGTGTGACCTCGCCCATCTACCTGACGGCGGTCGAGCCGCACAGTGGCCGCGTGCTCAACCGCGAGCGCGTGCCAACGAACCAGGTCGTGACCAGCTTCTCCTCCAAGTCGGAGCTGGCGCTGCACCTGCGCCATGACGACCGTGGCAGCCATCTGGTGTTCGTCGGTTATGCCAGCCCCGGCGTCGGCGCTCTCGACGTCTCCAACTCCGATGCCGTGCCGGGTCAGGACCCGACCAATCCGGTGACGTTCGCCTTCGGCAGCAACTATGCCTTCCACCGCACCATCGTCTCATTGGATGATGACGGGCACTTCTCCTTCACGCCCACCATCAACTATGGCGGCAACAATGGTCGCGCGGCCCTGCTGGGCTCGAACGGGCTCTATTACACTGTGGGTAACGCCAACAACGGCAACGCCGCGACCTTCGGCTCTGCCACCAACGGCACGACTCCGGATGTGACCGAGACCACCGGCCTCGAGGTGGTCAAGCCGATCAATGCCTGGTCGGCCGGCGTGACCATCGCGGATGGCAACTCGGCGGAGGTGAACCCGTTACTGCAGTTCGGACTCGGCAAGAAGGGCGCCGACGACAAGCCCGGCAAGGATGACAACTTCCGCGGCATCACCGAGCACCACGGCGCGCTGTACTTCACCAAGGGCAGCGGCAGCAACGGCGCGCAGACGGTTTACACCGTGGTCAATGCGCCCCAATCACCGACCGGTTTCGTGCCGGTACCCAACACCGGCCCCGCGGCCGGCAATGTACTGCCGACCGTCGCCGATGCCGGCCAGCAGGCGATCGCCATTCTCAATGGCTTTCCGACCGACTCCGCCCGCGCATCGCTGGCGGACGGCACGAGCGGTGGTGACTACACGCCGTTCGCCATGTTTTTCGCCAACGATCACACCCTGTACGTGACCGATGAGGGCACGGGCAACAGCGCCGATGCCGCGCATGCGGGCCTGGAGAAGTGGATCCTGGGCAGCAACGGCACTTGGACGCTGGCCTATACATTGACCAGTGGCCTCATCGGCAAGGTCGACAGCAATCTCGTAGGGCACGACGGCCAATATCCGGACGTCACGACCATTGGCCTGCGCAATCTCACCGGCGTGGTGAACGAGGATGGCACCGTGACACTGTGGGCTGCGACTTCGACCAGCAGCACCTCCGGCGACAACGGCGCCGATCCGAATCGTGTCGTGGAAATCACGGACGCAGTGGCTGCCACCACGCTTACCGGCAAGGTGGCCAGCGAGACTTTTCGTTCGATCGCGGGTCCTACCTATGGCACGGTCTATCGCGGGGTTGCCTACGTGCCCAGCCGCGATCGGGATCACGACCGGGATCATGATCGGGATCATGGCCGCGGTCGGTAACAGCGAAGCGCGATTTCGTTTGAGTCGCGCCTGAGGTAAGTCAACGGCGGATGGAAGCAGTTCCATCCGCCGTTTAATGCCGTGCATTTGGCTCTCCCCTAGCCGGGCTGGTCGTATTGGAAGTCCGTCGGCGTTCCCTTCTTCGTTATACCAAAGGAATAGATCAAGCCAACATAGATGACCCGACCGCGCACGGCGCGCAGGTAGGTGGCTGTAATCATGGGGGTGTCATCGACCCTCTGGTAACGTTGGCCATTCAACACGTCCGAGACGGTGAGAATCGCCGTGAGGTCGGATTTCAGCTGACGCTTGTAGCCAATGTTCACGATATTGATGGCGCTGATGTACCCCTGGGGGGTCAGGCGTTTGTCGGTGCGCGTGACGATGAGCTGCGCGGAATCGGCCGCTGTCGGCCGATAATCAAGCGTGAGTTTGCCGTTGACTCCGACGGTCGACTGCAGTCCCGGCGTTCCCAGGGCCGTGGCGTCAATCTGGCTGTAAAAGAAATTGGCGCTTACGGCATAGCCGAGCGTCGGGACTATGTGTCCGTTGGAGGTAATCTCCATCCCGGCCGAATCATTCTTGGGCAGATTGGCCAGAGTCGTCAGCGAATCGCCGTTGCCGATGTACTCGGTCACGTTGGTCACGCTATCGCGATTGCGGCGGTAGTAGCCTGTCAGCTGATACGCCAAACCTGCCCCCTCATATCCATAGCCGACTTCGTAGGATTGGGTGTACTGAGGTCGCAGGTTTACATTGCCGGCGGACAGGTTCGGCGCGTACTCATAGTCAATGTAGGGATTCAGCTGTTCAGGGTCCGGGCGGCTGACGCGGCGGCTGGCGCCCAATGAGAGGGTCGTTTCATCGGAGAGACTTCGATCGACGTGGAGACTGGGGTAGACCTGGAAGTAGCTCCCGCTGGTCGAGACTTGGGAGGTGATCTGCTGCGCGTCCGTGTGCGTGAGCTCCGCCCGCAGACCGGCGAGCACGTTCCATGCTCCGACACCGGCCTGAAAGCTGGCATAGCCTGAGTTGATCTGCTGGCGGAAGGTGAAGTCATTCGTGAGATTGGGATCGGGGATCTGGCCGCCAGTTGCCACATCCAGGTTGTTGCCCGCATTCGCGAAACTGTAATCGTCCTGTTCGAACGAGTAGCCGACCTTCAACGAACGCGTCTTGGAAAAGGGCAGGTCGTAGTCCACTCCCGCATCGGTTATCGCCTGATTCTCGAGGAAACTCAGATTGTTGTAGTAACGAGCCTCGGGTGGAATGAACGAATCGTTGGTGTAGTCGTAGACTTCGAGTTGGTGCGAGGTGGACCGATGCAGCGAGAAGTCCAGCTGCTCGCCCTCCCGAGCGAGCTTGTGTGTATACCCCAGGCGCTCTTCCCAATCGGTCTGGGGATCGTGGCCGGAGCTTAGCCGGTCGGTGGAATTGGTGACCGTGCCGGATGCGGCGGTGCTTGCGTCGGTTTGGGTATAGGTGCGATGTCCACCGTGCTGCGTCCACGACATCGATCCGCTCAGGGACTGACGCTCGTCCAATGCATACTCGGCCGACAGTCCAGCCGTCGGGGTCTGGCGGTGGATGCGCTCGTTCAGGGAGCTGGTGCTGTTGACCAGCTGGCCCGTCGTCGGATCCGGCGCCAGCACCGTAGAGTCCAGCATTCGCTGACGGTAGTCGCGCCGAATGCCAGCCGTCGCGGTCGCGGTCAGCGGCCCGGAATGGTAGTTCAGGTTGGCACCGCCGACGGACCGTCCGTCGTCGCCCAAACTGCCCTGGACCGACCCGGACGTCCCGTCCGGGTGCTTCTTGCGCGTAATGATGTTGATCACGCCCGCGGCGCCGTCCGCCTTGAATTGGGCCGGCGGAGTCGTGATGACTTCGATCCGTTCGATGTCCTTCGCGGATATGGATTGCAGGTTGTCGCCCGCCGCCGAGCCGGAGAACTGGGTCGACGGCTTACCGTCGATCAGGATGAGAACGTTACTGTCACCGCGTAAGGAGACATTGCCGTCCGGATCCACGTCCACCGAAGGAATCGCGGTGAGCACATCGGCCAGGCTGCCGAAGCTCGCCTGCAAGTCGCTGGTGACGGTGTAGACCCTGCGATCAATCAGCGTCTCGACCGCCAGCTTGCGGCCCGTCACGATGACCGTTTGCGCTGGAGCGTCCGGAGTTGCAGCCGGGGGATCGGTTGCCTGCGCGACCGCCCGGGTCCCGATAAGGGCGAGCAGCGCGGCCCAGCAACTGAATTTGGGTATCGGCAAACACATAGGCTTGAGCGGTGACTCCAGCGGAGGAGGCCGCATTATTGCCGAGTAGCGAGCGCCGCAACCTTACATTAACCCACACTTTCCCACGCCAAGGATCGCCCGCGAGAAGCGTGTAGGTCTTCACTGACTTCCCTGAAAATGCAGGACGCCTAGAATGCTGCCGCGGGCTTCCGCAATTACGAGGAGCAAGCTATGGCAGAGAAAGTCAAGAAAGACCGGGAGCCGTGGTCTCCCCGCATTGAAAGTGATCCGCTGTTCATCAACAGCGCAGATTTCGAACGCGGCCTGGGCGAGGCGAGCAAGCTGCCGGACATCGAAGATGAGGGGGTGGAGGAGGATGAGGAGCTGGAGGATCCGGCGACTCCCAATCCGTTCATCAAACCAGCAGGGTAACCACACTCCGGCAACACATCTGCCACGGTCCCGCAATCTTCACATCCTAGATTGAGCGTCGCCCGCCGCGTGTGGGATGTGCGATATCGTAGACGATATCGATGATGAGCAAGGGAGGGGCGAATTGGCTGGGCAGGCACTAAGGTGTCTGCCGGTCAATTCGCCCCGGCAATCCGTCAGCGCACGATCGCCCCGTTGTCATCGGCCTGCGGTGAAGGCCGACCGGGGGTCAGATTGATGCTGATGGTGTGAACATTTCTGATCTTGCCGTTCACGATGCGGAAGGTATGTGAGTCGGGCATGCCGGTAGCGCTGTTGCCGAAGCGGCAAAATACATTGATGACCCCGTGCTCCTCGTCAACGATGTAGTCGCGGTTCACGATATAGAGCACGCCAGCCGGAATACCCACCTCGCAGGTCGCATTTGGATCGGCATTGCGATTGGTGTACGCGCCGCCTTCCAGGCGTGCGCAGGGCTTGCCCCATGGTGTCTTCACAAACTTGTCGGAAAACAGATCCAGATAGCTGTTGGCGACATTGATCAGGTCCTGCATCGAACTGCGCGACCCCGCCTTCGGTGCATCCCAGTCTTCCTTGCTCGAATACTTCAGATAGGAATTGGCATTGAACAGCCAGTCACCCTTGTGGGAAACGAGGCTGTCGATCGCCGTGATCTTGCCGTTGTCGACGCTCAGGCGTGTGCCAATGACGTACTGCCGCTCGCCTTCGATCACCACAAATTCAGAGAACGTCCGGCAGCGAACCGGGTCCAGGAAGCTGCGCGACTGCGCAATTGGCAGCGCGGTGTTCCACATTGCCTTGTCGGGCCCCACCTCGCCCATGTTCTCCAGGTACTTCACCTTCTCAGCGAACGCCATTTTGGTGCGATCGCCGGATTTCTGTGCCGCCAGGTAGCTATCCACTGCCGACTGCAGTGATTCGCGGGTACAGGAGACCCGCGGGGCCACTTGCCGGGCGGAACCGTGATCCGGCTGCGGCGCCTGAGCATGTGCCTGGGCGATGACGCCACAGAATGCCATCACGGATACGAACACCTTATTCTTCGACATGGTCACGGCCCCCACTGTGGATAGTTAATATTTGCGCGACGGCGCTCGAGCGGCTAGTGCGCGGCGTTTTTCCGGGACTCGACGTGGTGATCGATCCACGCCATCAACAGATCCGCCAGCTGATTGCTGTTCTTATCCTGCATCAGCATGTGGCTGTTGCCCTTTATGCCCATCGCCGGCAGGTACATCATCTCGGCATCCCCGCCGGCCTGCTTCAGTTGCCCGATGAATGTATCGCAGGCGTTCTTCGCGTCCATCCAGCTGAACGGCGCCTGCACATCCCCGAGGTGATCGCCGAACATCACCAGGGTCGGGATCTTACTCAGCGTTGCCAGCTGCGCCGGGGTGAGATCGGTTTGACAGCGCATCTCAATGGTCACGAGGCCCTTTATGCCCTTGGCGTCGACCAGTGCGGCGAGTTCCGGATAGAAGCCGGACTCAGAATGGCCCACCAGAACGGCGCCATTGAGCTTCTCGCCCAGTGCCGCCATCTGCGTCAGGGTCGGATTCAGATTGGACGGCAGTGTTGAATTCAGATCTGGAATCATCTGCTTGTAGAGTTCGGCGACGGACTGCAATGGGAACTGTTCATCGGCAAATCCCTCGCCATACTTCGGGCCGAAGCGAAATACGGTCCAGGCGAATTGGTGCGTGGCATCGAGGATGCCCGGCATCTGCGCATTGGCCAAGGTGCCCGCGTGAACCTCATTGAAGGCGGTGGGATCAAATCCGGAGCGGGCGCGGGACACCTGGTCGGCGAGATAGACGGAGCGATCCTTGCGCACGAAGTATTCGCTCCAACCCATGCGGCCATCCGGTGTGGTCTCCCAGGTCTTGCTGCTCAAGCAGCAGCCGTGGACAAACACGACGGGTACGTGGCGATCGCCCTTCATTGGAATCTGGTACTGCACGTACATCTGGTTCACGGTGATTTCGCCGCTCTGCGCGGGGATCACGCCGGCGGGCGGTTCGCTGACCGTCTTGGTTTCACCGCCCACAAAGAAACTGCCTTGCTCCTTGATGGTCAGCGGCCCGGTGGTCTGGGCGAAGGCGACCGGAGCTGCGGCCAGTGCCACAACAGTCAACAACCGCAGCACTTTCATGATGGATCCTTATGAAATCCGAGGTGATTAGGGCTCATGTCCGACCGCGCACCACCCGATTACACCACATCAGCACTCCGGTGATGAACAGGCCGCAGGGCACGAGTCCGAGTATGGCCCAGGTCACTTCAATCCCGCGGCCAAAGGAGCGCCCGAAATGCACCCGAACCAACCAGGCGAAGGCATCCTCGAGGAAGCGCGAAGCGGCCGTATCCACCCCTTGTGCCGAAAAAAGGTCGAGCAATGCATTGAACGGCGCCGGAAATGCGAAGTAGACCCCCGTAGTGGCCCACAGGAGGATCAGCACGAAGCACCAGAAACCCATCACGCCGTGCAGTTCGCGAATGAAGCGGCGCCCACCCACGTGTCGGTGCACCATGAGGCTGTAGCGCCAGCGCGTCCGCCGCGGCCACCACAGCACCAACCCGCTGAGGCTCAACAGCAGGATGGAAATCGCGCCAAGGCCATTGACCCGCAAGCCACTTCGGCCGCGTGTCAGGTCATCGTGCAGGTCGGCAAGCCAGGTGACGAACCCGGGCTCGCAGGCAACGGTGTCATTGAGGTTGGCGCCCGTGTAGGGATCGAACAGGCGCTCGATCCGCAGTGATCCGCCCAGTAGCCACACTTCAACCGCCGCTCCCGGAATTCGCGGGCCGTGAATCTCCACTTGCCTGATGTCGGCGTCCGGATACGCGGCCCGCGCCTTGGTCCGCAGTTCGGTGTCCGTCAGCGCGCGGCCGGCCCTGGGCACCATGATGATTCTGGGGCACAAGGTCCGGTCAAACTCGCGACGAAAGATGATCAGGCTGCCGGATACACTGATGACGAGAATGTACAGACCGATCCCTATCCCGAGCCATAGGTGCATTTGAAAGAGCACCTTGCGCATGGTCGTCAGGGTAGCGCGAAGACCCACACGGTCGCGCCGCGGTTCGGCGAACTGCGCAACTCCGGGACGAGTGGCGCGAAGCTGCGGGCGTGAAATCCTCCTTCGCCGACCACGAGCGCCAGGTACTGCTTGCCGTCCACTGCGAAACTGATCGGGCTGGAGCTGGACACGTCATTGAGCCGGCTTTGCCACAGCTCCCGGCCCGTTTTGCTGTCGTAAACATGGAATACACGATCGTAGGTTGCGTCCAGGGCCAGGCCCCCGGCGGTGGTCAGTACCCCGGAGGACACCGGTGCGCGCTGGCGCACCGTCCACAGCGGTTTGCGGGTCGCCATGTCGAGCGCCTGCAGACGACCGTACTTGCCATCACTGTCGGGGCGCGGCCGGATTCCCCAGTTGACGCCGGATGACAGCGCACTGAGGCTGCCGCCGCCGGGTACCGGGTACAGGTCCATGCACGCTTCATTCAGCGGCATCACCAGTATTCCGGAGAGCTGATTCCAGGAGGCCGGCAGGTAGTTCTTCGCCCCGGCGCCGTGCGGGCATACCAGCTTGATCTTGCCATCATTCGGGTACAGGGCGGTGTTCACCCGCTTCTCGCCCGTGACCGGATCGATGGCCGTGACGATGTTCTGCAGACCCAGATCTATCGAAAATAGAAACTTGCCGGTATGGGCATCGAGCGCATCGTAGATGCCGATCTTGCCGGAGGTGATGACCACCCGACGCAGCACGCCGTCGACCTTGATGTTGATGAGCTGCCGCTCAAACGCCCAGTCCAGGTCCCATTGATCGTCCGGAAAGTGCTGGAAGTACCACACCAGTCGGCCCGTATGCGGATCAACGGCCAGAGTCGAGTTGGTGTACAGCGCGGCATTGCCCATGCCGGGTTTCTTCGGCGCCAGCAACGGGGCGGTGTCATAGGTGTTGCCGGTGCCAAAGTACGCAAGCCCGGTATCCGGATCGTAGCTGCCTGGAGTCCAGATCGACGCGCCGGAGCGCGCTTCGAAGGGAACTGCGTTCCAACTGTCGCCGCCGGGCGCGCCGGGCTTGGCGATGGTGCCGAGGCGCCACAGTTCCTTGCCGGTTGCGGCATCAAGACCCACCAACTGCGGGCCGCCGAAATGGGCGTTGACGCCGGTCCCGGTGGTGCCGGTCATGACCTTGCCTTCGGCCACCAGGGGCCCGCCGCTCAAGCCTTCGTGTCGCTTGAAGTCGCCGATGCGGGTGTCCCAGACCATTGCCCCGGTGCGAGCGTTGAGTGCCACCACGTGTACGTCCGAGGTGCCGAAATACAGCAGATCACCCCACAGCGCCAGGCCGCGTTTGACGAAGGGCGTTGCACCCGGTTCCAGGGCGTGGTTGTACTGCCACAGCAGATCGCCGGTCCGGGCATTGAGGGCCTGTACGATATCGCCGTAGCCCAGCACGAACATGGTGCCGTCGCGCACCAGTGGTACGGTTTCAGTGGAGCCTTCGGGCAACGTCCAGCTCCATACCAGCCGCAGATTCGCCGCGTTGGCCGCGGTGATCTGCCGCAGCGGGCTGAAGCCGTGGGCGTCCCAGCCACGCCGCCAGGTCAGCCAGTCCTGCGCCGGCGGGTTCGCCAGATCGACCTTACCGACGGGGGTGAAGTGGTCCAGGGGATTGGGCAATGCCACGGCTTTCTGCGCCGTGTAGGGCGAGTAGGCCATGATGCTGAAGCCCCCGCCCGGCACCATCATGCCCGCCAGCTCGCGAGCATCCGCCGGCAGTGGATCCGGGCCCGCCACGATCGCATTCTCCTTGAGCATGAAGGCGACCAGCGCGGCATACGTGGCCGTGTCGAGCGAGCCGGGTTTGGTGGTCGGCATGGTCGTGCGCGTCACCTCGTACAGGTCCCGCACGCTGTGGCCACCGAATTTCTGCATGAAGGCAGGCCCCTTGAGCGGCTTGCCCAGCGGTCCATCGCTCAGATTCGGGCCATGGCACATCGCACAATTGGCCAGATAGGCCGTGCGTCCGACCTCGCTTTGCTGGGTCGTATAGGAAAGGGCGCGCTCCTGAGCCGCCGCGCCGGTGGTTGCTGCCAGCACGACCAGGCCCATCACCACCGTTCGCAACCGCATGATCAACCTCTCGCGCTAGTGCGCGTATTCGTCGAAGCCGTCCTTCACCGCCTGCGGGCTATCCATATGGAAGCCGGTACTGAAATAGGGTCGCGTGCCGTAGGTGACACTGGTGAACACCGCTTCGACCTGGCTGATCCCCTCCCGATCAATCGAGAAGGTCTCATGCGCCTGCAGCGTCGAGGGCGAGGTTTCATTGACCGTGACGGTTTTGCCGTTCTTGAGCTGATAGGTATGGATCGGCGCGTCGTTCTCGTGATCGAAATAGACGCTGGTCATCACCACCTGATGTTCGACGTCCACCGCCATGATCCGGCGGCTGCGGATGCGATTGTCGTTGCGGTGGTAGCCGGTCGCGAGATCCTCGGCACAACTCATATTGATGCCCCCGCGCTCCTGCCCCGGCGGCACCGGAACATTCGAGGTCGGACGACCATCTTCCAGCCGCTGGCAATGGGAGGAGAACAGCGGCGGCTTGTCGCCGGTATTGTTCTCGATACCCGTGAAATAGGTGTTGACGATCCGCATCAACTCCTCGCGGCTGCGGCGCTGCGCCGGCGGCACCACCTGGGTCAGTTCCGGTCGCGGCTTGTCACCCAGGTAATCCGTCTGGGCGGCCGTGCTGCCCGCGGGCGCCAGGCGGTTGCGCTCGGAGGTCACGATGGTCTCGATTTCGGTGAGCTGACGGCCGTAGACCCGCAGCCGCGTGCTGACGATCACCGGCGCGCCATTCTCATACATCCGCGCGTAGAACCCGATCGTGCCCCACTCCGGATCGGCGATGTACAGGCGATAGGGCCGCACGCCCGTCGCGTTCTTCCAGAACCCGTCGGGGATTGGCAAGGGCACACTGTTTTCCGAATAGCGTGCGCCCTTGGCGAGCGGAACCTTGCTGATATCGTGAGCGATGACAGCCGCAATGAATTGCTCCGCCAGACCCTGCAGGCAGGTACGGTCGCAATCACCGGTACCGACATTTGGCGGCAGGGCCGTGGCCGTCTGCGCCGGGCTGGGTGCGGGCAACGCGAGGGTTCCGACCAGCAGCATCGATGCCGCCATGACGATCCGGTGCCTCAAGTTGATCTTCATTGCCGTTTCCCCCGCTGCGTCTTGTGGGCGGGAAGTATAGGCGACATTCTGGCCGAATGGCCCTTCACGTGGTCGATGAAGGCGCGCAGCTTCGGCATCACCTGGCGGCGTCCCGGATGGTAAAGAAAGACACCCGGTGTCATGGGTGCAAAGCGCTCCAGCACCTGCACCAGTCGGCCGGCGGTCAGCGCTGCGGCGGCGATCGGCTCGGGCACTTGCGCGAGGCCCGTCCCTTCGAGCGCTGCGCCCAAAAGTGTCGGAATATCGTTGGCGAGGAGGGGTCCCGAAACGGCCACTTCCAGCGCACGACCACCGTCCTTGAGTGACCAGAGTGCGACTGCGCCGTTGGGACGTCGCAGGCGCAGGCATGCGTGATGGCGCAAATCCTGCGGCGCCGTGGGATGGCCGCTGCGGGCCAGGTAGGCGGGGCTGCCGACGATGACGAAACGAAATGGCGGTGTCAGCCGTACCGCGACCATGTCGGCAGCGATGAATTGGCCCAGCCGGATGCCAGCATCGAAGCCTTCGGCGGCAAGGTCGACCAACTCCTCGCTGGCAGCGATCTCGACTTCGACCTGCGGATACTCCCGGCAGAAGGATGCGATCAAGGGTTGCAGCAGCAGCGGAATCACCGCCCGGGGCACCGTCAGGCGCAGCAGTCCGGATGGCCGCTCACCCAGTCCGCGCGCGATGCCGGCCGCCGCGACCAGCTCCTCGAAGGCGGGCTTCGCGCGCGCGAGGAATTTGCCGCCGGCTTCCGTCAGGCCGACGCTGCGCGTGGTGCGGATGAAGAGCGTCGCGCCGATACGGCCCTCAAGTGCGCGCACGGCCTGGCTGATCGCCGAAGGCGTTACACCCAGCTCGGCGGCCGCGCGGCGAAAGCTCTTATGACGGGCGACACTGAGGAACGCCTCGATCCCGTCGAGCGCGCCATGGCGGACTGTGAAGTTCTGCTTCATAGCCCATGGACATTATCGTGAATAGTCGTGGGGAACAATCAGCCGTAACGTTCGCGACGGGATCGCCAACAACGGGGTTGCTGTATGTCGCCGGCTACTATCTTTCTATCACAACTTGTCCTGGGCTATGTCGCGTGGCTGCTGTGCTTCGGGCTGTACGTATGGCCCTGGCTCAAGTCGCTGCCACCGGCCGCAGCGCAGCGCGTCATTGCCACCTTGCACAGCTTTCGTTTCTTTGGCCTGGTCTTCCTGCTGCCCGGCGTCGTCGGCACCCACCTGCCACCAGGATTCGCCGCGTTCGCGGCCTACGCGGACTTCGCAACCGGGATACTGGCGCTGCTGGCGCTGCTCACCTTTGGAGTACGGCGGCTCTTTTGGCTGTTTGTCGTGGCCTTCAATCTGGTCGGCGCGGCCGATTTAGGCCTCGACTATTACCACGCCGTGCGACTCAACCTGCCTGCGGTGGCGGGAGAACTGGGTGCCGCATACGTAATCCCGATACTTTTCGTGCCGCTGCTGGCGATCACGCACGGCGCCGCGTTGTACTTGCTGCTGCGGCAGGAAAAGCGCGGACTCAGGCAACAGTCCGCGCTTTTGAACGCCTGAGGCCCGGCAGTGTCAGTTGGCGTTCGCCACCTGCACGGCGGGGGCCCTTTCGGCCAGCAGCGTTTCGATCTTGGCGGTGAACTCCTTTTTCAGCTGCGCGTTGAATTCGCCACTCGCCGGAGACGCGAATCCGGAATGCACATTGCGGATCGTGCCGTCACGGCCTATGAACACGGTCGCGGGCCAGGTATTCAGGTTCACCAGCTGCGGAACCTTTTCCCACATCTCCTCCGGCGCACCGGCGATCAGGTAGGTGTACTTGACCCCGTACTGCTTCACGAATGCATGCTCGCGCTCGAGATTGCCCTGCTGATCGGGCTCCTCGAAGTCCAGCGCGACGATCGCCAAGCCCTTGTCCCGGTACTTCTTGTCCAACTGCACCAGGTACTGGGCCTCGTCATGGCAGTTCGGGCACCAGGTCCCCGTCACGATGGCCAGCACCACCTTGCCTTTGAAGCGCGGATCCTCATTCGATACCAGCTTGCCGTGGTCGTCCGGGAAGCTGAAGGCGAATTTCTCATGGGGGTCGCGAGCGGTGGTGTGAGTCTCGTAGTTCTCAGGCTGCGGCAGACCCTTGGCGAGCGCAACATCCGGGCGGTAGGCCACCAACTTGGCGGCGTAGCGGCCATTGGGCGCGTCCTCATCGGCACCGTAGCCGCTGGCCTTGGCGCTGACGGGCTGAGCGGCCGCGGCCGGACGGTCCTGGCGCTGTTGGATTTCCAGCGTGCCTTGCGCGTTCGGAATGATGGTAATGACACCCGGGCGACTGCCATCGAAGTGGCTCAGTACCCATTGGCCGTCCTTGAATACACCGCTGTATGAGCCGGTATCCCCGTCGACGCGCAGGATGGAAGCCGCAACCTCGGCACCGTGCTGCTCGACGATGACGCGGAAGGCCTTCTCGCCCTTGGCCGAAGCGGTGGGCAGAGGGACCACCCAGCTGCCGGCGATGTTCGGGGCAGTCGCGGCCGCGGCGTCAGCCGCCTCCACATGGCGCACGGCGGTAAAACCGAACTGCTGGAATTGGCCGCGGCCCTGGCTGGTGACATCGCCGACCAGCTGGCCGTCCTGCAGCTGGGCGGTGATGGTGGTGAGATAGTGCTCGATATTCAGCACCAGCTTGCCATCCTTGAAGGTGGCGCTGGTAGTGCCGTCGTACGGGTGAAAGCCGTCGTACAGCGTGCCTTTGACGCTGTCACCGGAGCCGGACAGGTCGAGGCGGAAAGGGATGAGGGTCCCCGCCTTGGTGCTCAGGCTGGCGTCCCAGCGTCCATCGATGGTATTGCCGGCAGCGGCTGCCAGTACGGCGCCGCTACCGACCAGGACAGCGGCCAGTCCTGCGGCTTTCAAGATCGTTCTCATGGTGTCTTTCCTCATTGAAGGTCAATCGTGGTTCGCAATCTGCAGATGGTTGGCGCGCGCGTAGTCCTGCCACTCCGCCGGCAAGCCGGGCTTGGTCTCAAGCACGATCTCCAGCACCGCGCGACGGTCCTGCGTGCTCAGGCGGGCGAAGTCATCGCTGCGGTCCTGGCCGGTGAGAATTTGCAGCAGACGGTGATAGATGTAGCTCTTGGCAGGCTCCGGTACGGCGTCGAAGGCGTCGGAATAGATGAGGTAGCTGCACGGATAACGGAAGATGCGCTGATTCAAGTCGAAGTCGCGCAGCGAGCGGCCCTGCGAATCACGCAGCCCGCGGGCGGCGAACTCCTTTGCAAAGGGTGATGCGCTCAGTGACTGTGGATCCAGTCCGGACAGGGGCGCCTCATTGGCGAACAACAGGTAGCGCAGCAGTTGCTCCGCGGGTCTCTCGAACTGGCGCCGGGTCGCATCGGGTAGTGGCGCATCCGCCGTCTGCTTGCTGAGGTTGTACAGCGCGATACGGGTCTTGTAGTTCGTGAGGGTGATCAGGTTGTGCATCTGCGTCTGATGGGCCAGCACCAGCAGTGCCACCGCATCGCTGCCGGGGACCAGGTAGTCGGCGCCCTGGTAGGACTGCTGGCCCACCAAGGGTGCGAGCTTGCGGGCTGAAGAATCGTTCGGAACGGGAGTGGCGGCCGTGGCCGATTCGGCAACGGCGGCGTTGGCCATGGAGAGCGTGGTGTCGCCGGGCTTGCCGCTCACATACCAGCCGCCCCAGCGCTCGGCCACGGGGCTATCCTGGTCGGTGATGTAGGTCGGCGCGCCGGGAATCAGCGTGCCGGCGGGATTGGCGTACACGGATCGCAGCAGCACACCCGGCACGCCGCGCGTGCCCGCGGCGATGTGGCACTGCGTGCAGTCCAGCTCCGCGCGCTGGAATGCGGGCTTGTCGACCTTGTGTTCGTCGAGCAGGTAGAAGATCGCGCCCTGGCGGGCGTCGAAGGATACGATCTCGATGGCCTTGCCGTCGTGCACCTTGCCGACATAGATGTCGTCGTTGTAGTACAGCGCACGCGGATGATCCGCGCTGATCTTCGGATACTGGAAGCTGGTTTTGGAGAAGACCAGGGTCTGCGATTCCACGGGCACCTTCAGCAGTTTGAGCACCGACTTCAGGTAGCCGTGATCCCCTTCCCATTCGAGAGTCGCTTCACCCTTTTCGACGCGTTTCTCCAGCCTGGCCACCGGATCGGACAGGTCCTCCGATCGGTAGTTGATCGGCTCGTCGGCGAAGGGCATGTAGCCTTGATTGCGCACCGCGATTTGCGCCTGCGCGGCCTGGATGAAAATGCCGCCAGCCAACATCAGCAGCGCGGCAAGCGAACGGGCGATCCGGGGCCGGGTCATTGATCTTTCCATTCTGCTTTGCATGAGGATCACCTAATCGAAGGTCGGTGGGCTGCTCTGGCCCTGATGGCAACTGCCGCAGGTCACCTGGGTCGCGTAGCGACTGTCTGCACCAAGCTGCGGCAAGTACTTCTCATTGATGTCCTTGAGCATCGTGATCATGACCCGCGCCGTACTCTTCGCTGGATTGTCGTCCGAGGCGTAGTCGAACTCTTGCGTGTTCGGGTCCTCCACGTGACAGTGACCGCACTTGACACCGAGATCCGTTTCAAAACGCCGCATGATCTTGCCGATCTGCGCCGCGGAGATGTCCTTCGGCAGGGCCTTGATGTTCACCGGTTTGGCATCCGCCACCGTAGCCGCGATTGCGGCAGCGGCGCCGAGAAACAACAAACCGGAAGTCAGCGCCGCTGCACGGCGCACAGTCATCGATCGATACACCCGTCAATACTCATAGTCGTCCGCTCGTAAATGTAGGGATGGGGCCAGCGTGGAGCAAGAACAAATGGCTTCCAATTCGCACTGAGCTCATGGCCGAAAGGCATGTCGCCAGCTCCGTAACCACTGTGTTACCCGGACGTA
>DATHOA010000317.1:0-8210 GCA_035485475.1 Steroidobacteraceae bacterium | reverse complement strand
GGAGAGCCAATCGCGGCCGAGGAATTTCACACCTTCAATCGTTGCCTTGACGATGCCATCGCCGGCGCCGTGACGGAATACGCCAGGCATAGCGCACTGAGCAGTGAGTTCGTCAGCGACGCAATGAACTCCCGCCTCGCCCCTCTGGTACAAGAGCTGCGTAATTACCTGCATACCGCAACACTGGTGGTCGCAGCCATCAGAGTGGGCAACGTCGGCATATCCGGCGCCACCGGGGCGGTCCTTGACCGCAGCCTGCTCGGCATGCGCGGTCTGCTCGATCGTGCGCTTGCCCAGGTAAGAGTCACTGCGCGCGTGCCGCCGCGGCGCCAGGTCGTTAATGTGGCGCAACTCTTCGGCAAATTGAAAATCTCCGCGTCATTCGATGCGCTGGCGACCGGAACCACGTTCACGATCACTCCGATCGCGGAAGACATTGCCGTCTATGCAGAGCCGGACATGCTCGCCGCAGCCGTCGGCAATCTACTGCAAAACGCCTTCAAGTACACCAAGCACCACACCGAAGTGCGGTTGTGCGGGTATGTACTCAACGATAGAGTTCTGATTGATGTCGAAGATCGGTGCGGCGGGCTCACACCCGGCGTCGCTGAGGCAATGTTCTTGCCGTCCGCCCAACGTGGCGATGATCGCTCCGCCTTGGGATTGGGTCTCGACATTTCCAAACGCAGCATTGAAGCGAACGATGGTGTGTTGACCGTACGCAATGTCCCGGGTGCGGGGTGCGTCTTTACCATCGATCTGCCCCGGCATAGGACTGGTCAATCCGCAGGTCATTGAAATAGGGAACTACGTATGGCGCGCGGGAGGTTACTCAACCTTCGATTCCAGCCGCCTGCCCCTGTAGGTAATTTCCGGTGCCTGATTGTGCAATAGCCGCGTAAATTCATCAGCCGGCATTGGCTTCTTGAAGTAGAAGCCCTGAAGCTCATTGCACTCATGCAGCCGCAGATGTTCGGCTTGCTCCCGGGTTTCGACGCCTTGCGCAACCACCGTCAGGCTCAAGGATTTGCCCATCGCAATGATCGCATCCGCGAGCCCCGTGTCTTGCGGGGTGCCAACGATGTCACGCATGAGAGAGCGGTCGATCTTAATCGTGTCGAGAGGGAACCTCTGCAGCATGGCAAGAGAGCAGTAGCCGGTACCAAAGTCATCCACCGCGATGCGAATTCCCAGCGCTTTGAGGCCTGTGAGAATGCGCAGCGTGTTCTCAACGTCGTGGATAAGCAGTCCTTCAGTGACCTCGATCTCAAGGAAGTGCGGGTCCATGCCTGCAGCGTCTAGGATGGACGTCAGGTCCGCCAGCAGCGATTCGTCGTGGAATTGGCGCGGCGTCAGATTGACTGCCATGCTCAAAGCCGGCAGGCCCTGATTCCGCCATTCGACGCTCTGTGCGCAGGCGGTTCTTAGCACCCACCTGCCAATCGGGATAATCAGACCGGTCTCCTCCGCGACCGGAATGAATTCACGCGGCCCGACCGTCCCGAGGTCCGGATGCTCCCAGCGCAACAGCGCCTCCATGCCGGTGATGCGACCACTGGCGATATCCCGCTTGGCCTGGTAGTGAAGCCGAAATTCATTGCGCTCGAGCGCATGCCGCAAGCTGGACTCCAGGGCGAGCCGCTCGAGGGAGTTCGCGTTGAGCTTCTCGGAGTAAAACTGGAAGTTGTTTTTGCCTTGCGCCTTCGCCTGATACATGGCGATATCGGCGTTCTTGGTGAGCGTTTGTTCATCGAGGCCATCTTGCGGATAGGTGCTGATTCCCATGCTGGCAGTGATGCGAAAATCCTGACCAATGAGCGTAAATTCCCCGGCAATCTGCAGCAGAATCTTCTGTGCAACCGTGGCTGCGTATTTGCCATCGGCCAGCTCCGATAGCAACACGACGAATTCATCGCCGCCGAGGCGCGCGACCGTGTCACTGTCCCGCACACTGTGTCTGAGGCGCAGGGCCACCTCCTGGAGCAATTGATCGCCCGCTTCATGTCCCAGAGTGTCGTTGATCTGCTTGAAGCGATCGAGGTCGAGAAAGGCGACTGCCAGCTGTCGGTTGCAACGGTGTGCTTCACTGATGCTCGTGGCCAGCAACTTGCTGAACATGCTGCGGTTGGGCAGTCCCGTGAGTCCGTCGTGATACGCCAGATACTCCACACGCTGTGCGTGCGCGAGTTTCGTATCGCTCTCCCGCCGCCGAGCTTCCACCAGCTGCCAGCTCAGTCGGCCCAACAGGCCCATCAGTATTACAACCGCGATGCTGACCACAGCGGCCCACACCAGATAATTGCGGGCTTGCGCGTGGGCGGCGGCCATCTGCTCATCCACCGATAGGCCCACGAGCACGGCCAGCGGAAAGCCGTACAGTTCGCGGCCGCTGGCCCAGCGCAGCGCGCCGTCCCAGCGACTCGTGGAAACAGTGGCAGCCGTGTCATCGGCGCCCGCCACCGCCGCGGCATAGTCGACCGTATCCCCGGAGAACACGGCGTCCCCCGTGCGCCGCACCCGAAATACGCCGTCGGATCCGAGCAGGCCAAGCACGCCATGCGCGCCCAGTCTTTCGGGGTCATAGCCGCTGACAAAATAGGTCGCGTCGACCGCCACCATCACAAAGCCATCAAACGTCCCGTCCACGGTGTCCAGGCGGCGACTGAAATCAAGTTGCCCAGCTCCGGTCGGTCCTTGTGGCAGTCGGCTGATGACGAATTCGTCATTGTTACGTAGTCTGCGCAGCGTGTCCTGATCAGCCAACTCGTGTTTGTCGATCGGCCGCGTACTGTCCACGATGACCCCGTGGCGATCAACGATACTGACGACGAAGATCAGGTCCGGCGGTAGCAGTCCGTTGTTCTTGAGATCCGCGAGCGTGTGGCGGCGGGTGGGATCTGCGGGCCAATGCTTGACCAGAAACAGGGTCAGGTCGATTTCGCGCAAAGCGCGCACGACTTGAGCCTCATACGTATTCAACAGCTCGCGGGTCGATGCCGCTGCGGCATGCTCGGCGGCGGAAGTCTTGACCTTGATGACGCCGAAGGTCGTTCCCCAAATCGCCGCCAGTAAGAACAGGGCGATGAGCGGAAACAGAATCTGCGGTTCCGTGGCCCGAGCCATGCCGCGCCGGAAAGTGTCCCTCAGGGCCACGGTGGGCGTTCCGTGCTGCCGCTCGTCAGCTCAGTAGTCAAGTTGAAGCTGTATTTCATTGCGATCCGCCGACTGTAGCAACTTAATGAGCAAGCAAACTGTGCGCCACAGAGCGGTTGGACGCAGGCGGTATGCGCTAGGCTTCGTGCTGCGCGCACAACTGGGATCACACACGTCATGACCTGGTGCGGTCAGGTCAGGACAACCAACGTCCAATTGGCGCCACGGGAAGTCAGCTATGTCGATTTGGGTGATGCGGTCGAGCGGTGGCCGCATGCCCTGCGTAATGAATGCGATGGTTCTGGTCGCGATCCTGGGGAGTCCCGTCGGCGTACGCGCCGCTGATGAGGGCCCGGCCGCTTCGATGTTTTCACTGCACGGCTTCGGGACTGTGGGCGAGGTCTACTCCGACGCACACGATGCGGATTTCGTCGGCAGCCCATTTCAGCCCAATGGCGCCGGCTACAGCCAGGCGTGGGCCCCCGGAGTGGATAGCAAGGCGGGTTTGCAGCTGGGCGCGCAGTTCACCGAAAAGCTCTCGGCAATCGTGCAAGTGGTCTCCCAGCATGATTACGACAACACCTGGAGACCGCAGATTGAGTGGGCCAACCTCAATTATCAGCTCACACCCGATCTGAGCATCCGCGCCGGCCGCTCAGTGGCGGCCCCGTTTTTGTTGTCCGACACGAGTCTTGTCGGTTACACCTATCCGTGGATTCGCCTGCCAATAGAGCTTTACGGTGAGTTGCCGGTTTCGAATCAGGACGGGCTTGCGGTCAACTATCATCTGCACAGTGGCGCCGTGAAACAGACCTTCAGTGTTTCTTATGGCCAAACGAATCTGGATATCAAGGGTGGTGGCAAGGTCTCAGCCCGAAAGTTTCTCGAGACCAGTGACGCGGTGGAGTGGGATTCGCTTACCTTCCGAATTGGCTACACCTCGCTTCGGGCCACGACCGATATTCCAGCCTTGGACCCACTTTTTGCAGGCTTTACGCAATTCGGCGCACAAGTGTCGAGCCTCGGTTTTCCCGCAACCGGTGCGCAGGCGAGTGCCTTGGGCGCGACTTACTCCCGGCAGGAGTCATTTCCATATGCATTTTCCATGGCGACGGTGGGTGTCAGCTACGACCCCGGCGATTGGCTGCTGACGACCGAATGGGCCAAGACGGCGAGCGACGGAATTCTAGAACGCTCCAGCGCGTGGTACCTGATGGCAGGCCGTCGCGTTGGCAAGTTCACACCCTACGTCACGGTCGGCCAGGTCGAATCCGGTAGTAACGCCAATTCCGGGATCGGCACGGCGGGCTTGCCCGCGCCTTTGGCGGCCGCGGCGGCAACACTGAATGGTGGCCTTGCGGTGGCCCTTGGCGAGTTCGCGCCTTCGCAAAGCAGCGCAACAGTGGGCCTGCGCTGGGATGCGATGAAGGATATCGATTTCAAACTGCAATACGATCGGGTGCGACTGGACGCGAATTCGATCGGCCGGCTGGGAAACGAGCAACCCGGATTTCGCGCCGCCCCTAATGTCAACACCGTCAGCGTAGCCATGGACTTCGTTTTCTGACACAGACAAAGATGCGTCACCTCAGTCACATCACCTCCGGTATCGCCGTCCTGGTCTTCCTGGCGGCCAGCCCGCAGCTCCACGCCGACGAGGTCGCGGTGGTTTCGGCAAAGAGCACCGTCACCACCTTGAGCAGGAGTCAGGTGGCGGATATTTTCTTCGGCAAAACCACTCGTTTCCCTGATGGCAGTCAAGCCGTGCCCATCGATCAGTCCGAGGGGACGCTCGCGCGCGATGATTTTTACGTGTGGATTGCCGGCAAGTCCGCGGCTCAGATGAAGGCCTACTGGTCCAAGATTATCTTCACCGGCCGCGGTCAGCCCCCCAAGGCGGTTGCGAACAGCAGCGAAACCAAGCGACTCATTGTCGCGAACCCCAATACCATTGGCTACATCGAATCGAAACTGGTGGATGACACCCTGCGCGTGGTGACCGTGACGCCGCAGTAATCGGGTTCCGGGGTACGCTAGCGTACACGGGCTCGGCGAAGGGTCTATACTGCCGCACGTCCTATGCCAGACGCTGCGCTCAACGGTATTCCCACATGCCAGATGCGGTGAAGGATCCGCGGCAGAATCGCCTGTTGGCGGCGTTTCCACCGGCGGAGCGCGAGCGACTCTTTCCGCAATTGGAACTCGTCGCGATGCCATTGGGCAAAGTCCTGTACGAGCCCGGGGATGTCCTGCCCCACGTGGTTTTTCCCACCGACTGCATTGTGTCGCTGTTGTACATGCTCGCGGACGGGGCCTCAGCGGAAATCTCGGTCGTGGGCAATGAAGGCTTGATCGGTATCGCGCTGTTCATGGGCGGGGAAAGCACGTCCAGTCGTGCCATTGTGCAAAGCGCAGGCTACGCCTATCGTCTAAACGGGCAGGATCTCAAGGATGAATTCCATCGCAACGGCGAGGTGCAGCTGCTGCTGCTGCGTTACACGCAGGCCCTGATTACCCAGATGGCTCAAACCGCAGTATGCAATCGCCGCCATTCGGTGGACCAGCAACTGTGCCGCTGGCTATTGCTTTCGCTCGACTGTCTGACATCCAACCAGTTGGTCATGACCCAGGAGCTCATTGCCAACATGCTCGGCGTGCGCCGCGAGGGCGTTACCGAGTCCGCCGGCAAGCTGGACAGACTCGGTATCATCCGCTACGCCCGCGGGCACATCACCGTGCTGGACCGACCGAGACTCGAGCAGCGTTGCTGTGAGTGCTATTCAGTGGTCAAGAAGGAGACCGATCGCCTGCTGCCGCGGGCCGCGTCGCTGTGAGTTGGCCGCGAGGATCAGCTTTTTTCGTCGGCGAACCAGCCATAAGCCAGGCCCGCAAGCGCCGCACCGATCAAAGGCGCCACCCAGAACAGCCACAGCTGTGACACCGCCCAGCCGCCGACGAACAGGGCAGGGCCGGTGCTGCGCGCCGGATTGACGGAAGTGTTGGTCACGGGGATGCTGATCAGATGGATCAGCGTCAGCCCCAGGCCAATCGCGATCGGCGCGAAGCCTTTGGGTGCACGGGCATCGGTCGCCCCCAGGATGATGATCAGGAACATGAAGGTCATGACGATCTCGCAGACGACGCAGGACAGCAGCGAGTAGCCGCCGGGGGAATGCTCCGCATAACCATTCGAGGCCAGTCCACCGCTGAGTTCAAAGCCACTCGCGCCGCTGGCGATGAGATACAGAATGCCCGCACCCGCGATCGCACCCAGCACCTGCGCGAGCCAGTAGGGCAGCAGTTCGGAAGGCTTGAAGCGACCTGCGACCACCAGTCCCAGGGAGACCGCCGGGTTCAGATGGCATCCGGAGATATGCCCGATGGCGAAGGCCATGGTGAGCACGGTCAGTCCGAAGGCCAGCGCGACACCCACCAGGCCGATGCCCACCTGCGGGAATTTCGCCGCCAGCACGGCTGCGCCGCAGCCCCCCAGCACCAGCCACAACGTTCCAATGAATTCCGCACCCAGTCGTTTTGACAATGGCATTTGTTGTTCTCCCCTTATTGTTTGCGCGCGCAGCTACTTGAGGGCCAGTTCGAGACGTACCGTGTTCCCCGGCGGCGGTTGCGCCGCCCCGTTGATCAGGAATACGCGCGTGGGATCAATATTCGTGCCACGCAACAGCACGTCCTGCACCGCACGGGCCCGTTCGTTGCCGAGTCTTTGCAGCTCGGTGTCGGCCACCTTGACGCGCTCCAGCAAGGCCGCGGTCAGTTCGGCGCTGGCCGGCGCATAGTCCGGTGTTTCACCCTTGACCTTCTTTGCACTGGTGAGCGTCGTCGTCAGCGGTGGCAGTGGCGTCTTGGCGCCAAGTTCGGCGCGATACTCCGTGAGCAGCAGATTGAACTGCGCCGCGGGCTGCGTCGGTAAGGGCGCGGCGTCGGCGACCCCGGCGCGCTGGTGCAGCACAGTCTGCAGGTGTTTATCGGCCAGGGCCGGGGTGTCGGTCACGGTTGAAAAAGTGTTGGGCACATCCAGCTCCAGTCCGGGGCGCGCATCGAGCGCCTTGGCGATGCTGTCCAGGCGCGAGTGCGCGGTCGCATCCAATGCGGCGCTGCCGGGAGCGAATTCCACGACATTGACCTGGTCGCCACCACCAAATAGATGACCCAGCAGCGAAAAGGGCGCGGTGACCGCCTTCTCGAGCAGGTTCACGAACACCTTCCAGATGATGGGGCCAATACGAAACTGTGGGTCATCGAGGCTGCCGGTGACGGGCAGGTCGAGGTCGATGACGCCGTTGCGATCCTTCAACAGTGACACCGCCAGTTTCAGCGGCAGATTGACGGCATCGGGGCTTTCGACCTTGTCGCCCAACTGCAGTTGGTCCACGACGATGTGGTGGCTGGCGGTGAGTTTGCGGTCCTCGATGTGGTACTTCAGATCCGCCGTCAGCTTGCCCTTCGCGATCTTGTAGCCCGCGAAATGCCCGGAGTAGGGCGTGACGCCAGTCAGTTCGATGCCGCGATAGCTCATGCTGATGTCGGTGTAGGTGCTCTGCGACAGTAAATTGGTCTCACCCCAGATATGAGCGGGTGCGTAGCGGTCGACCGACCCATTCAGGTCGATCTTGGCGCGCGATGTGGCGGCGGAGGACAACCCGTCGATGGTGCCGTTGAGTTGCTGGATACCGATGGCGAAGTGCGGCTGGATCCACTGGTCGGAGTAGTTCGCCGAACCGTTCGTGATCACCACGGTGCCGATGGACAGGGGCATACCGGTGGCATGGGCCGCAGGCGCAAGGTCGGCTGTGCGTGTCGTGCCCGAAGACTTTTTCAGCTCCGGCGCGGCAGCCGTTGGCGCCGGTGCCGGTTCGGCCGTTGCGGTGCCTGCGGGCTTCAGCGCCTCCGTGATATTCAGATGACGGTTCTGATCAATGATCACGCGGGCATAGGGTGCCTGGGCCCGGATGCTGCTGATGCTCAGTGCGGCAGGGTCGCTGCGATACTTGATGCCGGCTACACTCAGGCGATCCCATTTGATGAAGTCCATGCGC
>DATHOA010000316.1:0-13063 GCA_035485475.1 Steroidobacteraceae bacterium | reverse complement strand
GGGCGGGGAGGCCTGGCAGGTGTGGGCGAATCTGCTCCACAGCATCAAGACCGGGCACAGCGCACGGGCGCTCATCACCGGTGATACGGGATTTGAGCACCTGGAGCGGGATCCGGCAGCTGCCGAGATCTTCAATCGGGCCATGGTCGATCTGACGCGCCTGGCGGCGTTGCACATCGCGCAGGCCTATGACTTCGCGGGCCAGCGGGTCATGGATGTGGGCGGTGGCTACGGTGAACTGCTGGCCCACATCCTCACCGTCTATCCGACGGCACAGGGTGTGCTGTTCGATATGCCCCATGCCATATCGAAGGCGCGCGCGCACCTTGACGGCCGTGGTCTCGGCGGCCGCTGCGAATTCACCACCGGGGATTTTTTCGCAAGCCTGCCCGGCGGATCGGACATTTATGTTCTGAAGACGGTCATACACGACTGGCCCGATGACCGGGCGCGGGACATTCTGCGCACCTGTCGGCGGGCGATGACGCCGGGGACACGGATGCTGATCATCGAGCGGCTGATGCCCGAGCGACTTGTGCCGTCGGCTGCAAACCGGGCACTGGCGCGCGTTGATCTGCACATGCTCGTTGCGCTGGGCGCGCAGGAGCGCACCTTGAATGAAATGCTGACGCTGCTGGCATCGGTGGGATTTCACCACGTGCGGCGCATCGAAACAGGTTCGGAGTTTCAGATTCTCGAGGCGCAGGGCTGAGGCGCGCAGCGCGCCAGCAGACCCGTCAGTGTTGCGCGCTCAAAGACAGTCCCGGAATGGTCGCAACGGAGACCGAGATCTGCTGGCTGACATGCTGCAGCATCGCCAGTCGGCCGCGAATCAACTTGGTGCGGGTCATGCGGCCGGAATGGCTGGAGGAGTTCAAGGCGGCGACCACGTGGCCATGCTGATCGAACACCGGCACGGCGAGGGCGATCACGCCATAGGCGAGTTCATCGGCCACCGCGGCGTAGCCGTTGCGACGCGCCTCCTCGATCAGTTCACGCAACCGATGCGGGTCCGTGACCGTCTTATCGGTGAGGGCGGTCAACTTTGCCATCTCGAAATACTGGTTGAGCCGCTCCGGTCCGAGGCCCGCGAGCAGCACCCGGCCCATGGAGGTCGCATGCGCGGGGAAGCGGCTGCCGACATGTGCCTCGAGGCGCAGCAGGGTGCGCACGGAGGTGCGCGCGACGTAGGCAATCTCGGTGCCATCCAGTACACATAAGGCGGCCGAATCGGCGGTCGCCCGCGCCAGCTCCTCCAGATGGGTGCGCGTGATGTGTTCGATGTTGATCGATTCCAGATAGGCCGCCCCGAGTTCGAGCACCTTGGGTCGCAGCAGGAAATTGCGGCCATTCCGGGTAACATAGCCCAGCTCCTCGAGAGTGAGCAGGCAGCGCCGCGCGGTGGCCGCGGGCATGCCGGCACTGCGCGCGATGTCACTGAGACTGAGCGCGGCGTGATCGCGACCAAAGGCGCGAATCACCGCGAGACCCTTGGCGAGGCCACCCATGGCTTCACGGCGGACAGCGGCTATGCGCAGGGTTCCCACAGTCTTGACACTCTCCGGAGCGGGGGTCCAGTATCGTTTCGTATATCGACAATAATTTCGATATCCGAAAACTAGCATATCGGGGAGCAAAGTGAAAATCGGCCGTCAGGACCAGCGCAGTTCGGGAATCTCAACGTCCAACGCCGAAACGATCGTGGTCCGTGGCCGTGACCTCGCAGGCCTGGTCGGCTCGATCACTTTCACCGAGCACTTCTGGCTGTTGCTCACCGGGGCGCTGCCGACGCCCGCCCAATTGCGGATTCTGGATGCCACGCTGGTGGCCATCGCCGAGCATGGACTGGTGCCAAGCGTCCAGGCGGCGCGCATGACCCTCGCGGCGGCCCCTGAGGCCCTGCAGGGAGCGGTAGCGGCCGGAATCCTGGGGTGCGGCTCGGTGGTCCTCGGATCGGCCGAGGCGGCCGGACGGCTGTTTGCCGAGATCCACACGCGCTCGGCCGGGCGCTCGCTGCGCGAGGCATCCCTGGAGGTGCTGCGGGAGTACCGGGCAGCCAAGCGCGCCATTCCGGGCTATGGCCATCCGCTGCACAAGGGTCGTGACCCGCGGTCACTACGCCTGTTCGCCGTGGCTGCGGAAACTCGCACCTCCGGCCCGCACGAAGAGATTGCCGGTATCGTCGAGGAATTGCTGCCCGAGGTGGTCGGACGGCCGCTGGCACTGAATGTGTCCGGCGCAATTCCGGCGGTGCTGCTTGATGCGGGCTATCCGCTGCTCGCCTTGAAAGGGGTGCCGCTGCTGGCGCGCACGGCGGGTCTGGTCGGACACCTGCTCGAGGAGCAGCAGCGCTCGATCGGCTTTGTGATGTCGCACGCCGCGGCGCGCGCCATCGAGTATGACGGGGACGTTCCGGCCGGTTTCGTTCCGGATGACGAATAGGATGGGCATGGAATCAGCACTGACCGGAATCCGGATTGTCGAGCAGGGAACTTTCATCACCGGTCCCTGCGCCGGAATGTTATTGGCCGACCTGGGCGCGGATGTCATCAAGATCGAAAGTCCGGATGGCGATCCGTACCGCGCCTACCACGGCAGCCAGTACTCGGCACACTTCCAGGCCTATAACCGCAACAAGCGCAGCCTGGCCCTGAACATGAAGCAGCCCGGTGACAGTGAGCTGTTCGGCAAGCTGATTCGCGAGGCGGATGTGTACATCCAGAACTTCCGCCCCGGCGCCGCCGAACGCATCGGCGCCGGCGCCGAACAGCTGCTGAAGCTCAATCCGCGGCTGGTGTACTGCTCCATCAGCGGCTTTGGTGCCACCGGGCCCTATGCCGAGCGGCCCAGCTATGACTCGGTGGCCCAGGCGCTCAGTGGCTTTCTCAGTGTCGTAGTGGACTATCGCCGACCCCAGTTTCTCGGACCGGCACTGGCGGATGCGATCACCGGCATGTACGCCTCACAAGGAATACTCGCGGCGCTGGTGCGCCGGGGTCGTACCGGGCAGGGCGGACATGTCGAGGTCTCGATGCTCGAGGCGATGGCGCATTTTGCCATCGAGCCCTTTGCCGCATTCTTTGCCACGGGTACCGTGCCGACCTCGGCGGACCGGCCGCGACTGGCGCAGGCCTATATCCTGCGCACCGCTGACGATCGGCTGATCGCCATCCACCTCTCGTCGCTGGAGAAGTTCTGGACCGGACTGGTCGCGGCGCTGGACTCCCCGGAGCTCGGCACTGATCCGCGCTTCAATCCGCGCGAGCATCGTATCGCCGAGTACGACACGCTGCGGGTCGAACTGGATGCGCGTTTCGCGCGCCAGCCGCTGGCGTACTGGGTGCAACGGCTGTCCGCCGCCGATGTGCCGCACGCGCCGGTGAACCGCATAGATGAAGTCGTAAAGGACCCGCAGGCGCAGCACCTGGGCATTGTTGTGCCGATTGAGTCGCCGCATACTGCGACCGAGGCGGTGCGGCCGGCGGTCCGGTTCGAGGGCCATCGCGCCGCCTCAGTGCGGGCGGCGCCACTCCTGGACCAGCACGGCAAGGCGATTCGCGCTGCACTGGAACGTGATACGGCATGGCCGGACATTAGAGGTTAATCATCGTGAGCAAGCTTCCCGCGCGTCTTCACCACACCGCGTACGTGACCAAGGATCAGGAAAAGACCCGGCAGTTCTACGAGGACGTCATCGGCCTGCCGTTGACCGCGACCTGGTGCGAAACCGACCTGCTGTTCGGCAAGGAACGCACCTACGTGCACACCTTCTACGGCATCGGCGATGGCGGAGCGCTGGCGTTCTTCCAGTTCGCCGATCCGGCGGATCAGGCCGAGTTCGGACCGCAGATGCCATCATCGCCATTTCATCACATCGCCCTGTCGGTGGATGCGCAGACCCAGGCCGACATCGAGGCACGCATCGCAAAGGCCGGCATCAAGCCGCCGCAGACCTACGTGCTCGAACATGGATACTGCCGCTCGGTGTACGTCAACGACCCCAATGGACTGATCCTGGAGTTCACACTGGATCCGCCCAATGTGGCCGCCATCAACCAGGAGCGCCGCAACGATGCGCACCAGTCCCTGAAGCGCTGGCTCGCCGGTGATCATCACTCCAACAACACGTACCGCTCATGAGCGGGCGAATCGACCGGATCGCCACGACCCACGTGGGCAGCCTGCCGCGCAGCCAGGCGGTAACCGATGTGGTGTTCGCGCGCGCGGCCGATGCCACCGACGTAGCGCGCGACAGCGCCCGTGATGATGCGGTAATCACCGCGGCGGTGGCCGAGGTCGTCAACCTGCAAAAGAGCGTGGGCATAGATATCGTCAGCGATGGCGAGATGAGCAAGATCAGCTATGCCACCTACATCAGCGACCGCTTCTCCGGTTTCGGGGGCGATTCACCGCGTCAACCCGGGCAGGACCTGGTCGACTTTCCGGCGCTGCTGCGCAAGCTCGCCGAGCGCGGTGCGACGGCCCAGTACCGGCGTCCACGCTGCATCGGGCCGGTGGCCGTGAAGACCTTGAAGCCGGTGGAAACCGACATCGCGAATCTGAACCAGGCGGTTGCGGCGGCCAAGCCCGTTGGCGCGTTCATGAATGCGGCCTCGCCGGGCGTGATTGCGCTGTTTCAGCCGAATGACTTCTATCCCACGCAGGATGCGTACCTGGAGGCACTGGCCGATGCGCTCGCCGTCGAGTACGAGGCGATCGTGCGCGCGGGCATCATCCTGCAGATCGACGCGCCGGATCTGGCCATGGGTCGGCACACCCTGTATCGCAACCGCACCGTCGAGGAGTTCGAGGTACTGGCGGCGCGGCACATCGAAGTGCTCAATCATGCGTTGCGCAATGTGCCCGCCGATCGGGTGCGGATGCATGTGTGCTGGGGCAATTACGAAGGACCGCATCATCACGATGTGCCGCTGGAGCGCCTGTTGCCGGTCGTGATCAAAGCCAAGCCGCAGGGCCTGCTGTTCGAGGCCGCCAATCCGCGGCATGCCCATGAGTGGTCCGTGTTCCGCGACTACAAGATTCCGGATGACAAGATCATGATCCCGGGCCTGCTGTCGACGACCACCAACTACATCGAGCATCCGCAGCTGGTGGCCGAGCGCATTGAGCGCTTCGCCCAGGTCGTGGGGCGCGAACGGGTTGTGGCGGGTACTGACTGCGGCTTTGGCACCTTCGCGGGCTTTGGCCCGGTCGAACCGGATATCGCGTACCTGAAGCTGCGCTCGTTGGTGGAAGGGGCGCAGATCGCCTCAAGCCGGCTGTGGCGTTAAGGTGCGTGGCAAGCTAAGGAGAGGCAATGCGTGAGTTCAATGAGCAGAGCATCACCCAGGCCGTGATTGACCGCCTGGCGCAAAGTGACGATCCGCGCTTCAAGCAGGTCATGACCTCCCTGGTCACCCATTTGCACGATTTCGTGCGCGATGTGCGATTGACTGAAAGTGAGTGGATCGGCGCCATTCAATTCCTCACCGATGTGGGACAGACCTGCACCGAGAAACGCCAGGAATTCATCCTGCTGTCCGACACGCTGGGCGTATCGGTCCTGGTCATTACGCTGAATCATCCCGCCGATCAGGGCAGCGCCGAATCGACCGTTCTGGGTCCGTTCTACTGGGAGGGTGCTCCGGATCTGCCGCGTGGCAGCAATCTGGCGCAAGGGGTCAAAGGCGAGCCGACATTTTATTCGGGACGGGTGCTCGGTGCGGACGGTCAGCCGCTGGCGAACGCGTTGCTGGATATCTGGTCGGGCGACGGTGATGGCGATTACGACATGCAGATTCCCGGTGAAACGGGCATGAAGGCGCGTGGCCGGATCAGGACGGATGGCGAAGGACGCTACTGGTTCCGCTCCATCCGACCCACGTTCTACCCGGTGCCTACCGATGGTCCGGTGGGACGCATGCTGCGCAAGATGGGGCGCCACCCCTACCGGCCCGGGCACATCCATATGATTGTCTCGGCGCAGGGCTATCGGCCGGTGACGACCCACCTGTTCGTGGCGGGCAGCAAATACCTGGATTCGGATGCCGTGTTCGGCATGAAGGAATCACTGGTCGCGCAATTTGCGCGCCATCCGCCTGGCGCGGGTCCGAATGGCGAAGCCATGGACGTGCCGTTTTACACGGTTAACTACGACTTCCGGCTGCGGCCTGCCGGGCCGCAGTAAGGCTTCCGCCCGCGTTTCCTGGGCAACTGCTACTATCCTTGCCCGTGACCCAGAACGCCAAAACGTGATGCCGCGCAGGCAATCGTATGTACGCTATGGTACACTCCGCATCCGTAGCTCGGCGAAAGCAAAAATAAAGACGTACGCGCTATACGATCTGCCCTATAGATTCGCCGCGGGGTACGCTCAATCACAACGCTGATCGAGTGCGTCAAGCAACAGAAGCACGGAATGATCGGACGCTATGGCAAGTCCGATAATGGACAGGGATTTGTCCAGGTCCTGATCACCTTGGTGCCCTTGGGCATCCTGTGGTGGATCGCGGTCGCTTTCGGACGCACGAACCTGTGGGTTGTGGCCGCAGTGCTGCCACTGCTCATTTTATTCACGCTGCGCGTTTTCGCGCTGATGCATGAGTGCGGCCATCGCAGTCTGTTCCGCAGCGTTGCCCTGAACCGCTGGGTGGGCTTCGTCCTGGGCGTGCTGTCGGGCATGCCGCAGTACGTGTGGGCACAGCACCACAATTATCACCACGCGCATAACGGCAACTGGGATCGATATCGTGGCCCGTATGCAACGTTGTCAGTGGACGAATACGCCGCACTGACCACGGCGCAGCAGCGCTTCTACCGCCACAAATGCAGCATCACCGCCGCGCCCCTGGCGGGGTGCATCTACCTCATCCTGAATCCGCGCCTGACCTGGATCCGGGGCACCATCGGGCTGTTGGCGCACATCCTCAGGGGCAAGTTCGCCGGTAGCGGTCAATCGCTGCGGGAACTGTTCGCCAGTTACCAGACCCGCTACTGGAAGAACCCCAAGGAGTATCAGCACATGCTCTGGAACAACCTGGTGCTGCTGAGCGCCTGGGGAATCATGTGCTGGTATTTCGGCGCGGCACTGTTCTTCACCATCTACCTGCTCACCGTGTCGATTGCGGGCGGCCTGGGAATTGTGCTGTTCACCGTGCAGCACAATTTTGAGCATTCCTACGCGACGGGGTGCGAGCGCTGGGATTACGATACCGGCGCCATCGAAGGCACCAGTTTCCTGGTACTGCCCGGCTGGTTGAACTTCTTCACGGCCAACATTGGCTACCACCATATCCACCACCTGTCCTCGAGTATCCCCAGTTACCGCCTGGTGCAGTGCCACAACGAGTACCAGCATCTGTTCCCGAGCGTCGCGCGCGTGAAGCTCTCAGAAGTGTGCGGCGCCATGAAGTGCATCCTGTGGGATATCCGCGCTCATCGGATCATCACGCTCGCCGAGTACCTGCGCCGCGCCTGAGTCTCTTCAGCTCGCCGCCGCCGGGGTCGTTCCGGTGAAATAGGTGATCACGTAGGCCTTCACGCTGCCATCGGCCTGCGGCACACCCGAGACCCTGACCTTGGTCCCGACGGCCAATCCCGAGGTGAAGCTCGACAGACCGGAAGCCGTCGTGATGTCGATGGGGCTCACCGTCACGATGCCGCCCGTCATGTCTACCTGGTACACCAGGGTGGCCGAGCCGCTGACGGTTCCCGCATTCACGGTGACCGGGGTCGCGCCACCGGCAGCCGTGATCGTGAAGGCTTCGGCATTGGTGGCCGCCACGGGGGGACTGGCGACCGTGCCGACGGGTAAGGGCGTCGGCTCGAGGATGGAGCTGGCGGCGCTCCAGCCCGTCGCATCGGCGGGGTCAGCCCAGATGACGTAACTCACGCCCCAGGGAATGATCGGCCCCGCCGTGCCGCCGAAGCTGGCGGTGCCGCCGGTGGCCGCAACAAAATCACTGACCGCCGTGGCACCCGAGTC
Organism: Steroidobacteraceae bacterium; assembly: GCA_035485475.1. Lineage (GTDB taxonomy): Bacteria > Pseudomonadota > Gammaproteobacteria > Steroidobacterales > Steroidobacteraceae > DAIDKA01. Next base: position 5,079 of record DATHOA010000316.1, on the reverse strand, counting down.
GACGAGGGTCGGGTAGGCGAAGTTCCACCACTTGTAGCCGGCTATGGCATTGCCGCTCATCGGATCGTTGCCATTGGCCGTGGCCGAGGCAATGAAGCTCAGCGTCACGTTGTAGTCGTCAATGGTGCGCACGAAGTCGTGGGTATAGGTAAAGCCACTGGCGCTGGGTGCCGAGATTGCGCCCGAATAGTCCGCGGTTTCGATATCGATCGTCTGTGCCACGAGCGGCACGGCCAATGGATCCACGACACTGGCATGCACCTTGAAGCCGCGCACGATGTTCTTGTCGGTCAGGAAGGCGGTGCCCGTGGCGATCGGCGTCGCATCGGCCACCGCACTCCAGGGCTGGCGAAAGAAGAACTGTGTATTGGCATTGACCGTCAGCGGTACGCCGACTCCGGATTCGTTGGTAATGGTGAGAACATCCGTATTGGCGTTGGCATTGAGCACGTGGCCTTCCGGACTGACCCACACGCTGTTGAACGTACTGCTGGCCCAGATACGGGTTGCCACCAAGGTTCCATCGACCTGGTAGCGCGCGGCGATGCGCACGAACTTGCCATTGAGACTGGTTTCACTCGCGAAATTCTTGATGTTGGTAACGGTCTTGGCGTCCACATCGTAGAACAGGGTGCCATTGGTGGCATCCGCCGCAACGGTGAGAGTTTGCGTTCCGGTGGTCTGCGTTTCCGGAGACACCGCCGGCAACGTCGGGAAATCCTTGTCGATGGTGATCGCGGTGCCGTCACTGGAAATCATCGTCACCGTGCCATAGGTGTGCCGCAACACCAGGCGGCGCAAATCGGCGAGCGGACGATGCCGCACCGGACCGTTGAAGTTGATGGCCCACTGCGTGCTGGTCGCACTGGGCGGATTGTGCGCAATGATGAAAGCCGGATGGGACAGATCAAATTCCAGGTCCAGCGCGGTGGAACCCGTGGCACTCACAACCAGCGGGGCGACGAAATTGACGGTGATCGGTGCCGTCAGATTCGTGCCACTGCCTTGGGTATTCATCACGTGAATATTGGAACTGGACACCGCTGCGGACGCCGCGAGCGCGAAGCCCGCCTCCGGGTCGGCCGATGCGGTCAGCAGCACATCGCCCGGATTGCCGCTTACCGTAATGACCGCACCGGTGTAGGTGCCGACCGGAACCGTCGCATTGCCGAGAATTTCCGCCAGTTGATCCAGCTGCTCGAGATTCACGAAGGGGGCGGGGGTCGGGGCGGTATAGACGCTGACATTGCTGCCGCCCGCCTGCGGAATGAGCGCAATGCTCAATACCTTGACGCCGATCGTCGCCCAGTCATTTGAAGATGCATCGCTGATCAGCATCGGCAGCGTGGCCGTCGTAGCGGTTTGCGAGCCGGTGCCGCCGGATCCAATGTTTGATTCAGACGAACCCGAAGATCCGCCACCGCAGGCCGTGAGCGTCGCGACAATTGCGCCGCATACGGCGAAGTTGAGCTTCCTGGTGTCCATGTGTCTCTCCCCGTTGTCGCCATGTGAGTGCCACCAATGGGAGTCCTTAGCGGTCCACGTACGATCTGGTTGACGCACTTGCGCGGAATTGATTCTATTTGTGTCGCCTGTCAGCGATTGGCGACAATAATGGCCGGCCTGTCAGGAACAGGTAAGTTAGATTGGAATGATGAACGAACCAGAACTGACGGCGATGTTGAGTATCGCGCTCGAAGAGGCGCGGCTCGGTCTGTCCGAGGGTGGTATCCCCATCGGCGCGGCTCTTTTTGAACGGGGCGGAAAGCTGCTCGGGCGGGGTCACAACCGCCGGGTGCAGGAAGATGACCCGTCAATTCACGGCGAGACGGATGCATTCCGCAAGGCCGGGCGGCGCCGTGGCTACCAGGACACGGTGATGGTCACGACGCTGGCGCCGTGCTGGTACTGCTGTGGTCTGATCGTGCAGTTTCGCATCGGTGCCGTCGTGGTGGGCGAATCACGCACCTTTCGCGGCGGCATCGACTGGCTGCGCGAACGCGCCGTGGAGGTCATCGACCTGGACTCCAAAGAGTGCGAAAACCTGCTTGCGGCCTATATCTGCCAGCATCCTGACGTTTGGAACGAGGACATCGGCGAACATGGACATACACCTCGCATCGATTGACCATATACGTGAGCAGATCATCGATCTGCTCATTCAGTTTGGACCGCGGCTGCTCACGGCCATTCTCATTGTCATCGCCGGGGTGATCGTCGGAGGTTGGGCGGAGCGCTGGCAGGCGCGGGCTTTGCGGCGCTTTGATCTGGAACCCCCGCTGCGGGTATTGCTTTCGCGGGTCATCCGCGGGCTCGTGCTGATACTGTTTCTGGTGATGGCGCTGCAGAACCTCGGCGTTCAGCTGCTGCCGCTGATCGCCGGGCTGGGCGTGGCGGGGGCCGGCATCGCACTGGCCATGCAGGGGGTGCTCAGCAACATCGTCGCCGGCCTGTCGATAATACTCACCAAGCCATTCCGGGTCGGGCAGTACATCCAGGTGGCGGGGGTCGAGGGGCGGGTGCAGCACGTCTCATTGTTCAGCACCATTCTCAACCACGCCGACCGGTCCACGGTCGTGATCCCGAACCGCAAGATCGTCGGGGAGATTCTCCACAACTACGGTCACATTCGCCAGGTCAGCGTCCAGATCGGCGTTGCGCCCGATACCGATGTCGCCGCTGTGCTGCAGCTCATCGAAGGGGTGGTGCTCGCCAATCCGCGCGTACTGAAGGATGTGCCGCCGGTCATTGGCGTGTCGAGTCTCGCGCAATCCGTGGTGCAGATCAGCATCCAACCCTGGGTGTCCGTTGATGACTATGGCGCAATGACTGCCGAACTTTCGCGCGCGATTCTGGAGGCGCTACGCGCCAACCGGATCAGTCTTGCGCTCGCGCAGCACGAAGTGCGCCTGCGGCGTTAGTGCACCGGCTTGGCAAAATTCTGGTCCGGATAGGGATTCATGCTCGGGACCCGGATGACGACCGGTGCATGGTCCTGACTGAGATGACAGGCGTTGCAGGCGGTGGTGAGTCCGGCATATGCCGTCTTGAATTGGCCGACATCCTGGGCCTTGATGGCCTGCTCCACGGCTTTCAACGGCTCAACGGTCAAGGCGCTGGTCACCGCTGCCATGTCGATGTTCCGGTATAGCGGAATGGTGCGCGCAACCCGCGCAAAGGCATTGCGCAGCTCACTCAATTCGTACTGCGCGTAGGGCCAATTGCCTGCCTGGCCGGCGAGACCGAGTTTGGTGTGGCGCGGCTGAACCGCCATGGTCATCAGATCACCCAGACTCGGATGATAGTCCGGTGTCGCCGTCGCGGCCGGCGCGCTCGAGGCGGCGGTTCCCGGCATAGTCTGTGCAGTTCCCGGACTGCTTGCTACCAGTAGCACTGCTGTGACGGTCACAGCCACTAATGTCGAGGTGACATCTTTCATGTGTCGCAAGATCGCTCTCCGTGGTCAGCTGCGCGCGATGGTATCAAGAATGATGACCCCCTGATGCATTGGCAGATTGCCCGCGAGCCGCTCATGGCGTTTCGGCCATTGGACAACCGTAAACTTTGCAATGTAAAGTAAACGCAACGCCAGCCGACGACTTGCAGCAAGCCATGGAAATCACACTGCGCGATGCGGTCACCGTCGTGCACGGCATGTTCTTCGGAGCCTTGCTGCTGCTGGCGTTCACCGGCGCCGGCATGGGGCTGTATGCGGTCTCTGCGCCTGTGGGGCGCTGGAACGTCACGCCCGCGCAGCAGCGCTGGCTGTCGCTGTATATTGCGCTGATGGCATTGCTGGCATGGCTGACCGTGCTGCTCGGTGCCTACGCGGTGTATCCGTGGTATCGCGCGCACCCGCCCGCGGGCCTCACGGACCTGAGCGGTTATCCGCAGCGCCTGCTCATGTCAAGCCCCGGTACCGCGCAATGGCATGACCTCGGCATGGAATGGAAGGAGCACATTGCCTGGTTTGCTCCCATGAGCCTCACCGCCGCCGCGTATCTGGTGGCGCGCTACGGGGCCCACCTGCACGTGCTGCGGCCCGTGCGTCGCGCGCTCATCGGGCTGCTCGCGCTGGCCTTCCTGTCGGCAGGCGTCGCCGGATTCTTCGGCGCCATGCTCAACAAGTACGCTCCCGTGCGCGGCGGTCCGCACATCGTGCTGATGCATGGTGATAGCCATGACGAATGAGCGCAACGAGGCTGCGCCCGCGAACGGTGCCGCGGCCGCCACGATCCTCGCCGTCGCGATCGGCGGCTTCGTGCTCGGGGTCTGTGCACTTGCCGGCGATGCTTCCCCGGCGATGGCGCACTTATTGAACGTGTGGAACCCCACCGGTCCACTCTCCGGCGTTACGGCGCTCGCCATCATTGCGTGGCTGCTGACCTGGTTCGTGCTCGCGCGCGCCTGGAGCGGGCGCAACCTCCAGCTGCGGCGCATAAATCAGTTGGCGCTGGCGCTGATCAGTGTAGGTCTGTTGCTGACCTTTCCACCCTTCATGGACCTGCTACAGGGCAAGTAGTCTCATCTGATCGAGCTACTGCCAGACGTCGCTGGCAATGTCACCAACAAGCTTCAGCTTTCGCCATTGGTCATCGGCTGTCACGGCGTTGCCCTCGCAGGTGCTGGCAAAACCACACTGGGGACTCAGTGCAAGCTGATCCAATGGTGCGAATTTGCTGGCCGCTTCGATTCGACGCTTCACCGAGTCGGGAGTCTCGAGTGCGCCCGTCTTGCTCGTAATGAGCCCAAGCGTGGCGACTTTGCCCTTCGGCAGGTGCCGCAGCGGTGAGAAGTCCCCGGAACGCGCGTCATCGAATTCCAGAAAGTAGCCATCGACGTCCACCGCATTGAAGAGCACCTCGGCGACCGGCTCATAGCCACCCTCGGCGGCCCAGGCACTGCGAAAGTTGCCCCGGCATACATGCAGCATGACTTTCATGGTCGGCGGGCGCTCCTTGATCGAATCATTGATCAGTTGCGCGTAAAGCCGAGCCAGAAGGTCTGGTTCTATGCCGTGTCTTGAGCGCACCTGCTCGCGGATACCCGGGTCGCACAGGTATGCGAAGTTGGTATCGT
>DATHOA010000315.1:0-10606 GCA_035485475.1 Steroidobacteraceae bacterium | reverse complement strand
CCGTTCATCGCGAAGTAGATCTGTGACTCCGGATGCGTTTCGTTCCCGGCGACTTCGGGGCTGGGGGGTGCGGCAGCTGCGTCCGGCGCTGCCGTGGTGTTGGCCGCCGCTGTCGAGGCCTCGCTGGCTGCAGCGCTGGCCTGCGGGTCCGGTGCCGGTTCGGTTCCCGGCGCGGCGGGGCCGACCTCCGGAGCGACATTGCGCGGCACCGGCTGGACGGCGTTGATGGAGTTGACCTCCGACTCGAGCTGCTCGCGAAACTGCCGGGCCATATGCCGCGCCCGTCCGGCCCAGCGGCCCAGCTGCTGCACCAGGCCGGGCAGCTTCTTCGGGCCGAGCACCACGAGGGCGACACCGAAGGTGATCACCAGCTCCGGAAAGCTGAAGTCAAAGAAACCGCGCTGCCGGGCCCGCGCGCCGGGCGCTCGCATCCTCTTAGGCACCGGGCTTGCCGCTCCCGCGCGCTCTATCGGCCAGCACTTCGGGAAACTCCGCATCCGGCAAGGTCCCGGTCGGGCGCGATGGTGATGGCGGTGCCGCCGGCGCCTTTGCGGCCTTACGGAAGCCTTTGATGGCCGCGCCCAGGTCGGAGCCGGCACTGCGTACCTTGCCGGCGCCAAACACCAGCAGCAGCACGACTGCAATAATCAGAAGTTCGAACATAGCCGGAATGATAGGACAAATGGGGCCCGCGGCGCAGTAAACTTCTCTCTCAAATTCAACGGGTTCCGAGCCAGAAGGTGACTGGTCCGTCATTCACCAGACTCACCTGCATGTCGGCGCCAAATTCCCCGGTGCCGATATCCGGATGCGCCGCGCGCGCCTGCGCCACCAGGTAGTCGAACAGTTCGCGGGCCCGCCCGGGCGCAGCCGCAGTGCTAAACCCGGGGCGCGTACCCGAGCGCGTGTCCGCCGCGAGCGTGAACTGTGACACCAGCAACAACCCGCCGCCCACGGCCCGTACGTCCCGGTTCATGCGGCCCTGGTCATCGGCAAAAATACGATAGGACAGCAGCCGCTCGAGCAGACGATCGGCGTCGGACTCGGTATCCTCGCGCTGCACGCCAATGAAAGCGAGCACGCCGCGGCGGATCGCACCGGTGACTTCGGTGCCCACGCGCACTTCGGCCTGCGTGACGCGTTGAATCAGTGCGATCATTGGGCTCAAGGATCCGCGAAACCGCGGTGTCGTGCCACAGTGAGTGGTAATTCCACGGACGAATCCTTAAGATTCGGAGCCGTTTTGCGCAAGGTGGTTACGGGTATGGGTTTTTGGAGCCGCTTGGGTCTGATTTCGGCGTTCGCCGCGGGTTCTGCGCTCGCGGCAGCGGGCGCGTTCGCTCAGGCAGCGGGCGATGCGCCGGTCCACAAGGGCGATGCCGTGCATGGCAAGGCCATCTCGTATACCTGTCTGGGGTGTCACGGTGTGGAGGGCTATCGCAATGCCTACCCCAACTACAGCGTGCCGAAGCTGGTGGGCCAGCACCCCGAGTACATCATCGCCGCGCTACAGGAATACAAGGGTGACCAGCGTTCGCATCTGACCATGCATTCGCAGGCATCGGAACTGTCCGACCAGGACATGGCGGACATCGCGGCATACTTCTCGGGCACCGTCCTGCAGGCAGGTTCGGTTCCCGCCAACGCGCCGCCGGCACCGGCCGCCGCGGCGGTCTGCGCCGCCTGTCATGGCGCCACGGGCGTCAGCGTGGTCCCGAACTATCCCATCCTCGCCGGGCAGCACGCCGATTACCTGAAGCGCGAAATCGCGGAATACAAGGATGGCGGCCGCAAGAACCCCATCATGGTCGGCATGGCCGCGACCATCAAAGACTCGGATGTCGACGCGCTGGCCGATTATTTCAGCAAGATGCAGCCGGCGCTGGGCACCCTCAGCCGGCCGTTCTCGATCCTGACCGCCGGTCGCTGAAAGCCCGGCCGCCGAGAATCAGGGCGCGAGCTTCTTGAGGAATTGCGCGACCGTGGCCAGCCACGCATCGCGATTGGCGCTATGACTGAGGTCATGGCTTTCGTTCCGGGCCGTCACATACCATGCCTCCCCGCCGCGCGCGCGGATGCCGGCGACGATCTGGCCGGCCTGCTGCACCTGCAGCGGGGTGTCCTGCAGCCCCTGGAATACGAGTACCGGCTTGCGGATCTGCGCCAGGCTGTTGAGCGGTGACAGCCGGTTCAGCTGTGCGCGCACCTGCGGATCGCGCTCATCGCCGAATTCGGCCCGCCGGCTCGCCATCTCATCGGGTGTGCCATTGCCCAGATAGGACGGCAGACTGGCATAGCCGTTCACGATGATCCCGCCACTGAGACGGTCGTTATAGGTCGCGAGCATGGCCAGCGCCATGAAGCCGCCGTACGACTGCCCCATCACGGCCACGTGGGTGCGGTCGAGATCCTTCTGCATACCGATCCACACCAGCAGCGCGCCGAGGTCGCGCATGGCATCCTCGCGCGCCGGCCCATTGTCCAGATCGGCGAAGGATTTGCCGTAGCCGGTGGAGCCGCGGATGTTCGGCGCGATGACGACGTAGCCGAGCTGATTCACGGCGAACTGGATGAAGGCGTCAAAGCCCGGGCGGAATTGGCCGGCGGGGCCATCGTGGATGTCGATGAGCACCGGATGCGGGCCGGGGGTGCGCGGCCGGTAGACAAAGGCCGGGATCAGCCGCTGGCCGGCCTTGCCGCGGTCCCAGGTGGGATATTGCACGGCCTGCGCCGGCACGAAGGACTGCGGATCGACCGCGCCGGGTTCACTGTGCGTCCAGCGCGTGACCTGGTTGTGTTCCGGCTCGTATAGATAGACGTCACTGGGGGACTGCGGCCCCTCGGCGCTGAACGCGAGCCGGTGACCCGTATGATCAAAATGCAGGCCGGTGATGCGACCTTCGGGAAGTCCGGCCGGCGACAGCTCGAGTTTGAGCTGGTTGTCGAGGACCGTCAGACGGTCACGGCCGCTGTCGTTGGTGACATACGCCAGATAACGGCCGTCCACGCCGATCTGGAAATCCACGATGTCCCAGGGAATGGCGGCGGTCAGTTCGCGAGCCTGGTGCGTGACCAGGTCCAGGTAGCGCAGCTCGGAGAAATCCCCGTCATCCGCGCAGCTGACATAGATGCCCCGGCCGTCGGCGGAAAACCGCGCATGGCGGATGCCGAGATGCTTGCCGCCGGCCTCGGCGGGCAGCACCGACCCGGTGTTCACATCGGCGATGAACAGGCTGCTTTCCTCGTTGGCGCCGGGCTGCCACAACAGCAGCTTTTGACCATCGGCGGACCAGTCCAGCGGGAACCAGGGACGATCGCGCCCGGCCACGACCAGGTGCGGCGGGCTGCTGCCACCGGGGTCGGACATATAAATGTCGGTGATGGCGGCATCGCGGTCATTGCCGGTGAACACGATGTGCTGGCCGTCCGGCGACCACAGCGGGCTGCCATGGCGTCCGCTGCCATTGCTGAGCAGGCGGGCGCTGTGTGCCGCCAGGCTGTAGTAGTACAGCTGCGGCCGACCATCGAAGTTCAGCTCCTTGAGGAAGGCAAAGCCAGCGGCGGAGCCGGCGGGCGACGTCAGCACCTGCGTGACGGGGTCCGCGTACCAGGTCAGCTGTTCACGCATCCCTAAGGGCGCGACGACGCGGTGGACCTGTGACACATCGGCAAAGCGGGTGCTGATCAGCAGGCTGTCATCCGGCAGCCAGGCGGCAAACGACGCATCGCGCCCGACCAGGTAGTCGGCGATGCGCGCGCCCAGGTTCGGATCGATCGGGGGTACACCGTCGAATATCAGCGCGCCGCGGGATTGCGCCGGCAGTCCCTGCACGGGCATCGGCATCACGGCGGTTTCGGCATGTCCGGGGGTTGGCGGCACGAGCAATGCGACAGTGACGCCCAGGCAAAGTGCAAGAACCGAATTTCTCATGGATTGTTAGGAATTACGGCAACGTGTCGAGCTGTCGCTATGGTGCCTGATAGCATTGGCCTCATGACAGCCCAATTCGCAACCGCGCGCATCACCCGCCATCCGGATGGCATTACGGCGGTCGACACCGAATACATCAGGCCGGGGCTGGCGGCCGCCCATATCATCCAGCAGGGCGAGGCGGCCGCGTTCGTGGATGTGGGCACGAATTATTCCGTGCCGCATCTGCTGGCGGCGCTGCGGGAATTGAACATCCGGCCGCAGGCCGTCGCATACCTGTTCCTTACGCACGTGCACCTGGACCATGCCGGCGGCGCGGGCCTGCTGCTGCAGTCGCTGCCGAATGCCCAGGCGGTGGTGCATCCGCGCGGCGCACCGCATCTGATCGAGCCGGCGAAACTCATCGCCGCATCGAAGGTGGTGTACGGCGAGGAACTGTACCGGCAGCTGTACGGCGATCTGATTCCGATCGATGCCGGTCGCGTCATCACCAGCGAGGACGGGATGCTGATGGCGCTGCAGGGCCGGCCGCTGCAGTTGCTGCACACCCCGGGGCATGCCCTGCACCACTACTGCGTGGTCGACCCGCAGCATCGCAACCTGTTCACCGGCGACACCTTTGGTCTTTCCTACCGTGAACTGGATAGCGCGCAGGGCGCCCTCGGCCTGCCCACGACCACCCCGACGCAGTTCGATCCGCAGCAGCTGATGACTTCCATCGATCGGCTGCTGGCCACGGGCGCGCAGGCCGCCTATCTGATGCACTATAGCCGTGTGACCGGGCTGCCGGCGATTGCCGCATCGCTCAAGGCGCAGATCACGGAATTCGTGGCCATGGCGCGGCGGCATGCCGACGCCGCGGATCCGTTTGCCGCCATCCATGCGGACATGCGCACCTTGTGGATCGAGCTTGCGCGCCGGCACGGGCTTGCCGAACCGCAGGCCACCGTGGATGAATACCTGTCCAAAGACCTCGACCTCAATACCCAGGGGCTGATCGTCTGGCTGCAACGCCAGCGAAGGTAGGCCACTTATGTCGAACCTCACTCCGGGACAATGCCTGCGCGCGGCGCTCGAACTGGAGCGCCCGCTGCAGGTGGTGGGTGCGGTCAGTGCGTACGCGGCGATGCTGGCGGCGCGGGCCGGTTTTCGCGCCCTGTACCTGTCCGGCGCCGGCGTGGCCAACAGCGCCTTCGGCTTGCCGGATCTGGGCGTGACCACCTTGAACGATGTGACCGAAGAGGTCCGTCGCATCACCGCGGCGTGCGCCCTGCCGCTGCTGGTCGACGCGGACACCGGATTCGGGGGCGCGTTCAGCATCGCCCGCACCACCCGCGAGCTGGCCCGCGCCGGTGCCGCGGGCATGCACCTGGAGGACCAGGTACAGAGCAAACGCTGCGGCCACCGCCCGGGCAAACAGCTGGTGCCGGCGCAGGAGATGTGCGACCGGCTCAAGGCCGCGCTCGATGCCCGCAGTGATGCGGCATTCGTGATCATGGCGCGCACCGATGCGCACGCGGTGGAGGGCAACGCTGCGGCAATTGCGCGCGCCCACTCCTACGTGGCGGTCGGCGCCGACATGATTTTCGCGGAAGGCCTCACCACGCTCGAGGAATACCGGCAGTTCACGGCGGCCCTGAGCGTGCCGGTGCTGGCCAATATCACCGAGTTTGGCCGCACGCCGCTGTTGAGCACCCGGGAGCTGGGCGCGGCGGGCGTGCGCCTCGCGTTGTATCCGCTGTCCGCATTCCGGGCCATGAGCCAGGCGGCGCAGGAGGTGTACACCAGTATTCGCGAACACGGCACCCAGCGCGCGCTCGTCCCGCGCATGCAGACCCGCGAGGATCTGTACGCCGTGCTCGGTTATCACGCCTACGAGGAGCGGCTGGATCGGCTGTTCGGCAGCAATCCGCCACAGGAGGATCAATGAGCGAGACCGCACCCGCATTGCGCCCGAAGAAGTCCGTCGCCCTGGCGGGGGTCACGGCCGGTTCCACGGCGCTGTGCACCGTGGGTCAGACGGGCAATGACCTTCACTATCGCGGCTATGACATCCAGGACCTGGCGCGCGAAGCCTCGTTCGAAGAAGTCGCCTACCTGCTGATCCATGGTGAACTGCCGAACGCGGGAACCCTGGCCGGCTACCAGGGCAAGCTCAAATCGCTGCGCGGCCTGTCGCGCACGGTACGCGGCGCACTGGAAGTCCTGCCGCCATCGGCGCATCCCATGGATGTGCTGCGCACCGGCGTCTCGGCGATGGGCTGTGCCTTACCCGAGCCCGCCGCGCATGGCGCGAGCGGCGCGCGCGATATTGCCGATCACCTGGTCGCATCGCTGGGTTCGATGCTCACGTACTGGTATCACTTCAGCCGCTCGGGCCGCCGCATCACGGTGGAGACGGATGATGATTCGGTCGGCGGCCACTTCCTGCATCTGCTGCACGAGCGCAAGCCGCCGCCATCGTGGGTGCGGGCCATGCACGTCTCGCTCATTCTGTACGCCGAGCATGAATTCAATGCCTCGACCTTCACGGCGCGGGTGATCGCGAGCACCGGCTCGGATCTGTATTCGTGCCAGGTCGGCGGCATCGGTGCGCTGCGCGGTCCGAAGCATGGCGGTGCCAATGAAGTGGCACTGCAGATCCAGCAGCGCTACCCGAGCGCGGACGCCGCGCAGACGGACATCCTGGCGCGCCTCGCGGCCCGCGAGGTCATCATCGGTTTCGGTCACCCGGTCTACACGATTTCAGACCCACGCCATCCGATCGCCAAGGATCTGGCGCGGCTGCTGTCCCAGGAAAACGGCGACACCACGCTGTTCGAGGTCGCGGATCGCATCGAAGCGGTGATGTGGCAGCAGAAGAAGCTGTTTCCGAACGTCGACTGGTTCTCGGCCGTGCTGTACCACCAGATGGGAATTCCCTGGTCGATGTTCACGCCGTTGTTCGTGATGGCGCGCACCACCGGCTGGTCGGCGCATGTCATGGAACAGCGTGACAACGGCAAGATCGTGCGCCCGGCGGCCGAATACACCGGGCCGGCGCCCAAACCCTACGTGCCGCTGGACCAGCGCCGGTGAAGTGATGTCAGCATTCGATCCCAGACGGGCGCAGCGCTTGGCGCCGGATGCGGTGCTCACGGACATCGCAGCCTTTGTCAGTGCGCCGCCGCAGGTGTCCGCGCTGGCATTCGAAACGGCGCGCCACTGCCTGATGGACACGTTGGCCTGCGGTTTGCTGGCCTTGAAGGTGCCGGCCTGCGCACGGCTGATTGGTCCGGTGGTGCCGGGCGCCGTCATGCCGGGTGGCGCCCGCGTGCCCGGTACCTCATTGGAGCTGGATCCGGTACAGGGCGCATTTGCGATCGGCGCCATGGTGCGCTGGCTGGATTTCAACGACACGTGGCTGGCGGCCGAGTGGGGCCACCCCTCCGATAATCTCGGCGGCATCCTCGCCGTCGCGGACTACCTGTCGCGCCAGGCATTGATGCACGGGCGAGCATCGTTGAAAGTCGCGGATGTGCTCAGCGCCATGATCCGCGCCCATGAAATCCAGGGTGTTCTGGCGCTGACCAACAGTTTCAACCGTGTCGGGCTGGATCACGTGCTGCTGGTGCGCGTGGCCACGACCGCGGTCGTGACGGCGATGCTGGGTGGTTCTCAGGCACAGATCAGCAATGCGCTCTCCAATGCCTGGGCCGATGGCGGGGCGTTGCGCACCTACCGACACGCGCCGAACACCGGCTCGCGCAAGAGCTGGGCAGCGGGGGATGCGACCAGCCGCGGCGTGCGCCACGCCCTGATGGCGCTGAGCGGGGAGATGGGCTACCCGACGGTTTTGAGCGCGCCGCGCTGGGGATTCCAGGAGGTGCTGTTTGCGGGCCAGTCGCTGTCGTTGTCACAGCCCTTCGGCAGCTACGTGATGGAGAACATACTGTTCAAGATCTCCTGGCCCGCGGAATTTCACGCACAGACGGCGGTGGAATGCGCCCTGGCCCTGCACGCGGCGGTGCGCGAGCGACTCGAGAGCATTGATCGCATCGTGATCGAGACCCAGGAGCCGGGAGTGCGCATCATCGACAAGACCGGGCCGCTGGCGAATCCGGCCGATCGCGATCATTGCATCCAGTACATGGTCGCGGTGCCGCTGATCTTCGGGCGCCTCACCGCCGCGGACTACGAGGATGAGATCGCCGCCGATGCGCGCATCGACCGCTTGCGCGAGCTGATGGAAGTGCGCGAGAACCCGGGCTTCACCAAGGACTACTACGATCCGCAGCGCCGCTTCATCGGCAATGCCGTGCAGGTGTTCTTCAAGGACGGCAGCGCGACCCCGCGCCTGCAGGTGGATTTCCCGGTGGGCCACCGCCGCCGGCGGGCCGAGGGCGAGCCGCTCATGGTCGCCAAATTTGAAGCCGCGGTGAACGCGCACTATCCGGCCAAACAGGCCGCCCGCGTGGTGGCACTGTTCACCGATGCGGCGCGCCTCACGGCGCTCAGCGTCAACGAGTTCATGGCCGAACTGGTCAGCAATGGGCGATGAGCGCGCTGGCCTGGTGGCGGGCGCGCGGCAACTGCAGGTAGACCTCGACGACACGGCCGCGACGGCACTGCTGCGTCTGCTCGATGAGTTGGAGCACTGGAACCGTGCCTACAACCTGACCGCCATCACGGATCGGGCCCAGATGCTCACCCACCACTTGCTCGACAGCCTGTCGGTGGCGCCCTTTGTGCAGGGCAGCACGCTGGCGGATGTCGGCACGGGTGCCGGTTTTCCGGGCCTGCCCCTGGCGCTGATTGCGCCCCAGCGGCGCTGCGTGCTCATGGATTCAAATGGCAAGAAGCAGCGCTTCGTGGCCCATGCGGCACGCGTGCTGGGGCTGGCCAATGTCGAGGCACTACAGGCGCGCGTGGAGGCGGTGCGGCCGACGCAGCCGTTTGACACGGTCGTGGCGCGCGCCTGCGCCGCCCTGCCGCAGCTGCTGGCGTGGGTGGCGCCGCTGTGCGGCCCGCACACCCGCGTGCTCGCCATGAAGGGTCGGCTGCCGGACAGTGAAATGGCGGCCGTGGGGCCGCCCTGGGTCATCGAGCAGGTGCGGCCGCTGCAGGTGCCCGGATTGAACGAGGAGCGCCATCTGATCATTGCCAGCTGTAGACTTGCCGCATGAAGCGGGTCATCGCAATTGCCAACCAGAAGGGCGGCGTGGGCAAGACCACCACGGCCGTGAATCTGGCGGCCTCGCTGGCGGCCACGAAGCGCCGGGTGCTGCTGATTGACAGTGATCCGCAGGGCAATGCCACGATGGGCTGCGGAGTGGACAAGTCGCAGCTGGTGCGCGGCACCTGCGAAGTCCTGCTGGGCGATTGCGATATGCGCTCGGCGCTGGTGCCGATCGAGCCGGCCGGCTTCACGCTGCTGCCGACTAACCAGGACCTGACGGTGGCGGAGGTGCGGCTGCTCACGCTGCTCGCCGGACGCGAAATGAAGCTGCGCACGGCCCTGAAGCCGGTCCGCGACGAGTTCGATGTCATTCTCATCGATTGTCCGCCGGCGCTGAATCTGCTGACCGTCAACGCGCTGGTTGCCGCGGACAGCGTGCTGATTCCGATGCAGTGCGAGTACTACGCCCTGGAGGGTCTGTCGGGACTGCTGGCGACCGTGGAGCAGATCCGGGCGGCGGTCAATCCGGGTCTGGAGATCGAAGGGTTGCTGCGCACCATGTTCGACCCGCGCAACAACCTCTCCAACGAGGTCGGGGCGCAGCTCATCATGCATTTCCCCGACAAGGTGTTCCGGACGATCATTCCGCGCAACGTGCGCCTGGCCGAGGCCCCCTCCTTCGGCAAGCCGGCGTTGCTGCACGACAAGGACTCACGCGGCGCGCTGGCGTACCTGGCGCTGGCCGGGGAAATGATCCGCCGCGACGACGAGGTCCCGCGGCCGCCACCGGCCCCCTCGGCGCCCGGTCTGCAGCAGCCTCCATGACCCAGAAGAAACCCAGTCTCGGCCGTGGTCTGAACGCATTGATGGGAGCGACCGACACGCCGCGGCCGCTGACCGCAGTTCCGGCGGTAGGACCGGCGCCGGCACCGCTGGCTGCGGCAGCCGCGGCAGGGCCGCCGGGGGATCGGCTGACCCGGTTGCCACTGGATATCCTGCAGCGCGGCCGTTATCAGCCACGCTCCCACATGGACCAGGAGGCGCTCAACGAGCTGGCAGCCTCGATCCGCTCACAGGGGGTGGTGCAGCCCATCGTAGTACGCCCCATCGAGAGCACGGCCACGGGCGGGCAGCGCTACGAGATCATCGCCGGGGAGCGCCGCTGGCGCGCCGCGCAGCTGGCACAGCTGGCGGACATTCCGGCCATCGTGCGCGATGTCCCGGACGAGACAGCCATTTCGGTGGCGCTGATCGAGAACATCCAGCGCGAAGACCTCAATCCGCTGGAAGAGGCGCGCGCCCTGGAGCGCCTGATCAGTGAGTTCAGCATGACCCACCAGCAGGCCGCCGAAGCCGTCGGCCGCTCCCGCGCGGCGGTCAGCAACCTGCTGCGGTTGCTGGACCTGGCACCGGAGGTCGGTGATCAGCTGGAGGCGCGCGCCCTGGAGATGGGTCATGCGCGTGCGCTGCTGGGCCTGACCACCCGCCGCCAGCAGGTGGAAGTGGCGGCGCTGGTG
>DATHOA010000314.1:0-2203 GCA_035485475.1 Steroidobacteraceae bacterium | reverse complement strand
CTTCATCGATGGCCTGTACGAGCATGCGCATCCGATGGAACGGCTCTCCCCGGCCCAGGCGAAGCACGATCGCCGCGGGCAGCGCGGCAATGATCAGATTGTCGGGCGCGGCATGGAACTTCAGGTGGCCGCAAATTAACTCCGTGTCGCTTTCGTCTTCGGTATTCGTCTTGATCCTAAGCCGGCGGAGCCTGAACTAATAAGTCTGATGTAGCCTCGCTTGCGGCATTGTCGCCGGGGGGCAACATGAGCCAGTCATTGACGGAACGCTACGACGACCGGATCGCCGGGATGCTGTCGTGCTACGACCGATTGGTGATCACCGGGACGCTGCCGGTGATTTGCTATGCCGCCGGGATGACCGGATATCTGAATGCCAAGGGCATTCGCATTTTCGATTACCCCGAATTTGCCAAGACGCTGCGCGACCGCGTGCGTGACCGTGCGGCAACGCTGGCCGCTGAGGCGGGCATCACCATCGAGCACCTCGCCAAGCCGCATATCCGCAAGGAAGACGTTGTCGCGCGCGTGCTCCGCCAGCGTGGCGATCGCCCCGGTCTGGTGCACGTCATCTCGGCGATGGAAGCCTGCGACGCGTACAAACCCTGGCACGACAAGCAGACCCACAAGACCTTCATCCGGCCGGACAGCGGCAAGTGCCTGCACTATTATTTCTACTTTCAGGACGCCACGTTCGGGCTGGTCTACCTGCGCGTGCCGACCTGGGCGCCGTTCCGCCTGCAGTTCTACTGCAACGGCCATAGCTGGCTGGCGCGCAAGCTGTCCGCGAAGGGCATCGGCTACACCATGGCCGACAATGCGTTCGTGCACATCGACGACTGGGCGCTTGCCCAGGCCTTGGCCGACACGCTGTCGCCTGACCAGTTGCACCGCACGCTGGATCGGTATGCCAGGCTGTATTGCCCGGTATCTGATGTGTTCGGGCAGTCCTATCATTGGAGCCTGATGCAGGTGGAATACGCCACCGATCTGGCGTTCCGCTCCACCGTCACCCTCGGCCCGCTTTATGAGCAACTGGTCCGCCAGTCGGTGCTGAACGTGAAGGCCGAGCAGGTCGCCACGTTTCTCGGCCGGCAGATCACGCCGTCGCTGGCGCAGGAGATCGGCTCGCAGTTCGCCACCCGGATCGAGGGCACCTGCATCAAGCATCGCTTCGGCAAGTGCTCGATCAAGATGTATGACAAGCACGGCATCGTACTGCGTATCGAGACCACCGCCAACGATGTGTCGTTCTTCAAGCACCACCGAAGGGTGGAACACCGCAAGGGCCCGGCGAGTCGGGAACTCGCGCCGGTCAAGAAGTCGATCTACAGCCTGATCGACCTGCGAGACATTCTGCTTGGCTGCAACCGGCGCTATATCGCCCACCTGTCCGCGTTGGACGACTTCTCCGCCGGGATCCGCGCGCTGGGCCGCCTGACCAGGCCGCGTGAAGTGGACGGCAAGACCGTGCGAGGGATCAACTTCTTCGCTCCGGCGGACAAAACCCTGCTACACGCCCTGCAGAACCCGAGGGTCAACATCGCCGGCATTCGCCGCAGCCAGTTGTTGCCGCACCTCGGCATGTTCTCACCCACCCGACTGTCGCGACACCTGCGCCGACTGCTCGACCTCGGGGTCATCAAACGCGTCACCGGAACCTACCGCTACTACCTCACCAAGGCCGGACGTGCCGCGACCGCAGCGGCGGAACGGATCACCGAGGCGGTTATCGTTCCGGCTATGATTTGATGGGATTTAACCGACGGTGCAATTCAACGCAGCAGGCGAGAAGAGTTGGCCCGTAAGGGACTAAAGACCAGGAACAGGACGTCGAGCCAGTGATGATTGTAGCCGTCGGTAGCGCCGGGTCAGGTGGACGGGAACGACAGGCAGTATTCGGCGTTTAGGTCACGATGCGACTTTGAGAGGAGCCAATTATGGATCGCGAACATGTCAAAGGTGCCGCCGATAAGATCAAGGGTGCCGTCAAGGACGTGGCGGGCAAGATGATGGGTGACAAAGAGATGCAGGCAGAAGGCAAGATGGATAAGGCGAAGGGCGCCGCCCACAACGCCGCCGGTGATGCGAAGGACATCGCGCGCGACGCGACGCGCCAGCGCCGATTGGGACACAGGGCCGCCCTGTCAGGGCGGCCTTGTTACTTCGGCGGCAGTGGGTGCCGTTATCCGCGTCGCGTTAG
>DATHOA010000313.1:0-2270 GCA_035485475.1 Steroidobacteraceae bacterium | reverse complement strand
AGTTCTTGGCGATATCCAAACCGATCGTTGTAACTTGCATGGGGTCGCTCCCTGATGTGATTCGCTGACAACGATCACCCTAATGGGACCTCGTTGCCGGGAGCGGGCGGTCGCGGTAGGGACGGAGATTGCTCTCCGCCCCCCGCACAGATCCCGGCGGGCGCTGCTAACGCACCGGGCTCCCACCTTGGATGGTGACGAGGAACCGCTTCTCAGGCCACGGATGCAGGATGCGTGGGAATGGCAGGTACCGATCAGCGATCGTCTTCATTCGGGTCCACGTTAATCGGCGCCGCTGGCTGCGGCGCATGAGGGCGCCGTGCCAGCGTTCGATCATGTGATGCCGGAATGCAGAGATCGCTGAGCCGCTCATCGGCACAGCATAGTAGGCCATCCAGCCCCGCAGGACTTGGGCAAGCCATTTGCCTTGCCCGTCGATCCCGTCGTGGCGGGTCGCCATGAGCTGCTCCTTGATCTCCCGAAGTTTGGTTCGCATGCGCTTGGCCATCGGCTTCCTTCCGAGCACGAAGCCGCTGCCATCCCGCCGGGTCGCGCAGTAATGCTTGAACCCTAGGAAATCGAACGTCTCCGGCTTACCGAGGCCTCGAGTGCGGCGGTTCGCAATTGCGTTCCGCCCAAACTCGATGAGCCGCGTCTTCTCGGGATGAAGATTCAGTCCAAAACGAGCGAGCCTCTCCTTAAGATCGGCAAGGAATTGCTCTGCTTCGTGCCGATGCTCGAAGCCAACGATAGAGTCGTCCGCATAGCGCACGACGATCACGTCGCCGGTGGCGCATCGCTGCCGCCACTGGTGGACCCATTGATCATAGACATGATGGAGGTAAATGTTCGCCAAGAGCGGGCTGATGACCGCGCCCTGCGGCGTCCCCTCCTCCGTCTCGATCAGGTGTCCATCTTCGAGCACGCCTGCCGTCAGCCATTTGGCGATCAACCGGATAATTCGCCGGTCGCCAATCCGATGTTCGACGAAGCGGACCAGCCAATTCTGGTCAACCTTGTCGAAAAAGGATTGAACGTCGCAATCGAGTACCCAGTTGATTCGCCGCTTCCCGATTCCGAACGCGAGCGCATCCAGCGCTTGATGCTGGTTACGCTTCGGTCGGAAACCGTAGCTGAAGCCCAAGAACTCCGACTCGTAGATCGGCGTCAGGACTGTCACCACCGCAGCCTGGACAATCTTGTCCTCTATGGCAGCGATGCCGAGCGGCCGCTGTCTGCCATCCGCCTTCGGTATGTACTTCCGGCGTGACGGCAGCGCTCGATACGCTCCTGTATGGACGCGAACATGCAGGCTCAAGAGGTTTGCCTCAAGGTGCTCTGCGTATTCGATCCACGTCCTCTCATCAACGCCTGGGGCAGCAGTCTTCTTTAGTCCGAAGAAGCTTGCCCGCAGAACCTCAATGTTGACGTGATGCAGGAGCGCCGTCAGCTTGTCCTGTCTGTTCCTGGTGACGGCTTCTCGTATGCGGGCCTGCGCGCGTGCCACGGCTTCCCGGCTCTGCGTCCGGACCGTGCTTTGCAGCTCCGCATTCTCCTTGGCCCCGCCCCTTCGCTCCACGGGCTCCGCAGCGGCCGAGGCCGCTTTGTTCGCTCGCTTCCTCGCTACTTCGGGCAGGTCCGACTTCTCCATCGCGCTCATCGTCGGCTACGGCCTCCGGCCTTCCCAACAACGTCCCGGCCACGACTGGCGGGGACGGCGATGGAGATCTCCCGGTTCCCGTGCAAAAGGCTTCTGCGCATGCCAGGGTCTACGACGACGCGGGGTCGGCATGTGTCTCGCGATATCGACACCGGCCGTGTTGCCTTCTGTGGGACGGAAAACATCAGCACCCCGAACTTGTCTTACGCCGCTCAATACCTCGCCTGCGCCCTCCCCTGTGAACGCTTCACGTCTGCCCTCGCGGACAACCCGTGCATCACTCGGGGCCGGTACGGTTCGCTACACCTTCACCGTGACGGACTTCCACCGTCTACCTTTTGCCGGTCTCCCGGCGCACCCGTCCACAGCATCATCAACGGAAGTCGCCGACCTTATTCGATCACCTCGTGCGGCCGAGCAACGCGCGGGGATATCGATGCCGAGCGCTTTAGCGGGGCCAACGAGCCTCGTGGTGCCATTTTCATTCGCATTGCCGGCTGACACGGACAGCGCAGAGTGACTGCCGGCCACGCATGCGCCCGGTGATATGCCGCCCCGCTTCCGCCGCTAGTTCCCTGCCCGCGGCTCCTCGGAAAGCTGAACCTGTGAC
>DATHOA010000312.1:0-11181 GCA_035485475.1 Steroidobacteraceae bacterium | reverse complement strand
CCGCGCAGATAGCGGTAGGCGATGAGGGCCGGGATGGCCACGCACAGCCCCGCTGCGGTGGCGATCAGGGCCTCGCCGATGCCGCCTGAGAGCATGCGCGGATCACCCGCCGCGCCCGCCTGCAGCGCATTGAACGACTTGATGATGCCGGTCACGGTGCCCAGCAGACCGAGCAGCGGTGAGGTGCTGGCGATGGTGCCCAGGGTGTTGAGGAAGCGTTCCAGGTCGTGCACCACGTGACGGCCGGCATCTTCCAGCCGTTCCATCATGATTTCCCGGCCACGGTGCCGGCTGGCGAGCCCGGCGGCCAGCACCCGGCCCAGGGGCGAGTTCTGCTCCAGGGCTGCGATGACCTTGTCAGTGACCTGATCGGCCTCCACCAGCTGGCGCACGCGCCGCACGAGGTCCCGCGGCAGCACTCGGCTCTCCTGCAGCGTCCACAGACGCTCGAGAATGATTGCCGCTGCCCCCACCGAGCACAGGACGATCGGCCACATGAACGGGCCACCGGCCCGTACGATTTCCCACATCCGATTGCATCCCTCGCCCGGCCGAGTAGTTCGGCGTCACATCATACCGGAGCGTCCCCCGGGCTCAAGGCGGCTCTGCTAGAGTCGCGACCCGATGCCCCGCCAGTGGATCAAGAAGTTCCTACCGGACCCGCACATGCTGCTGGCGCGTTGGCCGCTGCGGGTGCTCGGCCCGCGCGTGTCGGATCCGAAGCTGTGGACCCTGCACCGCCGCGGTGTCACCGCCGGGTTCGGCGCAGGCCTTGCCATCTGCTTCATGCCACTGCCGGTGCACCTGCCGCTGGCCACCCTGGTGGCCATAACCTGGCGCATCAATTTTCCGACCATCGTGGCCACGACGCTGCTCGTCAATCCACTGACCATGGTGCCGATCTACTACTGCGCCTACCGGGTCGGAGCCGCGATGAGCGGGGCCCCGGTGCGCCGATTTGGCTTTCGTCTGAGCTGGGACTGGCTGCAGCACGGTTTAGGACCGATGTGGAAGCCATTCCTGATCGGCTGCCTGGTGTGCGCCGTGGTGTGCGGCATCTGCGGCTGGCTGGCTCTGGAATTCATCTGGCGCCGACAGGTGCTGCTCCGGCGCCGCATTCGCCACACCCATCGGACGCCCGCGCTCTAGGTCGTCTCGCGCAGCACGCCACCTTCGATGGTCAAAATGCGGTCCATGCGCGCCGCCAGGCGCGGATCGTGGGTCACGACCACCAGGCTCGTCTGCCGCTCGCGGTTCAGTTCGAGCATCAGGGCGAATACCTGTTCGGCATTGACGCCATCCAGATTGCCCGTGGGCTCATCCGCCAGCACCACGGCCGGCTGTGTGACCAGCGCCCGCGCCACCGCGGCACGCTGGCGCTCGCCACCGGACAGCTGGTGCGGCCGGTGCGTCAGGCGCTGACCCAGTCCCACCCGCTCCAGGATCTCGCGCGCCCGGCGCCGTGCCTCGCCGATGGCGGTCCGCCGCACCAACAGCGGCATGGCCACATTCTCCAGGGCCGAAAATTCCGGCAGCAGATGGTGAAACTGGTACACGAACCCGAGCGACTGGTTGCGCAGCAGGCCCCGTTCACGCTCGCCCATCTGATGGATGTCGCGCCCCGCGACCAGCACGCGGCCGGAGCTGGGCTTGTCCAGCCCGCCCAGTATCTGCAGCAGTGTCGTCTTGCCGGAGCCCGAGGCGCCGACGATGGCGACGCGTTCCCCCGGCGCGATGTGCAAGCTGGCGCCGGCCAGCACATTCAGTAGTTCCGGCCCCTGCCGGAAACTCTTGCAGACCTCAATGGCCTGCAATGCCGCTTCACTCATGTCGCAATGCCTCCGCGGGTGCCGTACGGGAGGCTCGCCAGGCCGGGTACAGCGTGGCCAGGACACACAACGCGAAGGCCACACCGCACACCTTCATCACGTCGACGAGCTCAACATAGGCAGGCAGGTCACTCATGTTGTACACACTGGCATCCAGAAAATGCGTGCCGAGCAGATGTTCCAGGTCGTGGACCCAGTTCTCGAGATTGTGGGCCACCCCGATGCCGAGCGCGGCGCCCAGCACCGTTCCGGTCAGACCGATCAGCACCCCTTGAATGGCGAAGGTGGTGAGCATGTTCATGGGGCCCGCGCCGAGGGTGCGCAAAATCGCGATGTCCGAGCGTTTTTCTTTGACGATCATGACCAGCGTCGCGATGATGTTGAACGCCGCGACGGCCACGATCATCAGCAGGATCACGAACAGTATCGACTTCATGACCGTGATGGAGGCGAAGAAGCTCTCATGGCTGCGGGTCCAGTCGCTGACATACACCCCTCCGCCCAGACTCAGCGCCACTCTATTCACGATGGCGGGTGCGCGCCACGGATTGCGCAGCGCCAGGCGCAGGCCCGTGACATTGTCCCCTAAGCGATAGATGCGCGCGGCATCGTGAATCTCGATCAGTGCCAGGGCGCGGTCGTATTCATACATGCCGGAACTGAAAATGCCGGTGACCTGGAAGCGGCGCAGGCGCGGTTGCAGGCCGCTCGGTGTGGCGGTGGCTTCCGGAGCAATCAGCACCACCGAGTCGCCGACCTTCGCATCGAGCGCGGCGGCCAGCGCCGAGCCGAGCACGATGTGATAGCGGCCCGCCAACAGCTGCTCGATATTGCCCTGGGTGAAACGCTGCGCCAGGCCGGTGGCGGTGCGCTCCAGCTCCGGCACGACGCCGCGGATCCGCGCGCCGTCGACATGCCTGCCATGCGGATTGGCCAGAATGGCCTGCGCGTCGATATACGGCACCGCCGCCAGCACCTCCGGGTCCTGCATCGCCTTCGCGCGCGCCGCCGGCCAGTCCGGGAAAGTGCCCTGCAGGCCGGAGATCTGCGCGTGCCCCGTGACGCTGAGGATGCGGCTGCGCAATTCGCGCTCAAAACCGTTCATGACCGACAGCACCACGATGAGCACGGCGACGCCGAGCATCAGTCCCAGCACGGACATCACCGCGACGAAGGAAATGAATCCCTGTCGGCGTGCGCCACGCAGATATCGGGTACCGATCAGCCATTCGTAGCTACTCATAGCGCAGCGCCTCCGCCGGCGGCACGCGCGAGGCCCGCAGCGCCGGGTACAGCGTCGCGAGCAGGGTCAGCACCAGTGCCGCGACTGCAATCCACACCACGTTACGGATCTGCAGATCGGTGGGAATGGTCGTGACGGCATAGACTTCGGGGTCAAAGAGATGGAAGCCGAACGTATGCTCAAGGAATGGCTCGACATGGTTCATGTTGACGGTAAGGAGCACTCCCAGCAGGACGCCCATCGCGACTCCCGCCCAACCGATGACCAGTCCCTGGGTCATGAAGACCCCCATCACCGTGCGCGGTGAAGCCCCGAGCGTGCGCAGGATGGCGATATCATTGCGCTTGTCCGTGACCGTCATGACCAGCATGGCGACGATGTTGAAGGCCGCGACCGCCACGATCAGCAACAGGATCAGCGACATCATGGTTTTTTCGATGCGGATGGCGCGGAAGTAACTGGCGTTGTCCACCGTCCAGTCGATGATCTGCAGATTCGCGGGCAGCAGCCGACGCAGGGCCTGGCTCATGGTCGGCGCGTCCATCGCGTTGGCGTAGCGCAGGTGCAGGCCCATGTCGCTGGCCGCCGCGCCCATGGCGCGAACATCGGCGATGTTCGCCAGCAGCAAGCCGCCCTGCTGGTCCTGCAGCCCGCCGTCGAAGTCACCCGCCGCGCGCACCTCGCGCAGTTTTGGCGTCGGGGTGCCGTCCGCCGCGATCATGGGAATCAGCAGCGTCAGGGCATCCCCGCGCGCAATCCCGAGTTGGCGTGCGATGCCGTCCCCGACCAGGACGTGATCATCACCGGCGGTCAGGTCCTTGAGCGTGCCGTCGCGCAGGAGCTTGGCGATGTCGCTGACTGAGCTTTCACTCACCGGGTCGATGCCCCGCAACACCACCGGCAGCATGTCCGGCTGGTGCACGGCCAGGGATTGGACTTCAATGTATGGGGCCACCCCGACCACCCCGGCCTGGGTGCGCAGCCGTGCCGCGATGGCATCCCATCCCGCCTGGTCTTCAGGTCCCATCGCCCCTGCCGCCGGGACGACCCGGGCGTGGGCGCTGAGGGCCACCAGCTGGTCGCGAATTTCGCCCTCGAAGCCGTTCATGACGGAGATGATGACAATCAGTGCGGCCACCCCCAACCCGACACCGAGCAATGACACCCAGGTGATGAAGGACACGAAAAATTTGTGGGTACGCGCGCGCACATAGCGCAGCCCGACGTACGGCGCAAAGGGGTGAAACACGCGCCGCATTTAACCACAGTGGCGCCCCCCACCGGTGCAGCACGGACCTGCGTCACAAATCCGGGCCGCCCCCGGTGGTACAATCTGCGATGGTCAGATATGGAGCTGCCATGAAAGTCCATGCCCTGCTTTGCCTGCTGTGCCTCACCGGAGTCGCCCATGCCGAACTCGTGGTCGATGAGGGCAAGGTCGTGGTGGCCCCGACGAATACACCGCAACCGGCCCGCGGCGCATTGATGAAGACTGTCGAGAAGCAGTTTGGCGCACCGGCCAATCGCCACCCGACGGTGGGCAAGCCACCGATCACCCGCTGGGACTATCCCGGCTTTTCAGTGTTTTTCGAGGGTGATCGCGTCATCGACACGGTGGCCACCGCCAGCTGATCGAGGCCGTCCGGCCTCAAAATCGGGGCTTGTATACCTGCCGGCGACCGGTAAGCTGCCGCGTTCCGCGCTGCGCCATGGCCTTCGATGACACCTCTGCCTCTGCTTAAGCTTCTGCGACCCAATAGCGGCCGGCGCCATGTGCGCTGGCAACAGCTGCACGGCAGCGCGACCGCCCTGGCCCTGGCGGAGTGCATGCACAACGACTCGCGGCTGTATGTCGTGGTGACGGCCGGTGCCCGGGAAATGGAGCGCCTGGCGGCGGAAATCGCCTTCTTCCAGGGTGGCAAGGCCGCCACCCAGGCGCTGATGCCCCTGCCGGATTGGGAAATCCTCCCTTACGACCTGTTCTCCCCCCACCCCGATATCACCTCGCGGCGGCTGCAAACCCTGTTTGAGCTGCCCGATGCGCGCGGGGGCTGCCTGATCCTGGCGGCCGATACGCTGCTGCAGCGTCTGCCGCCCGTGGCTTATGTGCGCGGCCGCGCCTTCGACCTGTCCGTGGGCCAGACCCTGAGTGTCGAGCCGTTTCGCCAGCGCCTGGCCGATGCCGGCTACGCCAGTGTCGGCCAGGTGACCGCCCCGGGCGAGTTCGCGATGCGCGGTTCGCTGCTCGATGTATTTCCGATGGGCACCGACGCGCCGCTGCGCATCGATCTGTTTGGCACCGAGATCGAGGCCATCCGCAGCTTCGACCCGGAGACACAGCGCTCCTTGGATTCGGTCCAAAGCGTGCGGCTGCTCCCGGCCCGGGAAGTGCCCCTGGATCCGGACAGCATCAAGGGATTCCGGCGACGCTACCGGACGCGCTTCGACGGTGACCCGACCCTCTCCAGCGTCTATCGCGGGGTCAGTGAGGGGCTGGCCCCACCCGGGGTCGAGTTCTATCTGCCCTTGTTCTTCGACAGCACCGCGTCGCTCTTTGACTACCTGCCGCGCGATGCCGTGATCGTGCATGAAAGCGGTGCCGTGCCGGCCCTGCAGCAGCTGTGGAGCGATATTGAGCATCGCTACGAGGAGCGCCGCCATGACATCGAGCGGCCGATCCTCGCGCCGCACGAGCTGTTCCTGACACCGCAGGAACTGGCGCAGGCCGCCGAACCGCTCACCAGCATCACCCTGGAGGGCGTCAACGCCGACCAGCCGCTGCCGGCCGATGACAATGTCATCAACTTTCCGAGCGCAAATCCGCCCGACCTGCGCATCGATCCGCGCGCCGCGGAGCCGCTCGCGCCATTGGCCAGTTTCCTCAACAGCTTCGATGGCCGGGTGCTGATCGCCGCGGATTCCCCGGGCCGGCGCGAAGTGCTGCAGGACATGCTGCGGCCACACACCACCGCCGTCACCGCCGTTGCCGACTGGGCGAGCTTCGCCGGCGGGGAGGCACGCCTGGCGTTGACCGTGGCACCGGATGTCGGCGGCCTGCAATTGCAGAGCCCGCGCATCGCCGTGCTGTCCGAGTCGCAGCTGTTCGGCGCGCGGGTCAGCCAGGAACGGCGGCGGCGGCGGTCGGCGGCGGATCCCCAGGCCATCCTGCGTGATCTCACCGACCTGAATCCCGGCTCGCCGGTCGTGCACGAGGAATACGGTGTGGGCCGCTTCGTCGGCCTCATGGCGATGGAGATTGGCGGCAACCCGGGTGAATTCCTGGTGCTGGAATACCAGGGCGGGGACCGGATCTATGTACCCGTGCACGCCCTGCACCTGATCAGCCGCTACACGGGCAGCGCGCCGGAAAACGCACCGCTGCACAAACTCGGCACTGACCAATGGGCGAAAGCCAAGAAGCGCGCCGCCGAGCAGGTATGCGATATCGCCGCCGAGCTGCTCGATCTGTATGCGCGCCGCCGCGCCCAGAAGGCCGCGAGCCTGCAGCTGCATGAAATCGAATACCAGGCATTCGCCAATGCATTTCCGTTCGAGGAGACCGAGGATCAGACCGACGCCATCCGCAAGGTCATGGATGACCTGGCCAAGTCGCAGGCCATGGACCGAATCGTCTGTGGCGATGTCGGCTTCGGCAAGACCGAGGTGGCGATGCGGGCCGCATTCGTCGCCGTACAGGCCGGGCGCCAGGTCGTCGTGCTGGTGCCCACGACGCTCCTCGCGCAGCAGCACCTGGCCAATTTCCGCGACCGCTTCGCCGACTGGCCGGTGCGCATCGAAGCCCTGTCGCGCTTTCGTACGGCAAAGGAAAGCGACGCGGTCATCGAGGGTATCGAACAGGGCACGGTCGATATCGTCATCGCGACGCATCGGCTGTTGCATGCGAACGTGCGCTTCCGCGAGTTGGGCCTCATCATCATCGATGAGGAGCACCGCTTCGGTGTGCGTGACAAGGAGAAACTCAAGGCATTGCGGGCCGAGGTGCACGTCCTGACCCTCACGGCGACGCCGATTCCACGCACGCTGAATATGGCACTGGGAGGCCTGCGAGACCTGTCGCTGATCACGACCCCGCCGGCGGGACGCCTGGCCATCAAGACCTTCGTCACCGAGTGGCAGGATGCGACCATCCGCGAGGCCGTGATGCGCGAGCTGCGGCGCGGTGGGCAGGTGTACTTCGTCCACAACGAAATCCGCGACATCGAGAAAATCGCGGCCGGCTTACGCGAACTGGTGCCGCAGGCCGATGTGCGCATCGCGCACGGACAGATGCGCGAGCGCGACCTGGAACAGCTGATGGTGGATTTCTACCACCGGCGCTTCAACGTCCTGTTGTGTACGACCATCATTGAAAGCGGCATCGATGTGCCGACGGCCAACACCATCATGATCGACCGCGCGGACCGCTTCGGCCTGGCGCAGCTGCACCAGCTGCGCGGACGCGTCGGCCGCTCGCATCACCGCGCCTACGCCTACCTGATCGTACCGCCGCGCAAGCAGCTCACGGCCGATGCCATCAAGCGCCTCGATGCCATCGAGTCGCTGGAGAATCTGGGCGCCGGCTTCGTTCTGGCCACCCATGATCTGGAAATCCGCGGCGCCGGCGAGCTGCTCGGAGAATCGCAAAGCGGTGAGTTGAGCGAAGTCGGGCTGGCGATGTTCCTCGACATGCTCGAGCGCGCGGTCGAGGCCCTCAAGGACGGACGCGAACCGCAGCTGGATAAGCCGCTGGCGGCGCGCACCGAGGTGGAACTGCACGTGCCCGCCTTCCTGCCCGATGACTATGTGGCCGACGTCCATGTTCGATTGGGCCTGTACAAGCGTATCGCCGCGGCCGATGCCGCCGGGCTCGATGAGCTCACCGCCGAACTCGTGGACCGTTTCGGCGAACTGCCGGCGGCGGCCGGTAACCTGCTCAAGGTGGCACGACTGAAACTGCGCGCCCGCGAGCTTGGCGTGCGCCGCCTGGATCTGGGCGCTGGCGGCGGCCATGTGCTGTTCGAGGAGAAAAATGCGCTGGACCCTGCGGTCGTGATCCGTCTGATTCAGAAGTTTCCCAGGGAACTGCGCCTGGAGGGCTCGCTGAAACTGCGGGTTACCTCACAGCTTGCCGAGGTCGCGAAGCGCTTCGACTATGCCCTGGACCTGCTGCAGCGCTTCAGCGGCCGGAGCGCATGATACGATTCACTCATGAGATTGCGCGACTTGTGCCTGGCCGCATGCCTGTTCTCGTGTCAGCTGTGGGGAAGCAGCCTGGCGCAGCAAGCCGCACCGGCCGCAGCGGTGGCGCTGCCACCCGAGCCGCATCCGGCGCCCGGCGCGGCGCCGGCGGGACCGACGGTCTACAACGTCGAAGTCATCGTCTTTCGCACCAACTCCACCCTCGGCACACCCGAGGACTGGAGTAGCGAGGCCGCCCGCGCCCCGGCAGTTCCCGTGGCCGCGGACGGGGAAACGGGCGCTCCGGTGAGTGACACTGCGGGCCAGCAGGGTGCCGGCGGCCGATTTGTCCGGGCACTCGCGCCGGCTGAATTTCAGCTCGCAGATCTCGAGGCGCGCATCAAATCCAGTGGTGCCTATGTGCCCGTCGCACACCTGGGCTGGGCCCAGACCGCCAGTCCCTGGGGCTCGCATGAAAGCATGAGCCTGCAGCAACTCGGTTTTGACAATCCGCTGCTGGCCGGCACCGTGACGTTGGAGCGGGGCCAGTTCCTGCACCTGGGATTTGCGCTGAACCTGACGGTCGCATCACCCCCCGCGGGTCTGGCGGCCGCACCGAACACTACGTTTGTCCTCAATGACAATCACCGGGTGAAGTATTACGAGCGCAACTACTATGATTCGCCCGCCTTCGGCGTGATTGCGCTGGTCGTCCCGGCCCAGGGAGCGCGCCGCGCCGGACGCTGACGGCGACTTCAGCTCGCCGCACCAGCCGTCTTGGTCGGGGCGCCCGCATCCGGGGCTTGCTCGAAGTCCGCGGCCTCGGTCGCGCAAGCCGTATTCTTGCCCTTGCCCTTGGCACGCTGCATGGCGGTAGCGCAGGCGTTGATGAACGCCGGCAACGTCAGCTCGCGCGGCGGCACCAGCGTGCACGCACCGGCGCTCAGCGTCACATACCGGCCGCTCGCGGTGGCCCTGGGATGATGGATCAGCAAGTCGCGCACCCGCTGCAACACCACCCGTGCATAGTCATCCGCCGTCACGGAGGTATTGGCCTGGGTGAGCACCGCGAAGGTCCCGCCATTCCAGCGACCGATCAGGTCGCCACTGCGACGATATGAACCGGTGATCACCCGCGCGACCCGGCGAATGCAGGCATCGCCGCTGGCCTTGTCGAATATGTCGTTGTAGGTGCCCAGGTCATCGATATCGAGAAAGGTCAGGCCGATTTCATGGCCTTCGCGCTGCGCCACGTTCCAGTCCCGCTGCAGCAGCTCTTCAAAATACGCCCGCGAATGCAGGCCCGTCAGCCGGTCCTCGCGCATCCAGGCCGGCAGGCCCGCCAGCGGCAGCTTCTCCGGACTGCGCAAGCGCTCGCGCGTATCGCGGTGGTAGCCAATCCACTGCACCAGCTGACCCGACGCGTCGCGCACCGGCTGAATCAGTATTTCGTTCCAGTACTGCGCGCCATCGGGTCGATAATTGCGCATGAGCACGCGGCACGGTTCCCCGCGCGACAGCGCTTCGCGGATGCGCTGGCGGCCCTCCTGGTCCAGATCGCTCCCCTGCAGCAGCCGCAGGTTGCGCCCCATCAAGGCGGTCAGCGGATAGCCCGACAATTGCAGGAACGCCGCGTTGGCATACACCACCGGACAATCCGCGGCCGTGGCGTCGCAGACCACGATGCCCTCCGGCGACTGATCGACGATATCGCGCCAGCCGCTTTCGGCCACAGAACTCATGAGCCTTCAGCCGTGAGTGACAAGGTCGGGGCCGCCGCCAGCCGGGCGAGCAGTTGCTGGGCGGATCCCCAGGCCTGCGAGTCGCGCAGCTGCGTGGGCGATAGCCGCTCGCTGCCGCGCATGCGCACCAGTCGCAGCTGCGAGGCCGGATCCGGGCTCACATCAAGGCCTGCCAATGCCTGCGCGCGCGATGCCGGGTCATTGCATACCAGCAACATGTCGCAGCCGGCCGCAAGTGCGCGCTGGCAGCGCTCGACGATACTGCTGTCAGCAGCCACCGCGTGCATGCTGAGGTCGTCGGTAAAGACCGCACCCTGGAAGTTCAGATCGGTACGCAGCACGCCCCGGATCCAGCGCGCCGACAAACTGGCCGGTGCGGCGTCCTCGGCCGGCAGCAGGATATGCGCGACCATGACGCCCGGCAGCCCATTCGCGATGAGCAGGCGATAGGGCGCGAGATCCTGATCCAGATCGGTCAATTCGCGCCGATCGACGGGCAGTGCGAAATGGGAGTCGGCGAGCACCGCGCCATGACCCGGGAAATGTTTGGCCGTCGCCGCCATACCGGCCTCGCGCATACCCACCATGTAGGCAACTGCCAGCTGCGCGGTCACCTCGGCCGTCGGGTGTAGCGCCCGATCGCCGATGGCTTCATTCAAACCATAGTCCAGGTCGACGGTCGGTGCGAAGGACAGATCGACACCGTGCGCACGCAGCTCGGCCGCCATCAGCCAGCCCATGCTGCGGGCGGCGCTCAGACCCGCGGCGTGATCGGTGTCGAACAGCTGCCCGAGGCGGCGCGCCGGCGGCAACCGCGAAAAACCATCGCGGAAGCGTTGCACGCGACCACCCTCATGGTCGACCGCGATGAGCAGTGGCGGACTGCGCACGGCATGAATCGCGCGCGTCAACTGCAACAGCTGCTCGGGATTTTCGTAATTGCGTGTGAACAGGATGACGCCGCCGACGAGCGGATGCGCGAGCATGTCGCGCTCCTCCGGCAGGACCGTAGGTCCCACCAGGTCGATCATCAGCGGGCCCAGTGTCATGTCGTCACTCCCTCGACTTACCCTTTTGGCGGTGTCAATACCGCCAGCGATTCCACATGAGTGGTGTGCGGAAACATGTCCAGCACCCCCGTGGCGCGCAGCGAAAACCCGAATTCGTGAACCAGCACAGCGATGTCCCG
>DATHOA010000311.1:0-17877 GCA_035485475.1 Steroidobacteraceae bacterium | reverse complement strand
GCAATGTACGACGCAGGCTTCAATTCCAGCGGACGCTTCTATGAGAAATCGGCCGACATGCTGGGTATGACGCCGAGCCGCTTCCGCACGGGCGGAACCAACGAGGAAATTCGCTTTGCCGTCGGCCAGTCTTCCCTGGGTGCGATTCTGGTGGCCTCGAGCACGAAAGGCGTGGTATCGGTCTTGATCGGTGATGACCCGCAGCGGCTGGCGCGCGACCTTCAGGATCGGTTCCTCAAAGCGCGCCTTATTGGCGGGGACGCGAATTATGAGGCGCTGGTCGCGCGGGTCGTGGGGCTGGTTGAGGCGCCTGCGATCGGCCTCGACCTGCCGCTTGATGTGCGGGGGACTGCCTTCCAGCAGCGCGTGTGGCGGGCGCTGCGTAATATCAAACCCGGCAAGACGGCGAGTTATTCGCAGATCGCGCGCAAGATCGGCGCGCCGCAGTCCATGCGCGCCGTCGCCGGGGCCTGCGCGGCCAATAAGCTTGCCGTACTGATCCCCTGTCATCGCGTGGTGCGCAACGACGGCTCGCTGTCGGGTTATGCATGGGGCGTCGAGCGCAAACGTGCCCTGATCGATCGCGAGGCGGCTGGTGCGACTTCCCAATTCGGCAAATATCGGCGAAGCTGAAACCATGTTGAAGCAGACTTCGCGGTTGCGCCGACTGCCACCCCCGGCAGGCGCATGAGCGTCGCAATTTCACTGCTCGAGCCAGTTTCCAACCCGGCGCCTCTCTCAGGCATCGAGATCGACGATCTGATCGACGCCCATCCGCTGTCCGGGCTGCAGAAGTACGTGCTCATTTTGTGCGCGCTGGCCGTGCTGTGTGATGGCTACAGCCTTCAAGACCTGGCGCTCACCGTGCCCGCGCTGACCAAGGCATGGGGAATCGCCCCCGCCTCGTTAAGCATGGCGCTGTCGGCCTCCCTCCTGGGAATGGGAGTGGGCGCGGCGTTGCTGGCGCCCCTGGGCGATCGTTACGGTCGGCGCACCGTGCTGGCTGCCATGTTGGCGGTCGTCGGCGCCTCCTCCCTGGCCACGGCATTCGCGCACAACCCGCTGCAAATGGGGTTGTGCCGGCTCTTCACCGGCGCGGCGCTGGGTGCGAGCCTCGCCAATGCCTATTCCCTGACCGCGGACTTCATGCCGCGTCGCCGGCGTGCGAGCCTGATTACGCTGGCCTACTGCAATACGGCAACGGGTGCGTTGGTGGCGGGACTGCTCGTGCCCACCGTCATCGCCCGTTACGGCTGGCCGGCGACATTCGTCGTCGGCGGTGCGTTCCCACTGGCGCTGAGCATCGCGCTGATCACGACGGGTCCGGAGTCGATCAAGTTCCTGCTCCACCGTCGTCCGCACAATGCCGCCATCGCCACCATTCTCAGGAACATCGCCCCGGGGGTGGTCGCCGCGACGGTTTACCTCAGACCTGCTACCGAAGCGCTGGCAGGTTCGGTGCGCGACTTGTTCAAGCCGTGCTACCGGACCTCGACGCTGCTGTTGTGGCTCAGCTATGCGATGAATTCCTTCATCCTCTATCTGCTCGTTAGCTGGCTGCCAACGCTGCTGACTTCGGCCGGCTGGCAGCCGGCGCAGGCGATCCGGGCGATGGCGTTCAACCAAGTGGGCGGCATCGTGGGGGGACTGTCGCTCGCCTGGCTGATGGACCGATTCGGTGCCGAACGCACGCTCGCCGCAGGCTTCGCGGTCAATGCCGTGGCCCTGCTGCTATTTCTGGTCGTCCCGTCGGGCTTTTTTTCCTGGGGTGCCCTGCTGCTGCTGATCGGAGCCTGCACCGGAGGTTCGATATTCGCGATCGTGTCGCTGGCAGTAAGGCTATATCCGTCGAGCATCCTCGCGACCGGTAGTGGTTGGGCCTCGGCAATAGCGCGGGTGGGTGCCGTCGCCAGTCCGCTGGTCGGCGGCGCACTGATTGCCGCGGGGGTCGCGCCGACCCACGTGATCGCCGGTCTCGCGATACCCGCGGCGATCTTCGTTATTGCGATGCTGGGCCTGAGGCGGGCACACCCGCCCGCGTAACGGGCGACTTTGAGGCATCGTAGGTGGGATCAGGTTTTTTCGTCCAGGGCGAGCGCAAGTAGTACGGGACGGCGCTGAAGGTCGCTTCCACCGCGACGATGCCGTCCTTGTTGACCTTGAACGACTCCAGGAACCCCCAGGACTGCGGCTCCTGGTAGTTGGACTTGGCAGCGGTCCCGTCGGTCATCGTGTATGCGTCCAGCACGCCCTTGTGGTCGATAAAGCCGCGGCACATGGTAAAGCCGCGCTCCTCATCCACCAGGAAGCAGTCGCGATCGCGCACCCGGTTGTTGTAGCGGTACCGGCCGGACTTGAAGCCCTTCTCGAGGTCGGTGTAAGGCATCCCGTTCTCGTGCCGCACCGCAGCGGCGGCGAACCGCGTGCCGCGGATCTCGCCGGTGTTGTACTGCAGGGTCGAGAAGTAGCCATCGGCGAGCTGCCGGATCTGCGCCCGCGACAGGCGCTGGGCCTCGGGAACCATGGCTTGCAGGGCCGGATCGCGATGATATTGCAGGGCATCGCCCATGGGCACGGGCGGTGCGCTCACATTGCGCTTGGTGGCAATGACGTGCTCGACCTCGGTGATGTGCCGGTTGCGCACGCGCAGCCGCACCGCCAGGAAGCCCTGCGTCTGGCGCTGCAGGACAGTGGTATAGATGCCAATCTGGCCCGTGGCCGGGTCTGACAGCACCAGTGGCGTATCGACCTCCTGCGTGACCGTGTCCCAGGTACCGTCCGGAAAGGTCATTTCGGCGTTGTTCTCGGAATACCGCACGTGCGGCGCGAATGGCGCGAGGCTCACGTCATGCTTGAGGTACGCAGCGCGGTAAGCGGCCGCGATCCCTTCGAGACAGGCCTTGTTGCAATCGGCCGCCCGAACGGACTGGCCGAGTACGGCCGCTGCACCCAGAACCACAATCCCTGACGCGGTGAGTTTCATGAGCCCTCCTACCAGACATCCTATACTGCGACAATTACGCATCTGCAGGCCCACGGCCACGAGCACTGCGGGGAGGCAACATTAACATCGGATTTGTAGGTTTGGGCGCAATGGGACGCCCGATGGCGGCCCATGTCGCGCGCGCCGGGCATGCCCTTACCGTGTTTGATGTCGACATGGCCGCGGCGCAGCGTCTGGCCGCCGACGCCACGGTGCGAATTGCCCAGGGGCCGCAAGACTTCCGCGGGACCGACATCATCGTAACGATGCTCCCGACCGGCGCGATCGTGCGCGAGGTATTGGTCGGACCTCAGGGAATCGCCGCCCAGTTACCCCGGGGCGCTCTGGTCATCGACATGAGTTCGTCCGAGCCCGAGGGCACGCGTGAACTCGGCGCAACCCTGACAGGCTTGGGTCTCTCGCTCGTCGATGCCCCGGTGTCGGGCGGCGTGCCGCGCGCGACGGATGCCACCCTCACGATCATGATCGGTGGCGAGCCTGCCGCCATTGCGCGCGCCCGGCCCGTGCTCGAACTGCTGGGCAAGCGCCTGTTTGAAGTCGGTGCATTGGGCGCTGGTCATGCGATGAAGGCGCTCAATAACTATGTTTCAGCCGCGGCCTTCGAGGCGACTTCGGAGGCGCTGCTGATCGGCAAGCGTTTCGGGATTGATCCCAATCAGCTGATCGATATCCTGAATGTCTCGACCGGCAGGACCTTTCACAGCGAACTGTCGATGAAAGATCACGTCATCGCCGGCCGCCACGCGGCCGGGTTTCTGCTGGCTCTGGCCGCCAAGGACGTCAGGATTGCCGCCGGGCTGGCCGCGGCCCTGAAAATCCACGCGCCGATGCTCGAGCTCAGCGCCGCGCAGATGACCGCGGCATCGCAAACCCTGGGCCCCAAGGCTGACGTCACCGAGGCGATCAAGGTCTGGGGCCAGAGCTCGTGAGGAACTTCCGCCGATCCAGACACTCATAGAGTTGCAGCGAACTGCGCCTTTACCCGAGGTCTGCAGTGACGGCGAAGTGGGGACCATGGGATGTCTCAGGCAGACAGACGTCGCTACATCGCGATTGTTATCGTCGGTGCCTTGCACGTCCTCATCCTGGAGGTATTCATCCACGCCCGGGGCGCGAGACGTGAATACGAGGACGATACGCCGGTATGGTCGACACTATTCTTCGTTCCCGCCGAAGTAGTCCCGCGACCACCGCCAACCAAGGTCAAACCAAAGAGTACGTCGGCGATCCAGGCACCTCAGGTGCCCTTGCCCACCCCTGAAACGGTGTCACCGATAACGACGAGTCCGAATCCCACCTCGAGCGCGCCCCAGTCGGCTGTCGATTGGATGTCAGAACTTCACAGCGCAGCCGCCGATGTCTACACCGACCGAGTGCGACAAGGAAGGGCGACTGGCGAGGTGCCATCGGAACCCCACTCATTGTGGACGCCGCCGCTCCATCACGCTGGCGAGCAGTACACTCTGACGACCGGTGAATTGGTGGTGTGGGTAAGCGACCGCTGTTTCCTGGTATCAGAGCCGCCGACCCTGGGCACGCCGAACGCTTTCGCGCATCTGGCCTTGACGCATACACAATGTACCGGCAACCCCGGCCCGCGAAGTGACCTATTCAAGGATTTGTCGGCGTACAAGAAGCTGCATCCGGATGAATGATCCGATGTCGGCATCGCCGTGACTGCCTGATCAGCCCGCGACTGCCCTGAATATGACAAGTGGAGCGTTCACAAAAGCGGCCACCGCCGTCTTGACAACATTTCCGATTGGTCTATTATTTCTGTATAGACTGAAACATCGGAAATACCATGCGACTCACACCGGTCATGCAGCGCTACATCGTCCACTGGGGCGAAATGGGCACCCGCTGGGGCATCAATCGCTCCGTGGCGCAGATCCACGCACTCTTGTACCTCTCCCCCCAGCCCGTCCATGCCGATGAAATCGCCGAAACCT
Source organism: Steroidobacteraceae bacterium (assembly GCA_035485475.1). Taxonomy (GTDB): domain Bacteria; phylum Pseudomonadota; class Gammaproteobacteria; order Steroidobacterales; family Steroidobacteraceae; genus DAIDKA01. The sequence goes on along the minus strand of DATHOA010000311.1, from coordinate 12,921 downwards.
TGGGGATCGCACGTTCCAACGTCAGCGTCGGCCTGAAGGAATTGGTCACCTGGAAGCTGGTCCATGTCACCCAGACGTTGGGCGACCGGCGTGACTTCTTTGTCGCACAACGCGATCCCTGGGAGGTCGTGCGCGTCATCGTCGCCGGGCGCAAGCAGCGCGAACTCGATCCCACCGTGGGCTTCCTGAAGGAGTGTGCCCTGGAACTCGAATCGGACACGGAGACGCCACGCCATGTCCGGGAGCAGATCCTCGGACAGCTGGAATTCATGGAGACCTTGATGGGGTGGTACACCTCGATCGTGGGACTGCCCCAGAAAACGCTCATGAAAATGATGCGCATGGGTCAGAAGATCGCCAAGTTTATCGGTGACTGACGGGACGGATCGGCAATCATGGGTCACGCCGAAGTACTCCGAATGGAATCACAGGCGAACGTGGCCCGCGTATCGGGCCCGGCCCCACATAATCTGAAGGACCTGCTCGGCGCGGCCGCCTGGGCGCGGCTGCCAGCGGCGGTCCGGGAAAGATTCAAAGACTCGGCTCAAGTGGTCAACTACTCAGGTGAATTTGAGGTCATCCGTGCCAGTTCGTTCGGCTTGTTGGTCGCCTGGATCTGTCGGCTCATTGGAACTCCGGTGGTACCCCACACCGGGCGGAACGTTCCGGCGGTCGTGCGCGTTCAGCCAACGCAGGCAGGTGTCGAATGGCGACGCGAGTATCGTTGGCACAACCGCCGGCCTTCAATCGTAAGCTCCACCAAGGTCGTCGAATCTGGCGGTGCACTGGTCGAGGAGCTGCCGGCAGGCCTGTGCATGGCCCTGAAGGTATACGAAGCGGCTGCCGTCCTGCACTTCGTCAGCCATCACTATTACTTCCAATTTTGTCTTCCGCGGCTCGGGCGCATCCGTCTCGTGCTACCGCATTGGCTTTCGCCCGGCATCACGCATGTCGAGCATGTGGACTTGGCCAATGGCTGGTTTCGCTTCACCATGACTGTCACTCATCCCCTTTTCGGTGAGCTCTTCCACCAAACCGGATGCTTCCATTCCTCAGGAGGTTGATATGGGTACCGCGTTCACACTGATTACCATTCAGGCGCTGATGGGGGGAGCGGACAATCTCTGGCACCACGAGATTACGCAGCGACTCCCAGCACGGCGCAGTGCCGCCAATGAACTGACATTGCATGCCTTGCGCGAACTGTTGTACGCGTACGTATTCCTTGCCCTCGCCTGGTACCGCTGGCAGGGAGCATGGGCCGCACTGGTCGGCGGGGTGCTTGCTCTGGAAATCGCAGTCACCCTCGTGGACTTCGTTGTCGAGGACAAGACCCGCCATCTGCCGCCCTCGGAGCGCGTGCTCCACACCCTCATGGCATTGAACTACGGTGCGGTACTGGCCTTCGTGGTGCCCATGCTCAGCGGCTGGTCCAAGCTGCCGGTGGCCGTAATCGCGACCACGCACCCGTTCTCATGGATATTCACTCTGTTTGGTGCCGGCGCACTGGCGTGGTCCGTGCGCAATGCCATCGCGGTGCTGAGACTTCGTCGACCGCCCGAATGGGTGCGCAATCCGATTGCGGCGGGACACAGTGCGACACCCCGAACCATCCTGGTCAGTGGCGCCACGGGCTTTATCGGCGGGCATCTGGTACCGCAACTCATCCGGCGCGGGGACAAGGTGATCGTCTTCACGCGCAACCCTGAGATCGCGTTGGATCGGTTCGGCCCACACGTACGGGTCATCACCGACCTGGACGGCTTGGACTCTTCTGTCCAGATAGACGCGATGGTGAATCTCGCCGGCGCTCCTATCCTGTCGATGCCCTGGACCAAGGCGCGCCGGCGGCGTCTGGTGGCCAGCCGCATCGACACCACGCGCGCACTGACCACCCTCATGGGCCGACTGTCGAGCCCGGTCCGCGTCTTTGTCAGTGCCAGCGCCATTGGGTACTACGGTATCCGGGGCGAGGAACTGCTCGATGAGCAGGCTCGGCCGACGCAGGAATTCCAGTCGCAGTTGTGCCAGGAATGGGAGGCAGCCGCCCGAGCCGCCGCGCGGCTCGGTGCACGACTGGTACGGATGCGAATGGGTCTGGTGCTGGGCCGGGACGGTGGCGCGTTGCCGCAGCTCGCAAGACCCGTGCGGCTTGCGCTCGGGGCCGTGCTCGGCAACGGTCGGCAGTGGGTGTCCTGGATCCACATCGACGATCTGGTCCGGCTTTTCGAATTTGCCCTCGATACGCCGCGGCTGAGTGGCGCGGTGAATGCCGTTTCACCAGCGCCGGTGACTCACCGGCAGTTCCAGGCTGCACTGGCCAGCACTCTCGGGCGCCCGCTGTGGTTGCGCGTTCCCGCGACGTTCATCAGGTACGCGCTGGGCGAAATGGCCCAGCTCCTGGTGGACGGCCAGCGAGTCGTCCCGACTCGCGCACTGGCTGTGGGATTCAAGTTCCGTCACAGCCAAATCCGCGCGACGTTTGCCCACCTGTTGCGCAATGAGCCCATCGGTACGGCAGCCGCGGACATCTATTTCAACGGGGAATGCCCGCTTTGCAACGCCGAAATGACGCATTACGCGAGGCTCTGTGCCGATGCGCAACCCGGCTTCCAGTTCATTGCCGCCGCCCAACAGCCCGATGCCCTCGCCCAATGCGGCTTGCGTCAGGAGCACTTGGAACGCCGCGTTTACCTGCGCTGCGCCGACGGCAGCATTTTGAGTGGCATGCCCGCTTTGATGGCGCTGTGGTCGACCATGCCACGGTACCGATGGCTGTCGAGGCTTGTCGGCCTGCCACTGCTGCGATCGCTTGCCGTCACCCTTTACGATCACGCCATCGCACCGGCGCTGGCGTTCTGGGCGAGCCGGCGTAGTCCCCCGGAAGTGTCTACAAGCTAGGCACCCTACGCGTACACAATTGCGCCAAATACCAAGGCGGTTATCAGCACACCGGCGACCACGGCCACAATTCGACTGATTATCATGAGAGTCTCCTCGAGAGGGCGTAAATGTTCACGCCGACCAAGCTAGCCACGACCTGACGCCCGATCATTTCAGGATCGGTGCGTAATATTCCGTCCGCAACACAGACACCGATCATTTCAAATGTAGCGCGGCGGTGGCGCCCGGTAATCACTGGGCAATTGGTGCACCTGAGCATTGTTCCCCATCCGGCGGCATCCCCAAATGCGCCATGACCTCTCGACGCGGAGCATCAGCCATGACACGGTCGCTACGAACATTCACATTTCTGCTCACCATTTCCATTGTGCTGGGGCGCTTTGCGGCTGGCTGCGCCACCGAGCTGGACCAGACCGGCGCGGAAAGTTACGCACCCGCCACACCCGTGTCGGCACCACCGCAGGCGCCAGCGCCGCAGCAGTCAGCCGAGCAATTGCAGCAGTTGGTCGCGCCGATTGCCCTATACCCGGATGGGTTGGTGGCGCAGATTCTGGCCGGAGCCACCTACCCGTCGCAGGTCGTGGAGGCGGACCGCTGGCTGCAGCAACAGAAGGATCTGAAGGGCGATGCGCTCGCCCACGCGGTCGACTCACAGCCCTGGGATCCAAGCGTCAAGGCGCTCACTCAGTTCCCGGGGCTACTCGGCATGCTGGATAAGAACCTGTCGTGGACCTCCGCACTTGGGGAGGCCTATCTGGATGGGCAGCAACCGGTGCTCGATGCGATCCAGGTGATGCGTCAGCGGGCACAACAGGCGGGCAATCTCAAAAGCACCCCGCAGGAGTCCGTCACCACCCAGGACGATGCAATCTCGATCGAACCCACCAATCCGGATGTGGTCTACATTCCAGAATACGACCCGTGGGTCGTCTACGGCGACCCGCTCGATCCCTATGACGACTGGGCCTGGTATCCCGGATTCTACTTCGACGGTCCCGGCATTGGATGGGGCCTCGGGATCGGCATCGGTCTCTATGGCGGATTCGGCTGGGGATGGCACCACTGGCGGGCGGACTGGCACGGGCATGACGTGTGGCACGGCGGTCATCCCTACGTTTCCCACAGCGGTGACTTCAACCACGGCCATGGCTTCGGCTTCGCTGGCGAACGCGGGGATTTCAATCGCTCCGCCGGTTTCGCCCGCTCCTCGGGCATGCACAGCGGTGCATTCAGCGGATTCAACCACGGCGGCTTTACGGGCGCTTTCTCAAATCGCGGCAGATCCAGCTTTGGCGGGGGTGCCCGTGGTGTAGGAGGATTCCATGGTGGTGGAGGATTTCATGGCGGTGGCGGGTTTCATGGTGGTGGCGGCGGAGGTCATCGATGAACCCGGTGCCGGAGAATCGGCTGTTTCGGTCAAAGGAGTCGGCTGCGATGCGTGCAACACAGATTGAGTCCGGATTACCTGCCGTGCGGGGAACAACACAGGCTGGCGTGGCGCTCGCGGCATTGGCGCTGCTCCTGGCCATGGCCACGACCATCAGACCGTGCCTGGCCGCATCGCCAAGCCAGGCGACCTTCGCCTCGCCCCAGGATGCGAGTCGCGCGCTGGTTGCCGCCGTCGGCGCACAGGACGAGCGCGCCATGACCCAGATACTTGGCGGCGGCAAAGCGCTCATCAGTGCGGAAGATGCGGCGCAGGATGCACTTGACCGCCAATACTTTGTGCAGAAGTATCGCGAAATGCATCGCTGGTCGCGCAGCCACGACGCCACGGCGACCTTGATCGTCGGCGCGGAAAACTGGGCATTTCCCATTCCGCTGGTGCTTGAGAATGGCGTGTGGCGGTTCAGTCCCGACGCCGGATCCGAAGAGATACTGTTTCGACGGATAGGCGAGAACGAACTGGCGGCAATCGGGATGTGCAGTTCACTGCTCACGGGAGAGACGCCTGCGGCAAAGAATATGCGCAAGCCGATTCTGTTTCATGGCTACTACTTCCATACGCTAGCCACTTCGGACGGCGGCTTGGCGGCCGTCGCCTACCCCGCCGTATACCGCTCCTCTGGTGTAATGACCTTCATAGTCACGCAGGATGGCGGTCTGTCCGAAAAGGATCTCGGCCCAGGGACGACGAAGGTCGCCGGGGCGATGAGCAGGTATCAGCCCGACAACACCTGGGCGCCGGTTGATAAGGAGCACGTCAAATGAAGTACAGGAAACTGGGGAATACCGGACTCATCGTGAGCGAAGTGGCGCTTGGCACGATGCAGTTCGGCGGCAAGATGAACATGGGCAATCTCGGCCAGGAGGACACCACGCGCATGGTGAAGCTCGCCCTGGACAGGGGCATCAACTTCATTGACACCGCTGACGTGTACAGTCTTGGCGAGAGCGAAACCCTGGTGGGTCATGCCTTGAAGGGCGTGCGGACGGAGATCGTCCTGGCCACCAAAGTCCGGCTTCCCATGGGCACCAATCTCAATCGAAGCGGCGCGACCCGCGTGAACATCATGCGTGAAGTCGAGGACAGTCTCAGGCGCCTGCAGACCGATTACATAGACCTCTACCAGGTGCATGGATGGGACAGCAACACGCCGCTCGAGGAGACGTTACGAACGCTCGATGACGTTGTGCGCCAGGGGAAGGTCCGCTATATCGGCCTGTCCAATCTCATGTCCTGGCAAGCGGCCACCGCCCTCATGCTGCAGGAGCGCCTGGGGTTGGAGAAATACGTGACGGCCCAGATGTACTACAGCCTCGTCGGCCGTGGCCTCGAGCACGAGTTCCAGTCCTTCGCCGAGTACCACAAGATCGGCATCCTGGTGTGGAGCCCGCTGGCCGGCGGCTTCCTCTCAGGCAAGTACAGCCGCGCCAATCCCGCTCCTACCGGCACACGCTTTGCGGAGGCCGGCGCGTTCGTGCCCTTCGAGAAGGAGCTGGGCTACCGCGTCGTGGAAACCCTGAGCGAGGTGGCCCGCCGTCATGAGGCAAGCCCGGCCCGTACGGCACTGGCGTGGGTACTGGGACGGCCTGCCGTCAGCAGCGTGATCGTCGCGGCCCGCAAGGCCGAGCAACTGGAAGATAACATCCGTGCCATCGATCTTCGGCTCTCGGACGAGGACGTCCGGCTGCTGGACGCGGCGTCGGATCCGGGCGTTCCCTATCCAAAGTGGATGGTCCTGCAGCTCGACACCGCGGAAGACCCGCGTTCCAAGGCTCTTTATCCCGAGCGCTACCTAGATGGCGGTCCGTGGAAGGATCTGCGTCAAAACCGGTGGTCCGGCTGAGCGCATTTTCCGGTCTTGTGTTCCGGCACATCCCTATGTAGACTTTCGATCATGGGTAAGCCAATCAAGGACGTTCGCATCTCCTTGCAGACGCTTCGGGTGTTGGACGCGTTTCTTGAAAACCCGACGGCAGATCTTGCGGGGAGCGACGTGCAGAAGCGCGGCAAACTGGCTTCCGGCACCCTGTATCCGATACTGCTGCGGCTGGAATCGGCCGGTTGGCTGGTCAGTCGCTGGGAAGCCGTCGATCCGGCCCTCGTGGGCCGCCCGCGCCGCCGGTTGTACCGCTTGACGCAAAGCGGCCTTGCCCGTGCCAGCGAAGTCTTCCCGGACTTCGGACGGGGCTTCACCACGTGACAACGCGCCAGGAGTTGTCCGATCTTGCCTACCGGCTCATATTGCGCGCCGCGCACAACGCACCAGAGCTGCATTCAGAAAGACTGCGAGAAGAGTGGCTGGCGGAACTCGAATACCGATCTGGAAGCCTGTGCCGTCTGCGCTTCGCGATTGGCTGCTCCTGGGCAACCGCCGTCATAGCGCGCGAGTTCCGACTCCCCGCAGTGCGCACCGTTCGGGGCGTCGGCCGTTATAAGTCGCTATTGGGTGAACTGTCATTTGATCTGTCAGCGCGTTCCCGACACGCTTTGACGTTCGTTGTCCTCGCCAGCTTCCAAGGATTCTTCCTGGCACGCGGCTTTGAACAACTGCGCTCCCAAGCCATATCATCCACGGAGATTTACCTCTCGATCGATGATGCCTCGATGGTCCGGACCATCCCGGAGGCATTCTCCGATCCTCATCAGATTCGACCCGAATAACCAGCCGTCGCGGTCTCGCCGCCGGGTTTAGCTGCGCGCCTCCACGCGCCGTCCTGGTGACAGCCACTGCGCCGTCTGCGGATGCCTGCGCCCAAAAAAAGCTTCGCATAGGGGGGATGTCATGCGTACCTTGAAGATTCTGGCGGCTGCTCTGACACTGACGGCCGGCACGTTGTCAGCAAACGCGGCCGCAGCGCCGAGCGCTGCTCTCACCGAGGCAGACGTTTCGGCATGGCTGGACAGCTATTTGCCGCCTGCCATGCATGCCGCAGACATTGCAGGCGCCGTAGTGGTGGTGGTCAAGGACGGCAAGGTCCTCGCCGAGCATGGCTACGGTTTCGCCGATGTCGCAAAGCACACACCGGTAGATCCGAAACTCACCCTCTTCCGACTGGCATCTGTTTCGAAGCTGCTTACCTGGACGGCCGTAATGCAGTTGGTCGAGCAGGGGAAAATAGATCTGGATGCTGACGTCAATCAGTACCTGGACTTCAAGATTCCGCCACGCGACGGCGCGCCAATCACCATGCGCAATCTCATGCAGCATACGGCGGGATTCGAGGAAGTGTTCAGGAACCTGCTGGCCGATGATCCACAGGTTCAGACCTATGAAACATGGCTCAAGGGCTGGACCCCGGCGCGGATATTCCCAGCGGGCGCGATACCCGCCTATTCAAACTATGGCGGCACGCTCGCCGGCTACATCGTGCAGCGCGTCTCCGGCGAGCCCTTCGACGCCTACATTGAAAAGCACATTTTCCAGCCGCTTGATATGCAGCACTCGACATTCCGCGAACCGCTGCCGGCGGCGCTCGCGCCGCTGATGTCGCAGGGCTATGCCAGGGCCTCCCAACCACCGCGCAAGTTCGAGCTGACGCGGCCGGTACCGGTTAGCGCCCTTTCCTCCTCGGGCGATGACATGGCCCATTTCATGATTGCCCATCTGCAGGACGGGGAATACATGGGCAACCGCATCCTGGGCGAGCGCACCGCCCAACTGATGCACAACAGCCCGCTCACCGTGTTGCCAGGCATAGATCGCATGGAACTCGGATTCTATGAAACCAACATCAACGGACGTGAGGTGATCGGTCATTCGGGCGATACCTCATGGTTTCACTCCGCCTTGCATCTGTTCCTGAAGGAAGATGTTGGCCTGTTCTTTTCTTTCAACAGCCAGGGGAATCAAGGAGCGGTGGGCCCACTGCGCACGGCCCTTTTCAATGCCTTCGCAGACCGTTATTTTCCGGGACCCGCCGAAACTCAGCGGGTGGATGCCACGACTGCCGCTGCGCATGCCCGACTGCTGACTGGCTACTGGATGAGTTCCCGGCGTTCACAGACGAGGTTTCCCGCCATATTGGAGTTGTCCCCGGGGGCGCAGGGAAGAGTCAGTGTCAACGTCAAGGGAGAGCTGGTTTTTCCAAGGCTTGGGCGCGCTGACAGGCCAGTGCACTGGATCGAGACCTCGCCCTTCGTCTGGACGGATGCCGACGCTCATCTGCGCGTCGCCGCACGAATGGCCGATGGCCGCGCGGTGATGCTCGGCTCCAACGAATCAACGCCGAGCGTGGCATTGCGGCCGCCGTGGTATCAAAACGCGGCGTGGGTGCTACCCGCAGTCGGCCTGAGCATCAGTGCATTGCTGTTTACGGCGCTGGCTTGGCCGATTGTTGCAATCGTGCGCCGGGTCCGCGGCACCCCTATGAATCTGGATGCAAGGTCGTACCAGGCCTATCGCGGCAGCAAGCTGGCGGCGCTGGTCATAGTGGCTGCCTGGATGTTCTGGGCGGTCACCGTGACCCAGCAGATTACCAGCCTTGGTGTGCCCGATTCTCAGGTACGAATAGCGCAGTGCTTTGGATTTGTTGCGTTCATCGGCGGCGCGGGTTTGATGCTGTGGAATTTGCGTGCCGTTTGGAGCGGTGCGCGCCGCTGGCCGGCTAAGACATGGAGCATCGTGCTGGTGCTTTCGGCGCTGCTGGTGCTTTGGGTGGCATGGGTCTTCAATCTGATTGGTTTCAGCATAGATTACTGAAGTGCAGCTGCGGGCGATCCGCACCTCGCGACCGAGGCCGCCCGCCGGGTCTCCCCGGGGGGCCAGGTTTCCTATTGTGAAATGCAGCGTCACGCGCCACAGGGTTTTATCGGGAAATCTCCAGTCATAAGCTAGCGCCATGATTGCGAGAGGATACGTACCACGCGCGAATGTCGTCGCTCAGCTGAACGCCTTTGGGCTCGACAATATCGTCATCAGCGCCAGACCCCTGCCAAGGCTTGGTCCCACGGATATCTGCGTGCGCATACGCGCCGCCTCACTGAACCATCGTGACCTGCTCATAGCCCGCGGGGAATTCTCACCCGTTGCCCCGCTGCCCCTGGTGTTGCTGTGCGATGGCGCCGGCGAAGTGGTTGCCACGGGGCAGGAGGCCCGCCGCTTCGGAATTGGCGACCGCGTGGTGGCGACGCCGTTGCCCGCGTGGATCAATGGTGCCTTCGCCGATGAGATGCTGGCCTCTGCGCTGGGTAGCCGGATCGACGGAGTTCTGGGCCAGTACTTCACCGGTGATGAGCGCAGTTTCGTCAGCTTCCCGAAAGAGTTCTCCTTCGAGGAGGCGGCGACGCTGCCCTACGCCGCGCTGACCGCGTGGAATGCGCTTTTCGAAAGCGGCAACCTCAAGCCCGGGAAGACCGTGCTCGTGCAAGGCTCCGGAGGGGTGAGCATATTCGCGCTGCAGTTTGCGATTGCCGCGGGGGCGCGCGTGATCGCGACCACCTCCAGCGATACGAAATCCCGTGCCCTGCGCGAACTCGGCGCAGCGCATGTGATCAACTGGAAACAACACAGTGACTGGAGCCATCTGGTGCTCGAACTCACCGGTGGCATCGGCGTCGATCACATCATTGAGACCTGCGGCTCGGGTACCCTTGACCAATCGATCAAGTCGGCCGCGGTCGGAGGTTCCATCAGTGTCATCGGCATGTTGACGGGAGCGTATGGCACCTTCGACACGCTGCCGATCCTGCGCAAGACGCTCACCCTTCAGGGCATCGTGGCAGGATCAGTTGAAATGCTCGAACGAATGATCGGCACCATCGAAGCGCTGCAGATCAGGCCGGTGATCGACCGGACTTTTGAAATGCGCGACATCGGGTCGGCACTGCGGTATCTCGCGTCCGGCGGTCACGTTGGCAAGGTCGTGATTCACGTCGGCGAGCTGGATTGAAGCCACTCCGCTCAGCTTCGGGCTCCTCGCCAGAAGCCGACGGCGATAGCCAGCCAAACCGGGATCGCGAACAGCAGCCATGGCAGGTTCTGCTGGGCGGTGCCCGGCAGGAGATGCAGCAGTAGCCCCAGCATCCCGGCACAGACTTGAATTGCGACCACAATTCGCGCAAGTAAGCCGCCATCCATTCCGCCCCGCGAGCGCCACGCGGCACCGACCATGGCGAATGCGAAAGGATTGAACACGAGCAGATTCGCATTCTGCCATGCAGCGTGATGCGTCGTGAGTGCCCAGAGCGCAAGCAGGATCGTGCCCAGGAATCCCATAAAAATAAGAAAAGCGACTACCACAGACCCGTACAGCGTTGGCAGCCGAGCTCTTGAGGCCAGCACTACGATGGCGAGTGCCAGACCGGCTATGCCCAGCGGCACCTTGAGATCCGGCGGCAATCTGCCGGGTGGCGTCACGTGATTGGGCGCGAGTTCACGCTCGCTTACGACCAGCGAGTGGACGGCGCCGTGACCGTCCGATATGCGGATGCTGCGTAGTTCCCGCGCCAGCACCATCGGCACGAAACTTTCCTGCCATTCGTTCAGGGGCTGGTCCGCCGATCGGCCGAGCCCAAGGTCCATTGCCAGCATCAGCCAGGGCTGCGCGCTCATCAGGCGGTCGATCTGCTGGCGATAGGTCAGCGGTGCCGGCCGCGCGGTCAGCAGCGGTTGCAGTGCGCCGCCCAGCACCGAATTCAACACATCGCGGATGCGTGTCGAGCAGTTCCTGGTGAGATAGTCGTAGTCATAACTCTGGTTTTCCGGCCGCAGGTTCCACAGCAGGAACGCACGCAGATTTGTCGCCTGGGCAGCCGACAACGCGAGCCGCTGCTCAAGGACCGAACGGCCCTCGTCAATGAAGTCCTGCTGGTTGATGTCACTGGATCCGACGTCGATCATGTAGCGCATGTGGCCACGCGCGAAGTTCCAGATGAAGGCACTGTCCTGGAAATCGAACACCCCGTAGTTGAAGTCTCCTGACTCCCCGGAGACGCGGTCACGTATCCGGATCGCGTCATGGCCAAAGCGCTCCCAGTAAATCGCGCCGGGACCATAGGTGACCAGTGATACCTCCAGATCCTCGCCCGGCGCCTCGAGGACTCCGGCGCGCGCGCCGACGCACACGGCAAGGCCGAGCAGCAAGGCGTAGAGGCAGATCCTATTTCCGCGCGTGCAGGTGCTCACCTAAACAGACGTGGGGCGAAATCAGCAAAGTAGCGCCGCCAGTTGATCCAGGTATGGCCGCCATCACTCTCGTGATAGACGTACTTGATGCCATACTTGTCCATCATTGCGCGGGTCGGCGCGACCGAGGCGTACAGGAAGTCCTTGTTGCCAACTGCGTAGTACACCAGCTTCATTGACTTGCCCGATTGTGAAAGTGCCTGAGCGTTGACGGCCTCGTAGGAGGCGATCTGCTCTGCGTTCATGAGTCCCATGCTGAAGATGCCGACATAGCTGAATAGCTCCGAATGCGTCAATCCGTATTGCAGGGTATGCGCACCGCCCATTGACAGGCCTGCCATGGCACGTGCAGATGGCTTGCCAATGGTGCGAAAGTGCTCATCGACATAGGGAATCAGAACCTTCAGGAAGTCTTGCGCGAAATCGGGGTTCGCCAATATGTTCGCACCCGGCCGCTCCGGGGTATGGCCGAAGGGCATCACCACGATCATCGGTTTTGCCTTTCCGGCCGCGATCAGATTGTCGAGAATATAGTGGGCGTGACCCACGGATATCCAGCTGTCATCGCTGTCACCGGCCCCGTGAACAAGGTACAGCACGGGATAGTGTGCGCTGTCGCGCATATACCCGGGTGGCGTGTACACGTGGGCGCGGCGCATGCCGCCGAGCGCGGCAGACCAATAGTCGATCACAGACACGATCCCGTGCGGGACGGCCTGGTCATAGGTCTGATAGGCCCCTTCCGCCCCTGGCATCTCAAAGGTGCTGAATTGCCCAACGCGCGTGAGTGAGAATGTCGTGCCCTGGGGATCAGGAACCGGCACGCCGTCGACATTGAAGCTGAAGCGATAGGTGTCCGGTGCCACCGGCACCGGGGTGGTCACACTCCATAGTCCCTGCCCGTCTCGCGTCATGGGCAGCCCCCCACCGAACGGAATCACTTCGGCGAGGTCGGAGCTGGTCACCGTTACCCATGCGGCGTTCGGCGCACACAGGCGAAACGTCACCCGGTGATCCGGCAGTGCTTCCACTGATTTGTAGTTTGCGGGGCCTGGAAGGAAGCCGCTGCCGGCACAGGTGGCGCGCGCCGCAGGTGCGGGCGCTTGCGCGCCCGCCCAGGGGCCGGGCTGCAGCATGAGCGCAAGTGTGATGAGGAAGTATTTTACGGTCGCAGTGTTCTTCATCATGCTTAGTTGACCGGCTCGGCGGCCATTTTCGAGGCCTGAGCAGCGGCCTGTTTGCACTTGTCCGACAGCGAGTCCTTGTTCTGTTTCAGGCAGGCGATGAGTCGGCCTCCCCCGGATGGCACGCCGGAGCAGAACTTCTTCGCATCATCGGCGCAGCCGGCCGTGAGAATCTGAGTGGGTGTCTGCGCGTGGGCCGCACTCCACGGTCCGGCGGCAACCGCACCGACCACCAGCGACAAGCGTCTCATAGGTGACCTCCT
>DATHOA010000310.1:0-16649 GCA_035485475.1 Steroidobacteraceae bacterium | reverse complement strand
GGAGGACACTCAGGCCTGGGAGCCGCTCACCGCCTGGCTGCAGAGCCCAGGGGCCGCGCAGCGACCCGCAGCCCGTGAAGTGAAATCCGAAGCCCGCGCCAAAATCGTCTGAAGCCTTACTTGCGCTTCGGATCCGCCTCCGGTTCCCACGATCCCTTCACCTGATCGGCCCAGCTCTTGTAGTTGCTCCAGGTGTAAAGGTTGCGGGTGATCGCTGCATGGCGCGTACGCGCCCGCTGCATGCGATCCAGCCACGAGCCGTACTCCTCCGTGCCCACCAGCGGCGGGGCCATGGCGGGGACCAGTGCTGCGGAATCTGCCGGGGCACCTAGCGGATCACCCCGCGTCCTGTCTGATGAGTTCATGCGACAACTCCTAAAGTGGTTGCCACCAGCGTACGGAGTCTGGACCGCAAACCTACAGGAACTGGGTCACAGCGATCGTTGACCACCAACGGCGCGCGCGAGATCTTTCGGCCAAGGATTGGTGCGTCGCTTTTTGCGAAGCGTTATGTCACGCAACAAGACGATAGCACGGACGGTAGACCGAGCCCGGCAATTTCATGCGTCCTTGCGCGACGAACGCGGTGAGCAACTCATCCAGCAGGCGCATGACATTCGGATCACCGGTCAGCTCGTACGGCCCGAGCTGTTCGATGGCCTGCACGCCGTAGTCCTTCACATTGCCGGTGACGATGCCGGAGAAGGCGCGCCGCAGATTCGCCGCCAGCATATGCGCGGGCTGCGCACGCGACAGCACCAGCGAGCGCATCGACTCGTGAGAAACCTGGAAGGGACGCTGCAGCTCGATGCCAACGGACAGCAACCAGTTGAAATTGTAGGAGTCGCTGCGCTCGCGCCGGAACGCGCGGACGGTCTCCATGCCGGCGACCATGCGCCGCGCCACCGCCGCGGGATCATCGATGATCACCTCCAGGCGCTGCACGGCCTGACGGCCCAAGGTCGCTTCGACGAAGCGCAGGATGTGCTCGAAGTAGCCGGCGCTGGCGGCCGGTCCGGTCAGCACCACCGGAAAAGGCTGGTGCGCATTGGCCGGATCGAGCAGCAGGCCGGTCAGATACAGGATCTCCTCGGCCGTGCCGGCGCCGCCGGGAAATACCACGATGCCATGGCCCATCCGCACAAAGGCCTCGAGGCGTTTTTCGATGTCGGGCAGAATCACCAGCTCGCTGACGATGGGATTGGGCGGCTCCGCGGCAATGATCCCGGGCTCGGTGAGGCCGATGTAGCGGCTCTGGGCGGCGCGCTGCTTGGCATGCCCGATGGTCGCGCCCTTCATCGGACCCTTCATGGCGCCCGGACCACAACCGGTGCACACATCCAGGCCGCGCAGGCCCATCTCATACCCGACCCGCTTGGTGTAGTGATATTCCGCATCACCGATCGAGTGCCCGCCCCAGCACACGACCAGGTTGGGGTAGCCCTTGTACTCGAGCGCGCGCGCGTTGCGCAGGATGCGAAACACGGTGTTCGTGACCGCACCGGAATCGGTGAGTGACACCACCCGGCTGTCGATGATCTGGTCGGCGATATAGATGACATCCCGCAGCACCGCGAACAGGTGCTCCTTGATGCCGCGGATCATTTCCCCGTCGACAAAGGCCGTGGCCGGGGCATGGCGCATTTCCAGCTTGATGCCGCGGGCGTGGCGCACCACCTCGATGTCGAAGTCGGCATAGCGCTCGAGGATTTCCTTGGCGTTGTCGGTGTCGTTGCCGGTATTGAGCACCGCCAGCGCACACTTGCGGAACAGCCCGTGCAGGCCGCTGTGACTGGTGTCCAGCAGCTTGGTGATCTCCTCCTGGGACAGGTTCTCGAGGCTGCCGCGCGGGGCGACCAGGGCGTCGACCGAATCCGGGACAATGATGCTGCTGGTATTCACGATGCTCGATGAAATCGCTTCCGGGTCGGCAGTCTACGGCAGGATGTCGATCGGGACGTCCTGCGGGGTCATCAACCAGATCTCGAGCATGTCCGAGTCGGACACCGCGATGCAGCCATCGGTCCAGTCGCGCTGCTCGTAATAGGACGGTTCGCGTCGCAGGTCATTGGGCAGGCCGTGGATCATGATCGCGCCGCCCGGCGTCAGGCGGTTGCGCCGCGCCCGCTGCAGATCCTTGTCGTTCGGGTAGGACACCTGGATCGACAGGAAGTACTCGCTATGCGGATTGCGGCGGGTCAGCTGGTAATGTCCTTCGGGAGTGCGCGAGTCGCCCTCCTGCTCCTTCGGTCCCACCGGGTTCAGTCCGAGGGCCACGCGATAGCTGCGCAATACGGTGGCGCCGTGCATCAGGTACATCTGCCGTTCGGACTTGCGCACGATGACCCGATCGGCGAGCAGCGGCGCGGGAATAGCGCTGTTGTCGCTGGCGCTCGAGTCCGCCTGGTCGCGGGCCGTTTCCTTGGTGGGGCTGTGCGGCTTGCCGATGGCGGTGGCCGCAGGCGCGGCCACGCCGATCGCAAGCGCCACGACCAGCGCCAGTACGGCGGGGTGCGCGAGCCTGCGCACGCAGGTCAACTTCGATCGATCACACATGTCGGCAATTATAGGGTCTAAGCGGTTTTTAGGCGAAGTACGTCCGTCACATGCGCACCTGAACTGGCGCCATTTGCCGACAGACTTCTCAATTTTCCCCAGCGGCGCTGCCGAGGTCCTCGACACGCGGCACGATGATCTGCGTGCCGGCCTTCAGGTCATCAAAGGACGCATCCGGGTTGTACTGCTGCAGCAGCCATACCGGCAGATCACCGAAGCGATGCCGCAGGCTCCAGAACGAATCCCCGGATCGCACCACGTGTACCTGCGTGCCCGAAATCCGGTGCGACGCAAAGTACGCGGCCTGCAACTGGCGGTGATAATCGCGGCGTTGTGATTCAAATTTCTCATGCGAACTGTTCGCAAAATCCAGCTTCACCTTGTGGCCAATGCGCACCGCCGCCTTGCCGCGCAGGTGATTCAAGGCACGCAGCCTCGCGACGCTCACGTCGAGCCAACCCGCGTAGTAGCCCAGGGTTTCCGTCCCGGCCACTACGATGGTGTCATCCCCGCCCACGGAGTAGTCCGTCGCATCCGCATTGTCGGCCGCGACGACCTGGGTGGGCCCCAGACCCGGCGTGATGGCCTCGGCCTGCTTGGCCGACACCGGCTGGGAGGGCGTGAGCGGTTTCTCCTGCGCCACCGCGCGTGCGTCCTGCTCACTCTCCTGCTGCGCCACCTGCGGTGATACGCCACCGGCGCTGGTCTCCGGCTCGACATCGGGCGCGACCGGGGCGGCGCCCGACTCCGGAGTCGCGTTTGCCGCCACCAGGCCGGTGCCCGGCGCCGCCGCATCCGAGGTGTCGGGCGCATTGGCCGCCACCACCAGCGGCGCGCTGGACGGAGCCGACCCATTCGCCGCCACCACCTCTGGCGCACTTGCGGGGCTGGGCGGCGCGGACGAGGCTGCCACCGTTTCACCGGCACCACCGGGCGTGGCCGCGCCGGCGGTTGCCGCCGGCTCCACGCCACTCGCGACTTGATCCGTACCATGATCCACTTTCGCGACGCGCACCGGGCTCGCTTCCGGCACGCGCACGAACCAGCCGGGCCGCAGTCGCCGGCGGGCGCTGAAGCCATTGAGTCGCGCCAGCTCGCCCGGCTTCATGCCGTAATCGGCGGCGATACTGGCCAGCGTTTCGCCCTTCATGACCTTGCGCTTCTCGGGCACGGTCTGCCGGGCCTGCAGGTCGGAGGGCGACAGTCGGGCGGCCAGCATGTCCGTGGTCCAGTCCGGCCCATTGAGTGGCAGGCGCAGCACGTATCCCTTCGGCACACGGCGCTGGCCCTCCCAGCACGCCGGCAGCAAGGCCGGGTTCAGCCGCCGCAGCTGATCGGCGCTGATGTGCAGTGCATGGGTGAGCGCGCTCACCGTCACAAACCCCGGCATGCTCACTTCCCGGAACTTCGCCTGGGGCTCACGCTTGATGGGACCGAAGTACTTATCCGGATTGCGGTCCACGGTCAGCGCGGCGAGGAACGACACGTAGTAGTTGCGCGAGGCGAATCCAAAACTCGGGCTGTGGTAGTTGCGCAGCACCTTCACGATGTCATCCGAGCCCACCTGCGCCTTGGCCCGGCGCATGCCCTCGGCGCCGTGGTTGTAGGCGGTCAGGGCCAGCGGCCAGGTACCGAGCAGGCGGTAATTGAAGCTCAGCAGCTGGGCGGCAGCCTCGGTGGCACGAAACGGATCCATGCGATCGTCCACCGCCGAATCAATGCGCATGTAACGCCGGCCCGTCGAACGCATGAACTGCCACAGGCCCGCAGCCCCGGCCTTGGAATATGCGGCTGCGTTGAAGGATGACTCCACATGCGGCAGCACACCCAGTTCCGGGGGCATACCCAGATCGGTCAGAGTCTGGATGATGTGGTCCTGCCACAGTCCCGAGCGCAGCAGTCCTTCGCGAAAGCGATCGGCCTGGCCGAGCTGAAAGCGCACATCTTCCACGGCGCTGAGCAACCGCGCGGGCGAGTAGGCATCGCCCCACATGTCGCGGATATGCTGGTCCTCCGGCGACAGGGTGCCGGTGGCGTGCGCGATGCGCTTCAGCGAGGCGATGATGCGCTCGCGCGCCGCGGCGACCATGCGCTCGCGCTGTCGTGCGGAGGTCTCCGGTCCAAACTGCAGCGTCTCGTAGACGACACCGAGATTGTACTGATCGTGGAGAAACCCCGCGTTGGTCCCGATTTCGGTATAGACACGGATCCAGAAATTCACGTCCCGGTCGAGCGCCGGCGGCTGGGGAAACAGTTTGTCGAGTACGCGTGGCGCCGGCGCTTCGGCGGCGCGCGCCACCGCGGGCGCACCGCCCGTGAGCACGGGAGGTGCAGGCGCTGCCGGCGGCGCGGTGGCGGCGACGGCCGCATCGGGTGCAACCTCCGGCGGCGCCGGAGGCGGGGTGGGGAGGGGGGCCGGCGGTACTGCGGCGGTCGCGGGGCGAGCGTGGCTCTTGGGCGTCGATGGCGCCGTCGTGGAACAGGCCGCAAAACACAGCGTCAGGCTCGCAAGTGCGGTCAGCGCCCAGGCCGGCAGAGGGGGTGTCGGTCCCATTTACACTCCACCAAATGCAATATTTTTCATTAATATCAATATCTTATGCGCAATCACGGTCACCGTTGGGGCCGCGCCGGAGAATTAAGTGTCGATGATTTTGACACCCGCCGATGCACCGCACCAACCCATCGCATGTTCTGTCATGCCGAATACCGGCAAAGGGTCGCACATGGCGCGTTGCGGCGCGGTTGACCCCCGTCTCAGATACAAGATGTCACATCGCATCCCACGTTATGCGCTCTGGCATGCGCATTGCTTATAGATATATGGGAACGGCCCATTTGGCCGGAAGCAAGGAAGCGGCACAGGCGGATTCGCCTGAAGAGATCAAGAAGACTGGGCACCGGGCTCTCACGGATGCCCACAGACCAGACAAGAATCAGAACAATTGCTCCTCCACAGCAAGCAAGCAAGCGACCGAATAACCCCGCTCACGCGGGGTTTTTTTTGAGCGCGGAGCGCAGTATGCCGTTCATGCACAAACTGTTCGGCCCGGCGGGCAAAGCGGCGCCGCGCAGCCGCGGCAAGTCACCCCCGGAACACAATCCGGCATTGCAGGACCTCTGGCACGTCATCGCCGCGATTCCGCGCGGCCAGGTCTCCACTTATGGCGAGGTCGCCCGCGCCGCGGGGCTACCGGGCCGGGCGCGGATGACGGCTTACGCGCTGCGCGTTGCGCCGGAGGATTTGGCGCTGCCCTGGCACCGGGTGCTCGGGGCCGGCGGCCGTATCGTTTTTCCGCCGGGCTCCAAACACTTTCTTGAACAGGCCCGGCGTCTGCGCAGCGAGGGGGTCAAGGTCACGCAGGGGAAAGTGCCGCCGAGCGCCATCGCCGATCTCACCAGAGCTCGTCACAATCCTTAATACCGTGTAACCCAGGTCAGCGCGGCGCCGGTCCCGCCGTTGTTTCATTTCATGAGGCGGGAATTTCGCCCGCAATTGATAACTCAACGACCAACGTTCGAAGAGGATTGTGTATGTCAACCAAATTTCGCAAAACCCTGACCTGGGCCGCGGCTGCGGTAATGTTCGCGGGCGTGGTCGGCACCGCTTCGGCCGAGACCACCTGGCAGAAGAATCACCCGCGCCGCACCCAGGTCAACCATCGCCTGCACAACCAGAATCGCCGCATTCACAATGACGTGAAGAACGGCACGATGACCCACCGCCAGGCAGCTACCGCGCACCGGGAAGATCACCAGGTGCGCCAGGAAGAGCGTGACATGGCCAGCCAGAATGGCGGCCACATCACCAAGCCCGAGCAGCGGGTGCTGAACAGGCAGGAAAACGGCATCAGCAGCCAGATTCCGCCGAAGTAAGCGCCGGTCCGCGCCATCAGGGCGATGGCGCGGACTGCTCAGCGCTGGGCGCCCACGAATGCGGCCACTCGCCGCAGCACCTCTGGCGCAATCGTTTCATCCAAACGCGCGTATTCGTCTCCCAGGCCACTCTGTGCGGTCTGGAACAGGTGATTCAGCCCCGGGAGTGATTCAATTTGGATCCGTGCATTGCCGCCGGCGGCCAGCGCGGATTGGATGCCGGCGAGGTTCTCCACGGCCGGCACTTGAACATCCAGTGTTCCGTTCAATGCGAGCACGGGACACTTCACCCTGCGCCAGTACGCCGGTACATCGGTCATGAGCAGCGCAGATTCGTAGGGCAGGCTTGCCTGCTGCAGGCTCAAGGAACCTCCCGACGCGAATTTTTGTACCAACGCCTGCTCCGCCGGGCTCAATCCACCGTACAGCGCCTTGAGCGCGTTGAGGCGGGTCTCGGCAGTGTCATTGGACATCACGGTTTCGTAAAAGTGCTGGCTGTAGCGGGTCAGCGTGGCGGCGTCCGCCTGCGGCAGTCCGCGGCGTTCATATCCGACCCGATCCTGCAGGACGATCAGGTCGATGCCCTTGAGCCCGGGCCCGGCAAGGGACACGGCGAAAGTCACCGCTTGCGGATGGTCCGCGGCGATCATGGCGGCCAGCAATCCACCCTCGCTATGCCCAATGACACCGACGCGCGCGATGTCCTTGCGGGCACGCAACGCCTTGACCGCCGCAAAGCCATCATCAGCCAGGGTGGCAGTCACGACCCTGGAATAGTCGCCCGTCGAACGCAGAACACCGCGTTTGTCGTAGCGATAGACGGCAATACCATTGCGCGTCAGGTAGTCCGCCAGGACAGCGAACGGTCGGTGAGCCGCAACGGTCTCGTCGCGATCGGTCGGACCGCTTCCGGACAACAGCACGACGGCGGTCACCCGCTTGTGGCCCGAGGGCCGGGTCAAGGTACCGGCCAGTAGAACCCCGTCCTTGGCGGTGACCACCAAGTCTTCGACTGAGTATGGCAAGGGCTCCTGGGGCATCTGGGGTCGGACGGGCCCGCCAAAGCTGCTCACGCGCTTGAGTGCAACGGGCATCACGAGCGTGCCCTGGCGAACTTCGCCTGCCAGGGCGTCAGGAGCAGCCGTCAGGTGCCAGGTGATTCCCACCATGGCAACGCCAATCTCGATCACGTTGCCGGTAGCCGACACCTGATCGGCGGAAAGTGCGAATACACCCTGATCGGGGCTGGCCATGCTGGCGCCCAGGGAACCATCGGCGCGTGCAAACAATTCGATTCCCGTCGACACAGTCGGACCATTGGGAATGCTGATCTTGCCCAGCCATTTGCCGTAATGATCCTGGATGACAGCGGCGAAGGCGCTGGGCATCATCCATAGCGATGCCATGCCCAGGGCTGCCAGGAGCTGGAATCTGGTTTTCATTGTGAAGATCCATCAGTTGGGCCGGGTCGCACTGAAGTCTTGGGGAATGCGAACCGAAGTGCCCAGCGCAGGATCAGTGTTGTCAGAATCAACGTGAGCGGGCCGGCGACGAGCCCGATTGGCACCAACCACCACCCAAGTACTTCCGTGGCATGGTCGCGGGCGCGTTCGGCTGCGCTGAGCGCGCCCAAGCTCAGGTTCCAATAATTAGGCCCCACCCACAGACCAACGCGGTCCGGATAAAGCATCTTCAATATCGGACTGGCGAGAAATGAGAGGCCGAATACGTAGCCGAGCACACCGAAGAGGCAGGCCACGAAACCGACCAGGCTCATACCAGCCCAGCGAATCGTCGTCATGAGTATCAGAAGCGGCGAAGTGCTGGCACGCGCGCGCGCCACCAGCGCCCGGGACTGATAGAGCGATGCGATGTCCTCCGGGTTGCCGAGCGCGGCAAGGATCCGGGTAAGCGCCGCCTCGCTCAGTGAGTCCGTCGCTTCGGCGCGCTCGACAATGTGGCCGCGAATCTCGCGCACGATTTCCGCAATCTCATCGGGTGGCAGCGCGCGCAGAGCGTGGCGGAGTCGCTTCAGATAAGCGTCGATGCGCTCCTGCGACGCCGAATCAATCGGGTTCGTCATTTCGCCTCCGCCAGCAACGGCTTGATGAGAGCCGTCATCTTTTCGAGAAACAGGTTCGAGTGCCTGGCCAGGACGAGCGTGCGTTTGCGTCCGGCGGGGGTGAGCTTGTAGTACCTGCGGGGATGGCCGGAGGTGCCCTCTTCCCATTCGGCTTCAACCAGGCCGTCGTTTCGCAATCTGGCCAGCACCGGGTAGATCGTCCCCTCGGCGACCGCCAGATCGGAACTGGTCTCAAGTTCGCGAATGATCTCCAGTCCGTAGAGGCGCCCGCGCCACAGCGTCGCGAGAATGGCCACTTCCAGCCATCCCTTGCGGATCTGCGCTTCCCAATTGGCGATTTGATCTACCATGACGATGCAAGATATATTGCATTGCTATGTATCTTGTCAAGCACTGCTTGTCAGGCGGGCTGCGCGGCTCGTGCCGCGGGTCGTAGAATGCCGGGCGTTACCCGGTGGAGGCCTGGCCCATGAAATCGACTGCCGCCTCGGCGACCTTGTTGGGGATTTTGCTGATCACCTTGCCCATGGTGGACGCCAGTGGTGTTCAGGCGGCCACGGCGGATGCCGGGGCAATCACCGGCGAACAACTGGGGAGCGTCACCTTTACGGTGTCCTGTCTGCCCTCAGTACAGCCACAGTTCAATCGTGGCGTCGCCCTGCTGCATGACTTCTGGTACGAGGAAGCCCGACCCCAGTTTGCAAGAATTCTGCAGGCCGACCCGAATTGCGCCATGGCGCATTGGGGTGTGGCCATGAGCGGGTTTCGTCAGATCTGGGACACGCCTGATGCCGCCGGCATGGCCGCGGGTTGGCACGAAATGCAGGCGGCACAAGCGACTGCCGTGAGGACCGAGCGCGAGCGTCAATACATCGCCGCGCTCAGCGACTTCTTCAAACCAGGCAAGGCCGCATACCAGTCGCGCATCGAGGCCTATGCGGCGGCCATGGGAACGCTGTATACGCATTTTCCGCAGGATGTCGACGCCGGAGCGTTCTACGCCCTGGCTTTGCTCGCCGCGAAACGGCCGGACGATCTGAGTCTCGCGCAGGAGCACAAGGCACTCGCAGTGCTCACGCCGCTATGGTCCCGTTACCCGGATCATCCGGGCCTGGTCCACTACATCATCCACGCCAGTGACAGCCCGACGCTCGTCGCACAGGCACTGCCGGCGGCGCGACGCTATGGCGCGCTTGCGGCCTCGGGCGCGCACGCCGTTCACATGCCGGGCCATACCTTCGCGCGACTGGGAATGTGGCAGGAGGATATCCAGGCCAACCTCGCCTCAGTCGCGGCTTCCCACGCGGCCGAAGCGCGCCACGAGAACCAGTGGATGGACCAATTCCATGCCGATGATTTTCTGTCCTATGCGTATCTGCAAGTCGGCGACGACGAGCGTGCCAGGGCAGTGGTCGCCGAATCGGCAGCAGCGCTCGCACACTATGCAGCGATGCCCGGCATGGCAAACGACAGTTTCATGACCTTGGTGCTGGCCAATTTTCGCATGAAGCTGCCGGTATTCTTCGCCCTGGAACGGCACGACTGGCTGGCCGCTGCAAAACTCGAACCCACCGCTGGGCCGCCGCGCAGCCAGACTCAGGTGTATTGGGCGCGCGCCATCGCCGACGGGCACCTGCGCCGCCCGAAGCAGGCGCACGCGGATCTGGCCGCATACGATGTCTTGATCGAGAAGATGAAAGAGACGGAACACTCGGCCACCGCGCCTTCAACATACAGACAGCTCAACCGCGGCGAGATGTTGGCATGGGTCGCCTTTGCCGACGGCAAGATCGCCGACTCGGTCACCGGCATGCGCACCTGCGCGGACCTGCAGGATCGGGTCGGGCAGGATGAAGTGGACATTCCCGCACGAGAAATGCTGGCTGACATACTGCTGGAATCAGGACAGCCCGCGGCAGCACTGGTGGAATACCGAAAATCATTGCAGCTGAGCCCGAATCGTTTCAATGGACTGTATGGCGCCGGCCGTGCCGCCGAAGCCGTCGGCAATATGCCCGAGGCGCGCAGGTACTACGCCGCGCTCCTGCAGTCGACCGACAACGGCGCACACACCTCGCGCCCTGAAACTGCGCACGCGCAGGCAGTCATCCGGGGAGCAACGTTATGAGTGAGGCGGAGGGCCGCAAGCGCCTGCGCTCGGCGGTCGACAACCAGCGCGCCGCGTTCCTGAAGCGCTGCCGGGCACGCATCGACCCGGCGCAACTGGGATTGCCATCGACACCGCGCAAGCGCACGGCGGGGCTGCGGCGCGAAGATGTGGCCGCGCTGTCCGGTGTCAGCGTCTCCTGGTACACCTGGCTCGAGCAGGGCCGGGACATTCGTGTTTCGGACGAGGTGCTGGAGCGCCTGTGTGTCACGTTGCGGCTGTCCGCAGACGAGCGCGTCTACCTGTTCTCACTCGTTCAGCATCGCGCGCCACGCATCCAGGGCAGCGAGCTCGAAGAGGCGCCCGCGGAAGTGGTACGCATGATCAATGGCATGGGCATGCCCGCCGTGGTCCTGAACCTGCGCTGGGATGTGCTGGCCTGGAATCGCCTTACCGCGGCAATCTATGTGGACTACTCAATTTTCCCGCCGGCGGAGCGCAATGTGCTGCATCTGCTGCTGGCGCGTCCGGTCCCGCACGTCACGCCTCTGGAACTGGAACGCACGGCGCGTCGCCTGATTGCGCGCCTGCGCTTCGACTACAGCAAGAACGAGGATGATCCGCAGTTCGAGGCATTGATCCGGCGCCTCGATGCCTCCTCGGCGCTGTTCCGGCGTCTGTGGCGCACCACGGATTTCAATCTGCGCGCCTACGGCCGCTATCACTTCAAGAGCACGCGCTTCGGGGAGCTGACCTTCGAACACCTCTCGGTCGTGCCGGACGGTCACCCGAACATCCGGATCGTGGTATCCGTTCCGGAGAGCGCGAGCGCCCACGAGGCCATCAAGCTCGCCACTGCGGACGCTGTCTAGAATCTGCCGTCATTCCGCTGACTCCGCTCCCGCAGCGACGAATGCCAGGTCACTGAGCGATACCTTCGCCAGGTCAAATTCGCGCGCCGCGGCAGCCATGCGCGTCATGGCCTGCAGCACCGGCATGGCCGGCTTGCGGTCTCCCGGCTTCAGGCGGTGAAACCGGACCGGATTGATTCGCGCCACCACATAGTTGCGCAGGTACGGTGACTTCATGCCACGCTCCTGCAGCGTCGTCACGATGCGCTTGACCCGCAGGTCAATCTCGACCAATCGGGCCGCCAGATCGGCACGCTCGCGCAGGCTGATCGTCAAGGTCTTTTCGGAGAAGCGATCGACCTTCTTCAGGAACGAACTGTATGCGCCACCCCCGAAGCGGGGGTTCTTTTCATATATTGCGCCCAGGGTCAGCAATTCGGCCGCTTCAAAATGCTCGCCGAAGCCGGATTCCTTGGCCGCAGGTTCACGCTTTGCCAGGCTGCGCGCCATGCGGATGACTTCCAGGCTCTTGTCCTTGAGGTTGTGGGCCTTTTCGGTATTCAGCGCCAGGATGCGATAGGACAGGCTCTCATCCGGAGAAATCAGCGCCGTAATCTGCTTCAGCCCCAGTACCTTTGCGGCCGCGAGCCGGTGCCGGCCGTTGGGCGTCCAGAAGCGGCCGCCCTCCCCGAGCACGACAATCAGTGGGTCCAGGAACGCGCCGGTGGCCTCGATCGCAACCGACAGTCGTTTGGCATGGGTGGGTGACAGATCGCGTTGAAACGGCGTCGGTTCGATGGCCGAGAACGGTAGCGACGCCAGTAACAGCGGCCGTCCCGACAGCGGTTCCCGATAGGCACCGATCGTTGAGCCATCGGCCTTGCGAACCGCCGCAACGACCTCGGCCAGCATCGGGTCGTCAACCGCGAGCACGATCTCGTGGCTCGTCAGGCCGCGTCGGACGGCGGCTGGACCCAGTCGGCCGGTGCGACGCTTAGGCGCGGCCTTGCGCGCCTTTTTCTTCGGTTTGGCTGCCACGGCATCTCCTCGGGTTGCAGAATACCCTTAAGAGCGCCCGGCTTAAACCACCGCCCAGCCTCGGATGGGGCAACGGTCCGCAGACGTCGTGAGCCTCAGAAGTTCGCCGTCGCCGGATCGGGCCCGATGCGGCCCTGCGCCGAATCCAGGCCCGCGATGGCGGCCAGATCGGAATCACTGAGCTTGAAGTCAAAGACCGCAAAGTTTTCGGCGATCCGTCGCGCTGTCACGGACTTCGGAATGGCGATCAGACCATTGTCCAGGTGCCAGCGGAGGATGATCTGTGCCGGGGTGCGTCCGTGACGGGCCGCTATGCCACCAATGACGGGATCGGAAAGCGCCTTGCCCTGCCCCAGCGGACTCCACGCCTGCGTGGCAATGCCCAACTGGGTGTGCGCCTGAATGAGCGCACGCTGCTGGAAGTGCGGGTGCAACTCGATCTGGTTCAGTACGGGGGTGACGCCGGTTTCCCCGATGAGGCGCTGCAGATGTTCGGCAGTGAAATTCGAAACGCCGATCGAGCGGACGCGACCATCCCGCTGCAGGCGCACCAAGGCACGCCAGGTGTCCACGTAGAGGTCCCGTCGGGGCGATGGCCAATGGATCAGATACAGATCCACGTAGTCCACCCCCAGCCGCTTCACACTGTGGTCAAAGCCCTTGATCGCGGCATCGAAGCCCTGGTCGGCATTCCACAGCTTGGTGGTGACGAAGAGCTCACTGCGCTCGATTCCCGAGGTGCGCAGACCCTCGCCGACGCCGAGTTCGTTCACGTAGACGGCGGCCGTATCGATATGTCGATAGCCCGCTGCCAGCGCAGTCTTCACCACCGAAGCCGTGATGTCCGGCGGGGTTTGAAACACGCCAAGACCCAGTTGCGGAATGACATTGCCGTCACGCAGGGTGATAGACGTTGCGTTGCTCACGGCCGAATCTTCGAGGCCATCGACTGCCAGCTGCATTGAGTGCATACGTCACTTCCCGCTTGTCCGCCCCGTTTGGCGATATTCCCCAAGCGTTCATTCTGGTTCGATCAGCCGAACAATTCCGTGACTTCCCGCATACCACATATTTGGGAGCTGTGAGCCACTTAACACCCCGGTGGTGTGATCCCCCCTATTCCGGGTCCATGGAGACGAGAGATATGGCGCCGAACACCGTAACGCCGCTTTGGCTCGTCGTGAACTGCATCGGTCCCTGCTCCGAGCCGCCGATGCGTCCGTTAAAGACCGCCTTCAGTATTCCCTTTTTCGGATCTGTTACCGAACTCAACCACACCGTCAGAACATAGGAATCAGATTCCGGCTCATCGATTTCTACCAGCAGAAGGTATTTTCCCACTTCATATTTTGTCGGGACACCGGCAATAACATCCGACGCGGCCCGCACTGTCTTCGTGTCGGTCGCATCCCGAACGTTTACCTCATAGTGGGCACGCAAGCGAGCCGCGCTGTGGCCAGGCAGCGAAAATACGAGCGTAAGCACAACGGAAATACATCTCAGGCCGTGTCGCATTCGTGTGCCCTGGCGTCCATTTCCAAGGGCGCCGCTGCGTAGCCGACGGCTGCAATCTGCTCCAGGTACACCGGCAAAAAGTTGCGGATGGACCCGGCCTCCTCGTACTGATACACGTGCCTGCATTCATGTGATACCAGTCTGTTCGTAGAGTGTCCCGCCAAAATGTATATGCCATATCCCAAAGTCAGCCCGATGGTATGCGGCCCAATGAATCCGGTTGCCGCAACGGCCTGCCGCAGGTCCGGATCCTGCGGCTGAGGAATCTCACGAACCTCCAGGATTCGTACTCGCTCCGGCTGCTGCACCCCAACGAGGTGCGCAATCCTCAGTTCGAGATTGGTCAATGGCACCCCGGACGTCGTGATCTCCGTGGAACGCGCCTCGGCCCACGCTATGGCCTTCGGCAACAGGTGCGGAAGCGCTGCGGCAAGGTCGAACATACGGCGTAGCCTCCCGATTAAGCGGCAGCCCTCACGGTCGCCTCTGATAGACCTGAACGGCAAATTCCTTTCCCGTACTGGACGTTACCCTTGCGGATTCCAGAAGTGCAAATCCGATGCCTCGTGCCATCTGCCGGAAGGCCGACGGATCGACAAGGTTCATAACGGGAGCGAGACGCATGATTGAGGGGATGTCTGTGGGTGTTATCGTTGCCAGCCGCACCGACGGCAACTGCAGCACGGCGACCAGGTGCCCTGCCTCCCGACTTAAGGACCATAGGTTCCTGAGTGCCACGGCAACATCGACATATTCGAAAACAAGGGCGGCATAGCAAAGATCGACCGGCTCCAAATGCACTTCGTCCCCGGCAATGTCCGCGTTGTGGAGGATCAATTCGCGAAAATCCCCCGAATGGCGCCGCGCCGTCGCGTCCAAGTACTCCGAGTTGATGTCCATGCCAATCACGCGCGCGGTCGTATGCCGATCAATGCGATCAAAGCCGTTTCCACCGGCACAGCCGATTACCGCAACTGATGTCGGGCGAAACTTGCGTAGCACGGTCGAGAAGACATCCGCTAATAGCCTCGCCTGATCCACATTTGAGGCGGACATGTGAGCCTCGTAGTCGGCGAGCGGAATGTCGAGCCATGGCGATTCCATCATCAGGTGCCTTGCTGAACGGCACCAGTAGCACCCGGCTCGGACAGGTAGTGCACGGCAATTTCGCCAGTCAAAGTGTCAAACAGCGCAATGCCTTCATGCTCATTGTCCAGCCTGGTCAGAAGTTCTCCGTTGCTGTTCCATACCGCAGACTGGCCGACGGCAACGAAATCATCACAAGGTCCAACGCAATTGGCCATCAAGACGGTCATCGCGTGCCGTTGGGCCACAGCGGGGTAATGCGCAAGCGCCTTATTCACTCCTCCCGCCGACTTGGCGACACTTGCCAAGTAGATATCGGCGCCAAGTTCGGCCGCCTGTTCGGCATGGGAGTCCTGCAAGGATTCGTAGCAGATGGCCGGTGCGACCGAATGCCCTGCGGCACTTACAACAATTTGCCGCTCGCCGCGCACAAAGTAAGGCAGCTCGTCGGCATGCAGCTGCTGTTTGGAGTAGGTAACCGGGGCCATGCCCGGCTGGAACAGAATCATGCTGATTCGCGTGCCCCCAGCTGCGACGGTCGGGATTCCGACGGCAATGCACAAGGACCTGGAGTCGGCGAGCGCTTGAAATGTATTCAATCGTGGATCGTGCTGATTTGTAGCCAGTCGTTTGGCCAGCTTGGGTTCATAGCCGGTTAGCGAGAGTTCCGGAAAGCAAACCATTTGAGCGTCATGGGAAAGCGCGAGATTCAGCAAGGCATGATGTTTGCGCACGTTCCGTTCGATGTCTCCGACTGCCGGCCAGAGCTGCGCAACGCAGATCCGCACTATCGCACCCTCGAATGAATCAAGGCATTGCTCGGCCGATGCCGAGGATGCGGCCCGCATCCGCCGCTATGTGTCGAGCACCTGGAGACTAGTCCCAGTCTCATATCGTGAGCAGCTCCTCGAAGAATCCCCCGATCTGGCGCTGGTGGTCTACGAGATGTACCTCGAGAATCCAGTGAGCGATTCGGCCCGATGGATCCCGGCGTCGCAGCGGCAGAATGTTCGCGCCGGTGATAAGAGACGTCATCCGCTCACCGGCGAAATTCTCGTGCGGGAACTCGCCCACGAGGTGGCCGCAATGGTGGTTGCCGAAAGTCCATCCACGGTTGGCCGATAGGCACTGCATCTGTGCGTACATTTCGGCTGCGGTCACCGCGGGGTGCCCGGCGAAGAATTGCTTTCCCGCCGCGAACACTTCGGCCAGGTCATCGCGCAGACGCAGCTTCACCGGATCACTGCCCAGCACCCATGTTCGCCCGAAGTCGGCCTCCCAGCCCGCGAAGATCGGCCCGAAGTCGGCGAACACGATGTCGTCGTCCGTCATGACTCGATCTGGCGGGCTCTCCTGGTACGGCTGGAGTGTATTGGGCCCGGAGCGAATGATGCGCTTGTGCCAATGACGTTCAACGCCGAAGCGCTCGGCCGCAAGGTCGCGCACGGCGTCGCTCGCAGCGCTGTCACTCACACCGGCCCGCAGAATACCGGCGCGATCTACAGCCTCGAACAGCTGCGCCGCCTTCTCTTGGGCG
>DATHOA010000309.1:0-8898 GCA_035485475.1 Steroidobacteraceae bacterium | reverse complement strand
ATCGGGCTTGGCGATGGCGCCAAGCTGCTTGCCGACCCATTCGCGCAGTTCGGCGGCAAGCTTCGTGGCCTCCTCACCCACGGGCCGCTCGCCCCGGCACACCACGTAGGCAAAAATCGCCTCGCCCTTGATCTCATGCGGCCGGCCCACCACTGCCGCTTCGGCGACGCGCGGATGCGCCACCAGCGCCGACTCCACTTCCATGGTGCCGAGGCGGTGGCCGGACACTTTGAGCACATCATCGATGCGGCCCATGATCCAGAAATAGCCGTCGGCATCGCGATGCGCGCCGTCACCGGCCACATAGAAGCGGTTCTGGAATTTCTCCCAGTAGGTCTGCAGGTAGCGCTGGTTGTCGCCCCAGATGGTGCGCAGCATGGACGGCCAGGGACGGCGAATCACCAGGTACCCGCCGGTTTCGGGTTGCGTCACCCGCTCGCCCTCTTCATTGACGATGTCCGCTTCGATACCCGGCAGCGGCAAGGTGCAGGAGCCGGGCTTGGTTGCGGTCACGCCGGGTACCGGCGCGATCATGAAGGCGCCGGTCTCGGTCTGCCACCAGGTATCGACGATGGGGCAGCGTTCACCCCCGATCACCTTGTGGTACCACATCCAGGCTTCCGGATTGATGGGCTCACCGACCGTACCCAGCAAGCGCAGCCGCGACAGGTCATGGCTTGCGGGAATGGCGTCGCCGAGCTTCATCAGCGCGCGAATGGCAGTCGGGGCGGTGTAGAAAATGGTGACGCCATGCTTCTGGCAGATATGCCACCAGCGTCCCCCGTTCGGCCAGGTCGGCGCGCCTTCGTACATGACGATCGTCGCGCCCAGCGCCAGCGGTCCGTATGCCACGTAGCTGTGCCCGGTCACCCAACCGACATCGGCGGTACACCAATAGACATCATCGTCCCGGACATCGAGCACCCAGCGCGTCGACAGCTTCACGCCCAGCAGGTAGCCGGCACTTGAATGCTGGATGCCCTTCGGCCGGCCGGTCGAACCGGAGGTGTACAGCAGGTACAACGGATGCTCGGCGCCCACCCACTCCGGCTCACACACCGGTGACTGGCCCTCGATGGCCTCATGCCACCAGACATCCCGGTTCTTGACCATGGGTACGCAAGCGCCGGTGCGCTTCAGGACCACCACCTTTTCGATGGTCGCACAGCCCTGGGACAGCGCTTCATCGGCCGCCGCCTTCAACTCGATGATGCTGCCGGCGCGATTTCCGCCATCGGCGGTCAGCAGCACGCGCGCGCCGGCATCTTCGATGCGTTCCCGCAGCGACAACGCGGAGAAGCCGCCGAACACCACCGAGTGCACGGCGCCGATACGGGCGCAGGCCAGCATCGCGATGATGATTTCGGGCACCAGCGGCATATAGATGACGACGCGATCGCCGCTGCGGATGCCGAGGGCCTTGAGCGCATTGCCGGCGCGACAACTTTCCGCGTGCAGCTCCTGATACGACAGGCGCCGCGAATCGCCCGGTTCGCCTTCGAACACCAGCGCGGTCTTGTGTCCGCGCTCGCGCAGATGCACATCCAGGCAGTTGTAGGCCACATTCAACTGGCCATCGGCGAACCACTCGAAATTCGGCGCGCGTGATTCATCCAGCACGCGCGTGAAGGGGCGATGCCAGATCAACTCCTTGCGGGCTTGATCCGCCCAGAAAGCCTGCGCATCCGTGGCAGCGTCATGCCGCAAGCGCTGCAGTTCGTCTTCCTTGAGTTGCGCGCGGGCAACGAACTGCGGATTGGGGGCGAACAGGCGTCGCTCCTGCAGTGCCGAATCGATGTTTTTACCGTCGCTTTTCATGGCATTCTAACAAGACGCGCCGCTGCGCTACGGTGCGCGATCCGATGATACCTACAGCGGCAAGGACCTGTCGCGTACCTTGCGAAGGGCGCTCATGCAAAACGCAGCACCTGGAAGTCACAATCACGCCGCCGCGGCCTGGGTCGCGGGCCACATGAATGCGGTGCAGGCCGCGCAGTTCGAAGCGCATCTGGCCACTTGCGCGAACTGCCAGGAAGAAGTCACGGGGCTGCTGGCACAGGCGCTGCAACCCGCCAAGGCTACGGCTGCCATCAAGGTCGAGTTGGAACCGCCACTCGTCAGTGGCGGACGGCGGCGCGCCGTGCAGATCGCACTTGCCGCGCTGCTGACCTTAGTTGCCGGATTTGCGCTCGGCTGGTCGATCTGGAAGATCGCGCACCACTAGTCGCGCCGGACTAGGACAACCAGCGCTGGATGCGTGCGTGCAGCGGACTGCTGCGCGGAAAATGCGCGATCAGGTATTCCATTTGATCCGCCAGCACCCGCCGACCCTTGAGGAAGATGTACTCCGCGTAGGTCGGTGTGAACGGCACGGCGATCAACTGCATCTTCGCCTGCTCGGGTGTGCGCGAAGCCTTGTGGTTGTTGCAGCGCCGGCACGCGGTCACCACATTCATCCAGGTGTCCTTTCCACCCTGGCTGAAGGGCCGCACGTGATCGCGCGACAGCTCGCGCGCCGGGAAGCGCTGCGCGCAATACAGGCACAGGTAGGCGTCGCGCCGGAACAGAGTCTGGTTGTTCAGCGGCGGCACATAATCATGGCGGCAGTTTCCCGGATTTCCGGTATGGCCGATGGTGGCGACAATGGAATTCACATCCAGCACGGTGCGCCGACCGGTGCGGGCGTTGACGCCACCGTACAGGGGATACAGCGTGGATCCGCAGGTGTAGGCCACCTGGTCCTGGTGATACAGGCGGGCGGCCTCCCGGTAGTCAATCCACTCCAGCGGCATGCCCGCGATGTCCGTGCGCAGGACGAGTTGGGAGAGTCCGCGAGTCCCATGGGGGGCAATGCGCAGATCGGAATGGTGGCCGTGATCGGCCTTGTCCAAGTCGATGCCCAGCATAGGTGCTGTAAGATACGGCAGCTTTGTGCAGAAATTCAATCATACAGCCCACGTGATGCAAATCGCCGTATTGGCCTCGGGGGAAGGAACCACCCTGCAGGCGGTACTGGATGCCTGTGCCAGCGGCCGACTGCCGGCCCGGGTGGGGGTGGTCATCAGCAATAATGCCGCCGCCGGGGCCCTGCGCCGGGCGCACGCTGCCGGGGTGCCGACGCGGCATCTGTCCGCGGGCGGGCCGGCCACACAGGATCAGGCCCTGAGCCAAACGCTGGTCGATTTCGCTCCCGACCTGGTGCTGCTGGCCGGCTATATGAAGCGGCTGGGACCCGTGACGCTCGCGGACTTTGCCGGGCGGATCATCAACATCCATCCGGCGCTGCTGCCGCAATTTGGTGGCCAGGGAATGTACGGCCTGAATGTGCACCGGGCGGTGCTGGCGGCCGGACTGAAGATCTCAGGCGCCAGCGTGCACTGGGTGGATGAAGACTACGACACCGGCGCGGTGATCGCGCAGGTGCGCGTGCCGGTGGAGGCGGGTGATTCCGCGCAATCGCTGGCCACGCGGGTGCAGGCGGCCGAGCGCGAACTGATCATCGAGGTGCTGACGGCGGCCGCCTCAGGCAGGCTCCAACCGCCACCGCAGCGCCAGGCGAGCGCTACTTCTTGACGGCGCGTTTGGCGGCCTTTTTCTTCTTGGACGGATCCTTCGGACGGGTCTTGCCAAACGACCCCTTGTAGATCTTGCCACGCTTGGATCGTGGATCTCCCTTGCCCATGCTCGAACTCTCCAAAACACTTAAATTGAAGCGGCGCAGTCTACCACCTTACGGCAACGAACCTGAGCAGATGATATGGATCGGCTTCCCCACCCAATGCAAGTCCTCGTAGGCGTCCTGATCGCCACGGTGCTGGCGCTGGCGATCGCGCTGGTGCTGCTGGTGAAACTGCGCCTCAGTACCCGTCAGCTGGTGGCGCGCCTGCGCGGCGTCGCCTACGAGGACCCGCTCACGGGGCTGCCCAATCGCGCCTGTGCCGAGGACCACATCGACGCCCTGCTGAGCGCCCCGCGTCCCGAACAGTTTGCGCTGGTGATCCTGGAGCTGCGCAATGTGCGCGAAATCAATGCCGCCCTGGGCCATCCGGTGGGGGATGAGGCCCTGCGCGAAGTGGCGCGGCGCCTGCGCCAGAACACCGACCCCGCCGATATGGTGGCGCGACTGACGGCCAGTCAGTTCCTGATCATTCTGCATGCCTGCAGCAGCGAGCGGGCCGCGTTGCTGGCGCGCCAGCTGGTGGGGGTCATTCACGCCGGGTTGCACCTGCCGGATGTCAGCCTCGACATCCAGATCCAGGCCGGCTTCAGTCAGCATCCGGATCACGGCGCCGCCTCCCGCGAGCTGATGCGCCGCGCCCAGATCGCCCTGGAGGATGCGCTGGGGACCCGCGCGCCGGTGTCGGCCTATCGTGTGGGCCGTGACGAGGAGCAGCGGCGGCGCCTGCAGCTGGCCGCCGGCTTGCGCACGGCCATCGAGGCGGATGCGTTGCGGCTGGTGTTCCAGCCGGAACTGCATCTGGCCACCGGCGCCATCACCCAGCTCGAGGCGCTGGTGCGCTGGAAGCATCCGCTGCTGGGCGACCTGTCGCCCGCGGAGTTCGTGCCGATCGCCGAGCATACGGGCAGCTCGCGACTGCTGACCAGCTGGGCATTGTCACGGGCCATCCGGCAGATGGCGCAGTGGCGGGCGGCAGGCCTGGAGATCAACGTGGCGGTGAATCTTTCGGCGCCCGACATCATGGATCCGCAGCTGGTGGAGGAAATCCAGGCCAGCCTGCACGAACATGCCGTGCAACCCTCGCGCCTGGTACTGGAAATCACCGAAAGCGCGGTGATGCGCGATCCGACCCTCGCCGCGCGCCACATGCACCTGCTGAAGCTTGCGGGCATCCGCTTCGCCATCGATGATTTCGGCACCGGTCACTCCTCGCTGGCACAGCTCAGCCGCCTGCCCCTGGACCAGCTGAAGATCGATCGCGCCTTCATCACCCATGCCCACGAGCGGCCCAGCGATGCCACTATTGTCAAATCGACCATCGAACTGGCGCACAACATGGGGCTCACGGTCGTCGCCGAAGGCGTGGAGAACGAGCTGGCGGTGCAGCTGCTGCGCGCCATGGGCTGCGATCTGGTCCAGGGTGAGCACATCAGCAAGCCACTGGCACCGGCGCAGGTCCCGGACTTCGTGGCCAGCGGCGCCCGCGCGCCGGCGTGAGAGAATACTTCCATGAATTCACCCCTTGCGACCGAATTGCGACTGCGCACGACCTCACGCCTGCTGCAGGTTACATTTGCCGATGGCCAGGTATTCGAGCTGCCCTTCGAATACCTGCGGGTGCACTCCCCATCTGCCGAGGTCAAGGGTCACGGTCCGGGCCAGGAAGTGCTGGTCACCGGTAAATCAGGCGTCGGCATCCGCGCGGTGGAGCCGATCGGTCAGTACGCGGTGAAACTGGTGTTCGATGACGGCCACGATACCGGGCTGTTCACCTGGAAGTATCTGTATGAGTTGGGGCGTGACTACGCCGGCAACTGGCAGCGTTATCAGGCCCGGGTTGTCGCATCAACAGCTGCCGGCGCACCGGGCGCGGAGGTGCATAAATAAAAAAGGGCCGAGCTATGAAGCCCGGCCCCGGAACACAAGACCCCCGTTCTATATTTTTTGTCCCCGGTCTTAAGCCCGGGAAACGGGGCGAATCATGCTCCCGAGTGCGGGCGGATTGCAATACTTGTAACCGAAAAACTGCCATAGCTCTTGACGAACCAACACCCTGACTTGACATCTCTACAGCCCAACACACGACAAGACCATGAACGACACTGAGCCCACCGACTTCGGATACCAGAGCGTGCCGCGTGCGGACAAGGCGCGGCGCGTGCGCGGCGTCTTCGACTCGGTCGCCGGACGTTATGACCTGATGAACGATCTGATGTCGGCGGGCGTGCATCGCCTGTGGAAGCGGTTCGCCCTGCAGCTGACGCAGCTGCGCCCCGGACAGCAGGCGCTGGATGTCGCCGGCGGCACCGGGGATCTGTCGGTGGGAATGGCGCGCCAGGTGGGTGCCGATGGCCTGGTCATACTCACCGACATCAACGCGGCGATGCTGGCCCAGGGCCGCGACCGCCTCATCGATGCGGGACTGGTGGGAAATGTGCGCTGCCTGCAGGCGAATGCCGAGAAGCTGCCGTTTGCGTCCGACAGCTTTCATTGCGTCACCATCGGTTTCGGTCTGCGCAATGTGACCGACAAGCTTGCGGCGTTACGCTCGATGCACCGCGTGCTCAAGCCCGGTGGTCAGCTGCTGGTGCTGGAATTCTCCCGACCCGCGGCGCCACTGCGACCGCTGTACGATGCCTATTCGTTTCACATTCTGCCGCGCCTCGGGCAACTGGTGGCGCAGGATGCCGCCAGTTACCGCTATCTGGCCGAGTCCATCCGCATGCATCCGGACCAGGAAACACTGCTCGGGCTGATGCGCGAGGCAGGGCTGGAGGATTGCCGCTACCACAATCTCAGTGGCGGCATCGTCGCGGTACACCGCGGTTACAAGTACTGATCACGGCCAGCAGAATCTACGGATACAGCAGAAAGGCGCTGCGCTCCTGGCGCCACGCCGATTCATCTGCCGCGGCAAGTACTTCAAGGTCGGCCGGCTGCGCGGCGGGGTCGTCGACCCATTGCCGCAGCAGTTCACTGCCGTTGATGACATCGATGGCCAGCTTGTCCGCTTCGTACTCATAGGGGAAATCGCGCCACAGCGGCGCATCGGGGCGCAGCTGCCGCGCGGCCTTGAACGCCAGCGCCATCAACCTCCAGGGCTTGAAGTGCTCGTGCTCGTAGGCCCCGTCTTCCACATGAATCTGTAGGCCGGCGCATAGCTGACCGACATGCTTGTGGAAGGTGGGCTCGAACCAGCACGGACGCAGCCGACAACCGCGCAGCCACTGCGGCGCCAGCTGCTGCATTCGCGCCAAGAGCTCCGGTATGGGCAGTTCCGGCGCACCGAACAGCTCCAGCGGCCGGGTCGTGCCGCGCCCTTCGGACCACACCGTCCCTTCCAGCAAGACGGTGCCGGGATAGGCGCGCGCCATCCACAGATTGGCGGCGTTGGGACTTGGATTGACCCAGGCGCGCTCGCCCAGTGGCCACCCGTACCCCGGTGCCCGCGACGGCAGCCAGTCCTCCATCGGCACCACTTCGAAATCGACATTGAGCTTCAAGGTGCGTACGAACCAGCCCGCAAGCTCACCGAGCGTGAGCCCGTGGCGCATCGGCAGGGCGCCGGCACCGACGAAGCTTTGCCAGTCGGGGCGCAAGGTCAGCCCCTCGATGGGTCGACCGACGGGATTGGGCCGATCGAGCACCCACACCGACTTGCCGTGGGCCGCGGCCGCCTCCAGGACATAGCGCAGGGTCGTGATGAACGTGTAGATGCGGCAACCGACATCCTGCAGGTCGACCAGCAGCACATCGAAGCTGTCCATCATCGCCGCCGTGGGGCGGCGCACGGTGCCGTACAGGCTGAACACCGGAATGCCATGCACCGGATCGCGGTAGTCCGGCGACTCCATCATATTGTCCTGCTTGTCCCCACGCAGGCCGTGCTGCGGACCGAAGGCCGCAGATAGCGTCAGATCACCGCAGGCCGCGAGGGCATCCAGCGAGTGGGTCAGGCGCTGGGTAACCGAGGCCGGATGCGCCAGCAGCGCAACGCGCCGCCCGGCCAGGGGTTTGCGCAGGGCCGGTTCAGTCAATAAGCGGTCGATACCGAATCGCATGGCTAGATCTCGAACTCGAAGCCGTCGGGGTGGTGGAAATCAGGTCGGTCGCCGGCATGCCGCAAGGCCCAGTAGCCCAGCTGCCGCTGGGCGTTTTCGACGACTGCCGCCAGGCCCAGCTGCAGGGTTGCGGCCGCCAGGTCCGCGGGAATCTCCACCTGCGCGGCCAATAACAGCCTCTCGGACTGCATTCGCAGCTCGAGGTGCGGCGGGCGGATCCCGGTCAGCGGTGCCATACCCGCACGGTACCCGGAAAATCGGTACGCCGCCCACTGGCCGCCGGGTGCCAGGTTGAATTCCAGGTAAGGCCCGGGACCTTCGACCCGAGGCTTGATGAAGACTTCCATGCAGGTATGGCGCCACAGCCCGTCGGTAGGCCCGTCGCGCTGCGCGGCAGCCCCCTCAGTGCCGGGGTCCGCGATCAGCACCCCGGCCAGATCCCCCCGCAGCTCGTATTCGAGCAGCAGCCGCGTCGGCGCCGGTCGAGTGACCCGAACCTCGATCTGGCGGATCGCACCAGCAGGTTCGGTTGTGAACGGGGTCAACGCCACAGTTGCGGGTCCGGGATGCCTACTCAATGGGTTGCTCGCCTCGCGAGTGCGGAAATTGATAATGTACACCGGCACTTCGGTGCTGTGATGCCATGGG
Organism: Steroidobacteraceae bacterium; assembly: GCA_035485475.1. GTDB lineage: Bacteria > Pseudomonadota > Gammaproteobacteria > Steroidobacterales > Steroidobacteraceae > DAIDKA01. The sequence continues at coordinate 510 of DATHOA010000309.1, read as the reverse complement.
CTGCTCATTGATGTTGCTGGCGAGTATCGAAAAGATCCTGAACCGCTCCCTGCCGCGCTCGCCGCGGGCGCAAGCCCTGGCGGCGACCCTGGCGGGACGCAGTATGGCCGTGACCATCACCGGCACCGGTCCGGTGCTCATCTCCAGTACCGGTGCGCACATCCGGATCGAGCGCGGCGCGGGCCGGCCGGCGGATGCGAGCATCACCGCCGGCCCCTTTAGCCTGCTGGCGCTGGCGGGCGCACCGGCCCAGGCCCTGTCCCGCACCGGCGCGGTCATCACGGGCGACGGCGACGTGGCCCAGCAATTCAGCGAACTGCTGGGGCTGCTCAGGCCCGAACCGGAAGAGGAGCTGGCCCAGCTGGTCGGCGACGCCCCGGCGCATCACCTGGGGCGTCTGGCCCGTATCGCCGTGGGGTTCGGCGAGCGGGCGCTGCACACCACCGTGAACAACATGGCCGAGTATCTGGCCCACGAACGCCGGGACCTGGTGCCCAAGGCCGAGGGTCG
>DATHOA010000308.1:0-14808 GCA_035485475.1 Steroidobacteraceae bacterium | reverse complement strand
CCGGCTGACAAGCACCGCGCCGCTGAAGCTCCCGCGGTCGACCTGGCCCTGCATGATGTTATCCGCGGCGCGCGCCAGGGCGCCGTGGGCGTAGAAAGCAAGCCAGCCGCAACTGGCCGCGATCACGGTCGCCAGAAATACGCTGCTCGGAACACGAATCCTCATCCGGCGGCTCGTACGCGCAGTGAACGGTCCGGGCGGCACAGCATCCAGTCGATGCGGGCCCAGCGTGACTTTGCCGCCGAACGTAGCGCCAGGGCGGCGACCGTCAGGACCGCCTCCAGGGCAACTACAATGACGATGTCTTTGCTGCTGCCCCCCGATCGGGCGGCAATGATGGCAACGGCCATCAGCGCCAGCATGACGACCACCGCCAAGGCGCCTTCCGCAAACCGCATGCTGCGCGTCACCATGAGCCCCAGGTACGTGCTCAGTACCGCACTGATCAGCAGCAGCGGCACACCGGCCGCCAGCAATGAAATCGGCAGGGCCGCGTAGCTGCCGATTCCGACCATGAGAGCGATCAGTGATCCGAGTACGAAGCTGTTATGACGCCAGAAGGAACGTTCCACCAGCACAAACAGCTCCGCGCGCGACCAGCCGCCGCGCAGCCACAGCACGCGACTTCGCTCCGCCGCATGGCAGGCAATGGCGCCGGCCACGGTACTGAAAATGGTGAGATAAAAGAGCCATACGGCCGGCGAATAAAAGCCAATAGTGGTCGCGAACAGGATCGGTACGACCTGGACGCCGATCAGGAGCCACGGGTTCGCGGTACCCAGTACCAGATCCGCCTCGCGACCGGCGACTGGCCTTCCCAGAACGCGGCCGATGGAGGCCAGCGGCGCGAAGCGCCAGCCCAGAGTCAGCGCTTGCCATCTGGGCCACAGCAGGAACCCGGCGCCGAACAGGAAGCAGAACGTAGCGATCTGGATGAGGCTGCCCCGCATCGTCGTGCTGAGGTCGCGAAGCTGCTGCGAGGGGACGTACATCATGAAGAGAATGACCAGCAGCCCTTTTGCGTACCCTGCGATCGAACGCTGGCTGGTGATGAACCAGAGTGTTAGATACAGACCAACGGTTGTGAAAAACGACCCCGTCAGTGTCCACCAGAAGTTTTCAATCGACCCCCGCCGAAATCGCTCCATCGCAGCCGCGTCAATCGCGATATGCGCTGTCGTGGCGCCGCGCAGCTCCTGTTGGTGGTGCTGGATCATCGCCAGGTGCGACCCGATGAGCTCAAGCAACGGCAGCGGTAATGCCACGACCGTCACCATGATGAAGACGCTCGCCAGCAGCTTTGCCCGGCCATGTGGCAACACGCGGATCAGGCGGCCCCGCGCCATGCGGCCGAATATCACTGGCATCAGTGCGCTGCCGATAAAGAATGCGGCCGCCCCCCAAAATGACATCCAGAGCATCCAAACCGGCTGCGGCAGGTACTCCAGCAGGAAGGAAGCCAGCACTATCATGGCAATGCCGGCGATGGTGAATCCGCGCAGCACGCGCGTACCCAGCGCGTACGTCATTACCAGTCGGATCACTGCTTTCATCGATGCAATTCCACGAATATCTCCTCCAGTCCGAGCGGCTGCACCTCCACAGAACCGTCAATCCGGCGCTCAAGTTCGACCTGTGCGCTGTCCGACCAGTCACGGACGATTGCTGTCGGGAAAGATGCATCGCGCCGTATCGAGATCGCACCCGGAATGCCAGCCTCCTCAGGGAGCGGTATTGAGCCGCGCAGATGTAGGCGGACAATTGATTCCTTGAGCGAGTCGAGGTCGCCCTGCCAGAAAAGCCGTCCTTCCTTCAAGATCCAGATGCGGTTCGCGAGCCGCTCAATGTCGGACACGATATGCGAGGAGAAAATGATGGCGCGCTGGCCCTCGGAGGAGATCTCCACCAGCTGCTCGAGAAACTGGCGGCGCGCGATCGGGTCGAGACTCGCGACCGGCTCATCGAGGAGCAGCAGGTCGGGCCTGTGCCCGAGGGCGAGCAGTATCGAGAGTTTTTGACGTTCACCGACCGACATGCTCTTGATGCGTGCGCTGGCCCGAATGCCCCACTCCTCGCATAGACGCGTCATCAGTTCGCCATCCCAGTTTTTGTAGAATGACGCAATGACGCGAATCTGATCGGCGACGTTGAGCTGGTCGAGCAGCTCATCCTGCTGGGGCACGAACCCGACGCGCGCCTTCGCCGCTCCCGGCATCCGGGTACTTTCATGCCCGAACACGCGTACTTCACCTTCGGTGGGCAGCGTGAACCCGAGCATGAGTTCGAGCAGCGTGGTCTTGCCGGCACCGTTCTTGCCCAGCACCCCGACTACATCGCCGGGCTCGACGCTGAACGAAAGTCCCTGCAGGACGCGCGTCGCACCATATGCCTTACCGAGGTGTGATGCTTCGACGGTCGTGTTTTTCATCGGTTTCCTCCCATTTGCGGCGCAGAGCCTTGGCAAGCTCGCCCTCGCTCAATTGCAGTTGCCGCGCCGCCAGCACCAGCTGGTCAACGAGGTGGTCGATCTGTTCGAGGCGCTTGTTGAGCGGCGACTGCCCCCGGACCGCATTGCGCGCGAGGCCGGCAACGGTCATCAGCTTGCCGCGATGGCGCACCAGCAGGCCCTCGGTTTCCAGTAGCGAGTACGCCTTCGAAATAGTCATCGCATTCACGGCGTGGGTGAGCGCGAGCTCGCGTATGGAGGGCAGCTCGGCGCCCGGGCGCAGCTGGCCGCTGGCAATCATGCGTCGCACCTGCTCGAGGATCTGACGGTAGATCGGCACGCCCGACTGGGGGTTTAGTATGAACACCCTGGATTGACCCTCGCGCTAGTGACTGAGTGCATTAATACTATAATGCACTTCGCCTGGCCGAGTCGAGACCACCGTCACAATTTCATGCGCCGGGGCGGCTCGTGGTAATTTGCAGGTCCTGCATTGCGCCGTATGGATGGCCGAATGACTCGCCCGATTGATCCAACCCTGGATCTGCACTTTCGCGAAGCAGTCGTTGCGGCGTGCCGCGACCTGGCGCGCAGCGGCCTGACGCACGGCACCTCGGGCAACGTCAGCGTCCGCCGCGATGAGTCGAGTTTTTTCATCAGCCCCACCGGCGTGGCCTACGAGACTCTGGATGCCGGCGATGTGCCGCTGCTGGCGTTCAACGGGCATTGGTTTGGGCGCCGCCGACCATCGAGCGAATGGCGTTTTCACCGCGATATCCTCAAAGCGCGCACGGATGCCGGGGCCATCGTGCATACCCATTCACCCTACGCGACCGCGCTGGCCTGCACGGGCCGTGGCATTCCGGCATTCCATTACATGGTGGCGGTGGCCGGCGGCGCTGACGTCCGCTGCGCGGCGTACCACACATTTGGCTCCCAGGAGCTCTCCGACGCAGCGCTAGCCGCCCTGGACGGCCGCCGCGCCTGTCTGCTGGCCAATCACGGGGTCATCGCGGTGGGTGCCAGCCTGGCCGCCGCGCTGGCGTTGGCCGCGCAGGTGGAGAATCTGGCGCTACAGTACTGCGCGGCCTTGTCGATCGGAGGCGTTCATGTGCTCGATGCCGAGCAGATGCGGCAGGTGCTGGAGAAATTCCGTACCTACGGGCGCCCGGACGCGGCCGATCCCGAACTGGTATTCGGCGGTGCAAACCTTGATGGTCCTCAGGTGCAAGAGTGAACACAGATAGCGATTCCCGGGCCAACGGCGGCCCTGTGCTCGGCGTGATCGGCGGCAGCGGCGTTTACGACATCGATGGCTTGAGCAATACGCGCTGGGAGCGGATCACCTCGCCCTTCGGTGCGGCGTCCGATGAGCTGCTGTTCGGCGAGCTGGCCGGCCAGCAACTGGTGTTTCTGCCGCGGCATGGGCGTGGCCATCGGGTTGGCCCCACGGATATCAACTTCCGCGCCAACATCGACGTGCTGAAGCGCGCCGGCGTTACCGATGTGATTTCCGTCAGCGCCGTGGGCTCACTGCGCGAGCACCTAGCCCCGGGTACGTTCCTGATCGTGGATCAGTTCATCGACCGGACCTGCGCGCGTGCCTCGAGCTTCTTCGGTACCGGCCTGGTGGCGCATGTATCGATGGCGCATCCGGTCTGCGGCCGCCTGGGCGGGCATCTTGAGAGCGCCGCACGCGAGGCCGGCATAGCCGTGGCCCGCGGCGGCACTTATCTGGTGATGGAAGGTCCGCAGTTCTCAAGTCTCGCGGAGTCCGAACTGTATCGTGCCTGGAACTGCGATGTGATCGGCATGACGAACATGCCCGAGGCGAAACTGGCCCGGGAGGCGGAGCTGTGCTACGCGACCGTGGCCATGGTCACCGACTATGACTGCTGGCACCCCAACCACGACGACGTGACGGTCGATGCGATCGTCAAGGTGCTGCTGGCCAATGCCGACAAGGCCCGAACCCTGGTGAAGGCGGCCGCGCCGCGTGTCGGCGCCGATCCGGCGGCAGCCGCCTGCAGCTGCCGCTTCGCACTCGATCATGCCCTGCTCACGGCCCCCGCGGCCCGCGACCCGCAGATGGTCCGGCGACTGGATGCGGTTGCCGGCCGGGTACTGCGCCCGCGAACTTCCGTATGAGTGGGGCGCCATCCTTCGAAACCCTGCGTTGGGTCCAGGATCAGCTGGAAATGATCGACCAGCGGCTGTTGCCGGCCCGCGTCGAATACCGCAGCTATGACAGCGCCGCAGGCGTTGCCGAGGGTATCCGGACCATGGTCGTGCGGGGCGCGCCCGCGATCGGCTGCGCGGCCGCTTACGGCATTGCCTTGGCCGCGCAGCAGTTGCGGCGCAGCCCGCTGCCTGAATTCGCGACCGGCATGAACCGCGCCTTTACGCAACTTGCGGCCAGCCGGCCGACTGCCGTCAATCTCTTCTGGGCATTGCAGCGGATGCGGCGCATCTGGGAGGAATCCCCGCAGCAGGACCCCGAGTCCGTGTCGCGACGCTTGCTGCAGGAAGCCCACGAAGTCCTGGCAGAAGACATCCGCATCAACCGGTCCATGGGCAGCCATGGCGCGGTGCTGCTGAAGGATGGTGCGCGGGTACTCACTCACTGCAATGCCGGGGCGCTGGCGACCGGCGGCCACGGCACGGCATTGGGAGTCATCCGCTCCGCCGTGGCGAGCGGCAAGCGGATCAGCGTCCTGGCCGATGAGACTCGGCCCTTCCTGCAGGGTGCGCGTCTGACGGCGTGGGAGCTGCTGCAGGACGGTATCCCGGTCACCCTGATTACCGACAACATGGCCGGACATCTGATGGCCACGGGTCAGATCGATGCAGTGGTGGTGGGAACGGATCGGGTCGCGGCCAATGGCGATGTCGCCAACAAGATCGGCACGTATATGGTCGCGGTGCTCGCACAGCGGCACGATATCCCCTTCTATGTCGCCTGCCCGCTTTCAACCATCGATCTGAACACCGCGGACGGATCCGGGATTCCCATCGAAGAGCGCGCCAGCGAGGAAGTAACCGGGTATGGCGCGGTACAATGGGCCGCTGCCGGCGTGTCGGTACGCAATCCGGCATTCGACGTGACGCCGGCCGAGTTGGTCACCGCGCTGATTACCGAAAAAGGAGTGGTGCGCGCACCGGATCGCGCCAAGCTCGCAGCGCTGTTCGCGACCGGGTAAAGCCCGACCGCCGCAGCCGTCTAACTCTTTGGGTAAGGCATTGCGCTGCGCGGCTTGCTCGATGCCGGGTGAGTGGTCGCAGGCTTGACCGGACGTGCCACCGTGGCCTGAAGGGGCGCCCGGTTGGTCGGCGGCGCATGCGCGACCTCGTGTTGGCGCACGGGGGGCGTGGGAGTCATTGCGCGCGCCCCTGCAACCGCCGGCGCTTTGACCAATGTGGGCTGAACCACACTGATGGGCATGTGCGGCGTCAAGTATTGGCGTTGGGCCGACGTCGCCGAAAAGTGTTTCTCCGCTGCGAGCGCTTTTTCCCGGGCTGTCATGACCGAAGTCGTGCCGCCAGGGCCGCCGTTGTAGCTCACTCGATTGACGGCGGCGTTGTGGGTGACGGACTCGCTGTAGGTGTTGTGTACGATGCGCGCGTCGACATTGCTGACGGCCGTGTTGTAGGCAAATGCGTGATTGACCCAGCGCCCACCCGCAAAGCCGACTCCGAAGTAGCCGAAGCCGTAGTTGATGCCGCCGTAGTAGCCGATGTGCTCAGCCCAATATCCATGGTGGAAGACATAGACGGCGTTGACAAATTCCCAATAACCCGGTGTCCATAGCACCCCAAGCCGCGGCGGCTGCACCCAAGTCCCCGGTATCCAGTCGTAACCCGCAGCGTTCCAATTCCAGTAGCCCGGAGTCCACAGGTATCCATCATCCGGACAGGGCGGCTGCTCGTTATCGGGCAAGGGCGGTGGCGATACGGATGCCTGCACGTCAAGATCCGCGGTCGGTTCGCTGCTGCGAATGTCCACCGGTGACTGCTGTCCCAGCGACGTATCGAGATGGTCTGAGTAAACGACATGGCCCTCGGCGTCCACGGATTTGTAGATCTCGCCAGCCTGTAGCGTGATTGTGGGGCACGCAGCCAAGGTGATCGCGATTACCAGCGCAGCGGGTCGACGAGCGCCTGATGCAGTCCGGGACGGTAGTGGGCATTTAGTATGCATGTCATTGATTTAACGTGGACGTAAGCTGCTCTTCCGCGAAGCATGTCACAGTGATTGCATGGCGTCCGCACGAATTAAGACAGCGGCCGCCCTGACAAAGCCGCTGGTCGGTCGCAGTCTATAATGCCCGCGCTATTGCGGATGGCAAGCAAGGAGAGTGCGTTGGATCGCCGAACGATGATACTCAGCGCCGCGGCAACGGTGGCGCTCGCCGCCAGGCCGCTGCGCGCACCTGCACAGACCCCTTCGGATCCTCGATCTCTCAGTGCTCTGTTCGATCAGTTCATGAAAGAGAGTCTCGATCTGTCGCCAATCAACGTGACATCCCTGGGGCTCGATACCGGTGCAAGGGCGGTACAGAAGGGCGAGCTTGATGACGGCTCAGAAGCGGGTATCGAGAAGCATAAGTCGCTCATCGCCAGCCAGTATGCGCGGCTCAGGGCATTCAATCGCGCGAGCCTGGGCGCCGCAGATGCCCTCAGCTACGACGTGGTGATGTACGGGCTGCGGACCACCGACGCCGCCGACAAGGCGTTTCAGTACGGAGCTGTCGGTGCCGGGTCCCCGTACGTTCTGAGTCAACTCACCGGCAGCTATCAGTCGGTGCCGTCATTGCTCGATACTCAGCACACCATTGAATCCAGCGCCGATGCCGATGCCTATTTGCAACGCCTGGCAGCTTTCGCCACATTGCTGGACCAGGAAGTGGAGGTTGCGCGTCATGATGCCGCACTGGGCGTCGTGCCACCGGACTTCATCATCGCGAAGACGCTGACGCAAATGCGGTTGTTGCGCGCACCGGCGCCGGAGCGATCCCCGCTTACCGAATCGATCGCGCGACGCACGCAGGCGCACAACATTCCCGGGCATCATGCCCGCCAGGCTGCCGCAATCGTCGCGAATAGGATCTACCCGGCCCTGGAGCGCCAGATCGGCCTGGTTGCCGGAATGCGCAAGAGCGCGACGCACGATGCCGGCGTGTGGCGACTGCCCGGCGGTGCGGACTATTACGCGGCCTCGGTACTCACCCAGACCACGACCACCCGCAGTCCCGCCGAAATACATCGCCTCGGTCTGGAGCTGGTGGCGGAACATTCGGCACGTATCGATGAGCTGATGAAAAAGCAGGGCATGACGCAGGGCACGGTGGGTGAGCGTCTGCGCGCGATGTTCGTAGACCCGGAATTTCAATACCCCGATACCGACGCAGCCAAGGTGACCTTGTTGGCGGACCTCAACAGCCGGGTGGATAGCGTTCGCGCCAAGCTGCCCCGGTACTTCGGTACCCTGCCCAAGGCGGGAATCGAGATCAGGCGCGTACCAAAGGAAATTGAAGCCGGTGCGCCCGGCGGTTACTACAACCTGGCCTCGCTCGACGGCAAACGCCCGGGCATCTACTGGATCAATCTGCGGGACACTCGCGAGACACCGAAATGGGTGCTGCCAACTCTTTCGTACCACGAAAGCATCCCCGGTCATCACCTGCAGCTGTCAATACAGCAGGAAGCCGGACTGCCCTTGATTCGCAAGGTCGCCGACTATACGGCCTACGTAGAGGGCTGGGCCCTGTATGCCGAACAGCTGGCCGCTGAAATGGGCGAGTATGACCACGATCCCCTGGGCCACATCGGACAGTTGCACGATTCGATGTTGCGGGCGGTACGGCTGGTGATCGATTCCGGGATTCACACCCTGAAATGGAGCCGCGAGCAATCCATCAGATACTTTACCGACACGCTGGGCGATCCCGTCACGGGGGCGGTCGGCGAGGTGGAACGCTACTGCGCTTGGCCGGGGCAGGCCTGCTGCTACATGCTGGGCAAACTCAAGTTCCTGGCGGAGCGCGAGCGGGTGCAGAAGCTCCTGGGGTCGCGCTTCGACATTCGCAGGTTTCATGACGCCGTGCTGGCCTCCGGCGCGGTCCCGCTGGATCTCATGAATGGAATCGGCATTGCGGGAGCTTAGCCACGGCGCAGAGCTGCGCGCCGATGGTCTTCCTGTTCCACGCCGCTATTGGGCGATTGCGGCGATCATCCTGGCGATCACCATGTCGGTGCTCGACAGCACGATCGTGAACGTCGCGCTGCCGTCGCTGGCCCGCGATTTCCGGGCCAGCGACGCGGCATCGATCTGGGTCATCAATGCCTATCAGATCGCGATACTCATCACGCTGCTGCCGCTCGCCTCCCTGGGAGAGATCGTCGGCTATCGCCGGATCTCGCAGTGCGGCTTGGCGGTATTCACCATCGCCTCGCTGGCTTGCGCCCTGGCACCCACGCTCACGACTCTGAGCATCGCCCGCGTCGTGCAGGGCCTGGGCGCGGCGGGGATCATGAGCGTGAATTCGGCGCTGGTGCGCTTCACCTACCCACAGCGCATGTTGGGCCGCGCAATCGGCATCAATGCCTTTGCGGTCGCAATCGCCGCCGCCACCGGCCCGAGCATCGCCTCCGCCATACTGGCCGTCGCTCACTGGCGCTGGCTGTTCGCGGTGAACGTGCCCGTCGGGTTGATCACCATCGTCATCGCCTGGTTCGCGCTGCCCGAAACGGAGCGGTCGACACGGCGACTGAACTATTTCGGAGTGGTGCTGCAGACCGGGACTTTTGCGTTACTTCTCGTGGGCCTGCAATCCTTCGCGCATGCGGCAATGACGCCGCTCGGGATGGCGGAAATCGCGGGCGGCTGTGTGCTGGGGATCGCGCTCGTGCGCCACGAGATCGTGCGTGATGCGCCGCTCATTCCCTTCGACCTGCTGCGCCTGCGGTTGTTTTCGCTATCGGTGGTCACGTCCATCGGCTCATTCATGGCGCAGACGACTGCACTGGTCGCATTGCCCTTCGAGATCCAGCACGTCGGCCACACTGCCGCGCAGACGGGCCTGTTGATGACCCCCTGGCCGGTCGGCGTAGCCGTGGCCGCACCTCTCGCCGGCCGTCTGGCCGACCGCTATCCGGCCGGGATTCTCGGCAGCCTGGGACTGCTCGCCATGGCCGCGGGCCTGTTGCTGTTGGCGCTGTTTCCACCCAACGGCACCTCTGCCGACCTCATCTGGCGCATGGCCCTGTGCGGGTTGGGTTTTGGTTTCTTCCAGTCCCCCAACAACCGCACCCTCATCTCCGCGGCGCCCTACGCACGCACCGGCGCCGCGGGTGGCATGCTCGCCACGGCGCGGCTGCTCGGACAAACGCTGGGCGCCGCCGGCGTCGCCATCCTGTTTCACGTCTATCCGGGCTCCGGCTCGAATCTCGCATTGAGCGTGGCGGCCGCAATCGCGCTCGCCGCCGCCGTCGTGAGCGCTTCCCGGCTGGCCGGCCGTTCGGAGTAGAATTTCAGCTCCTGGCGAGCCTTGGAGAATGAAGTGAAAGCAGTTCGATTGTACGAATACGGCGGTCCCGAAAACCTCAAGTACGAGGAGGATGCTCCGGAGCCCACCTTGGGCGCCGACTCGGTACTGGTCGAGGCTGCGGCGGCCAGCGTCAATCCCGTTGATTGGAAGATTCGCTCGGGCGCACGGCAAAAGGACTTCCCGATGACGCTACCGGTGATTCTCGGCCGGGATGTGAGCGGAGTGGTGCGGGCGGTGGGACGCGAGATTCGCGCTTTCAAACCGGGGGATCGCGTGTTGGCATCAACCACGGCGACTTACGCGGAGCTCGTCGTCGTAGAAGGCTCGATCCTCACGCACTTGCCCGATGGGGTCGACCTGGTCGATGCCGCGGCGATACCGCTCATAGCGCTGACGGGTGATCAACTGGTAAGACTGGCGTCTCGGGCTCAATCCGGACAGACGCTGCTCGTCAGCGGGGCACTCGGCAGCGTCGGGCGCGCCGCCGTGCATACCGCCAGGAAACTCGGGATCAAGGTGATTGCGGGCGTCCGCGCCCGGCAGTTGGCGGAAGCGCGCACACTCGGGGTGCTGGATACGGTGGCCATTGACGATGATGGCGCGATCGCGAAGCTTGCGCTGGTCGATGCCGTTGCCGATACCGTCGGGGGTGAGACGGCCGCGAAGCTCTTTGGCAAAGTGAAGAATGGTGGCAACTTCGGCTATGCGTCGGTGATTCCCGACGGCATGGCGCAACGCAATGCCAGCGTCACCGTAACCCGCGTATACGCCCGCCCCGATGCGTCGAAAGTGCGCGAGTTTGCCGATGACATCCGTGATGGGAAATTTCTCCTGCCCATCGGTCGCCGGCTGCCACTTCGCGATGCGGCCGAGGCCCACGCCTTGGTGCAAAGAGGCGGTGCGGGGAAAATCGTTCTTGTCTGCCGAGATAGTTAGTGGACGACAGCAGCCTGGCATTGCGCCACGAACACGCCTTCGACATTCGCATCAATTTCGACAAGCGCTGGATGCTCGGCCCCGTTTCGGGCGGCGCGCAGCAGGGCTATACCTCGATCGGCGCGGGTTCGACGGTAAGCGGACCGCGGCTCAACGGCAAGTTGGTCGACTACAGCGGCGCGGATTGGCCGGCGGTGAGGACCGATGGTGTCGTGGAGCTCAACGCCCACTACATGATCCAGGCCGATGATGGGACGCTCATTTACATTCGCAACCTGGGCTATGTGCACGGTCCGCTGCGCAGCGCGGATCAGCAACCCGAAGAGCCGCCGGCGATTCCCGCGTATTTCCGCTGCACCCCCTATTTCCGGGCGCCGCAGGGCGTGCACGAATGGTTGAACCGCACCGTCGTGGTGGGTGTCGGCCGGCGCGTACCGAAAATCAATGCCGGCGATCCACCGGACCACTCGCTGTTTCGCTACTACGCCATCATCTGAGCCTAGAACCCCAGCGTCATTTGCGCTTGGTTGACGGCAGGGGGTCGGAATAGATCGGTGCGCAGCTCATAGCGGCGCTCGGCGTCCTCGAATCCGAATCTGCGCCGGGCAATATCGAAGCGGGTGCGCAGAAGTTGCGCGAATACACCCGTGCCGACCATGCGCGTGCCGAATTCGGCCTGGTAGTCCTTGCCGCCGCGCGACTGATTGATCAGCGACATGACGTGCTTGGCCCGGTCCGGATAGTGCTCGGCAAGCCACTCGCGAAACAGATCCTTGACCTCATGCGGGAGCCGCAACAGGACGTATCCGGCACTGCTGGCGCCGGCGTTGTGTGCTGCCTCCAGGATTTGTTCGATTTCATGATCGGTGAGCGCCGGAATGACCGGTGCCACGAGCACCCCGACGTGTACTCCCGCGGCTGACAGCTGTTCAATGACTTTCAGGCGTGCCTGCGGCGCTGCGGCCCGCGGTTCCAACGTGCGCTTGATTCCCGCATCCAGGGAGGTGATGCTGACCATCACCGAGACCAGGTGATCCCGGGCCAGATCCTGCAGAAGATCCAGGTCGCGCAGGATCAGGGTGCTCTTGGTCACGATGGTTAGCGGATGCCGGCACTCGGCCAGTACCGCAAGTATGCTGCGACTGACCATCATGCGCCGCTCGAGCGGCTGCCAACCATCCGTATTGATGCCGAGCGCAATGGGCTTGCACTGGTAGTTGCGCTTGCTCAGTTCGGCGCGCAGCAGCTGAACGGCGTTGTCCTTGTAGAAAAGGCGGGTCTCGAAATCCAGTCCCGGCGACAATCCAAGATAGGCATGAGTCGGCCGCGCGAAGCAATACACGCAACCATGGCTGCAGCCTCGATAGGGATTGATCGACTGCTCGAAACCAACATCCGGAGAGGTGTTGGTGGTGATAACGCTTTTGGCACGATCGGGAAGCACGATCTCGGGCAGCGCGGTTGCGACCTCTTCCTCCTCCTGCCAACCATCGTCGGTTTTTTCGACGCAGGTTGACTCGAACCGCACTGGCGGGTTCGACAGGGCACCGCGCCCCTTGAGTGATTGCGAACCTAAGAAGCGACGCGCCATTCGGCGATGATAGGAGATCCGGTTGGTTCCCGTAAATCCAGTAGTGGCTGCCCCGCAATACTGTATGGGCCGACTTCAGCTGCGCGTGAGATCGACAGGTGCGCCCGTGCGTGCCGAGCGATAGATGGCCATCAGGATTCGGACGTCCCGAAGGCCCTCCTCACCCGAGACGATGCTGGGCGTACCCTCTTGAATGCAGCGCGCGAAGTCATCCATTTCGGCGGCGAACTGATCAATGTCGGGGAAATCCAAGGAACGGCCGTCACTGCGCACTGCGCGAATGCCGGTATAGTTGAACGCCGGATCGAGTACGAGCCCGTCACGCTCACCGATGACGCGAACGTAATCGGTGGGTGCGGATGCGTAGCTGGCGCCACACTGGGCAACTGTCCCGCTCGGAAATTTTGCTTGCCACAGCACGGAAGCTTCGACTTCGGAGAAGCGCGCCGCGTCACCCGTGGTGGTGAGCCCCGATACCCAGGTGGGTTCTTCGCCCGTCAGGTAACGGGTTGCCTGTAGCGCGTAGATGCCGACATCCAGCAACGGGCCGCCGCCGGACAGAGCGCGCTTCAGGCGCCAACCCGAAGGCGGAACATTGAAGCCGAAATACGCATCGATGCTCCGCAGGGCACCAAACTCCCGCGACCGGGCCAGACGGATGGCTTCCAGGTGATGCGGTTCGAAGCGGCAGCGATAGGCCACTCCCAGTCTGCGATCGGCCGCCTTGACGGCGCCGATCAGCTGCTGGCAGCGCTCCACTGAGATTTCCAGCGGCTTCTCGCAGAAGACATGTTTGCCGGCGCTCGCCGCGGCCGAGCCGTGGGGCAGGTGCAGCGCGTTCGGCGTGACGACGTAGACAACGTCGATGTCCCGGTTGTCGGCCATGCGGGCCATCGTGTCGTAGGTGTAGACGCTGCGTGCCGGGATTGCGTATTTCTTCTGCCAGGCGGTGGCCTTGGCGGGGGAATCCGTAATCAGGCCCGTCAGCCTGCAGCGCGTGGTCTTCAGCAGGGACGGCGCAATCAGATGTTCACTGAGGTCACCCAGGCCACACAGCGCGAAGCCTAATTTGGGCTTGGAAGCGGCGGCCAGGGCGCGCGTGGTGCGCGTGCTGATGAACGGCAACGCGGCGAGTGCGGCGCTTTGTGCAATGAATCGGCGGCGTGCTGTCATGTGCAGACCTCGCGATGGCGCAGTCAATTAACGCAATGGGTCGGGGGCCGTGAACGGCGAGCAGCATGGCTTGCCGATGGCATGCAGTTCCATGATCTCCGCGCGGGTGCCGTCCGGGTCGTGCAGATTCAGTTGCCACTTGGCGTCCCTGCCGATCTTCGGCGTGCCATCCTGTCCGCTCAGCCGCTCCTCTTTCCACAGACGCGTATAGACAGCCTCCATGTTGGCGACGCCGAGTGAGAAGTGGTTGAAGATCCCCAGCAGCGCCGGGCTCATACCGGGGGGGATCCCTCGACCTCGAGGTGGATCGACCAGCATGTATTCGAGCCAATCACTGCCGTCGGGTACCTGCTGCGAGATCCAGGTCGGCTTGTCATTTTCATTGCCGCCGACCCAGTACGGTCGAAATCCCAGCAGTTCGCGATAGAAGCCATCCTCGAGCGCGCGGTCATGCACGATGAAGCCGACGTGGATGATGTGATCGGAGAGACGGTGCGTTGAAAGTCCGACGGTGGGGGCGGTGCGCGACTGGACGAACTGGACCCGATTGCCTTCCGGATCCTGCACCTCGAACCAGCTGTCCGTGGGTGTCGTGGTGATCACGGCCGGAACACGCATGCGCGACTCGGCGAGATAGCGCCGCATCGCTTCAGCGTCGGGCGTCGCGAAGGCGATGTGGTCGAGGCGATTGATGGAGGCAGGCCCCTTCGGCAAGGGCAGCACCTCGACAAATTGCGTGGTGCTGAAGTAATAGCGCACACCGCGGGTGCTTTCCGGATCTGCGCCCCGGGTCGCTCCCAGGTCATGAACATAGAAATGCTCGGTCGCGGAAGGATCCGCTGCATAAACGGCGATGTGGGAAACGCCGACGATGGCAGGCCTGGGGCTCGCCGCGAACGTGGCAGGTGCTGCCAGACTCAGCGAGAGCCAAAGTGCACAGTGGCGACACCCGCGTGGAATCTGCCAGGTCGGCATGGTAGCGCTCCCAATTTGCCGGCCTAGCTTATACCCGAGATCTGGATGGCGTCGACCCGATCAGGATAGAACGCCAGGTACTCGCGGATCTCAGCCACCGCGGCATAAGGCGTTTCGTAGGTCCAGACGGCGTTGACGGA
>DATHOA010000307.1:0-4053 GCA_035485475.1 Steroidobacteraceae bacterium | reverse complement strand
TCCGACTTGGTCGGTGCGCCACCCTTTTTCGCCATGTTTTGCTACTCCTCCAACGTTGTAACTCAAGCGCGCGGACCGCGCCGCGCATAACGATTCGCGCGGAAAAATAGCACATGGGCGCACATTCGCAAGCTATTTCTGTTGTGCTGCTGCGCTTGAAGTGCCTTTTTTTTCAGCGTTTGCGTGTGCACGTGGTTTGTGCGTTGGCCGCTGCTGGGCCAGCGCGCAGCACCACTCGTGCTTGCGTGCGGGTGCGACCCGCACGATCTACTGCGTCAGCACCACGCTGCAAGTGGCTGTTTTCCTCGGACTTGCGTTGGCACAACGGGCCGATCAGCGCAGCAGAATCAGCACGGCCTGGATGAGCAGTCCCGCCCACAGCGGTGACAGATCAAGACCTGCAATGGGCGGAATGATGCGCCGAATGGGCGCAAGCACCGGCTCGCACAGGCTGGCCAGCAGCGGCTGCATCGGTGAGTAGGAGCCCTGCGCGATCAGGCTCATCAGCGCATAGAGGAAAATGGCGTAAAAATACAACCACAGGACGGAGGTGGCGATTTCGAGCGCCGCGGCCCGCAGCAGCAGCAGCGGCGGTGGTATGCCGTAGCCGCGCACCATGCTCATCAGCGCCACCTGGGCCAGGGCGACGATGATCACGGTGACCACCGAGGCCGTGTCGATCTTGTTGATCGGTGGCAATAGCCGACGCAGCGGCATGATCAGCGGGTTGGTGACCTTGACGACCGCCTGCGCGACGGGGTTGCGGAAATCCGCACGCGACCACTGCATGAGCAAGCGCAGCAGCGCCACGAACAGCGCCAGGGACAGCAGCGAATCGACCAGAAAATAAAGCGCGTTCAATTAGGTGGCATCCCCAAAGCTGGCAGCCAGCTCGCGACTGCGCTGCGTGGCCGCCTGCATCGCGCGCTCGACAATGGCGCGCAGATCGGCTGCGGCAAACGCATTCAGCGCAGCCTCGGTGGTGCCCCCCTTGGAGGTGACCTGCGCGCGCAGCTGGGCCAGATCGCCGTCCGAGAGCCGCGCCAATGCGCCCGCGCCCTGCAAAGTGCCGACGGCGAGCTGCCGCGCCGCTTCCGGCGCAAGCCCTTGGGCCACGGCCGCCTGCATCATCAGTTCGGCCAATAGAAAGAAGTAGGCGGGCCCGCTGCCCGACAGGGCCGTGACGATGTCCAGGTCCGATTCACGCGCCACCCACACGGTCTGCCCGGCGGCCTGCAGGGTCTGTTCGGCCAGACGGCGTTGCTCCATGGTGACATCGGGCGCGGCGAACATCCCGGTGACGCCCGCGCCAATCAGCGCCGGACGATTGGGCATGGTGCGGATCACCGGCACCGCGGTGCCCACCCAGGCGCTCAACGAGGCGATCTGTATCCCGGCCACGACGGAGACCAGCACGGTTCGTGCCCCCTGCAGCTCGGGTGCGAGCGCCTTGAGCACCGTGCCGGCTTCCTGGGGTTTCACGGCGACGATGATCAGGTCGCAGGCGTCGATCGCGGCGCGATTGTCAGCGCTGACCCGCACCTTGAAGTCGCGCGCGAGGGACTCGCGCGCTGCCGCTGCAGGCTCACCGACACTGAGTTGGGAGGCCGCCGTACCACGACCGATAAGGCCGCCGATGAGCGCGCGCGCCATGTTGCCGCCGCCCACAAAGCCGATGCGAGGAGAATTCATCGCGCGGATTGTATATGGCTGGGGCTTGGCGGCGCCACGCGCGGACCGAAGAGCGCGGTACCGATGCGCAGCAAAGTCGCGCCTTCATGCACCGCGGCCTCCAGATCCGAGCTCATGCCCATCGACAACGTGTCAAGTCCCGCACCGTCCGCGTTCACGCTCTCAAACAATTCGCGCAGCTGATGCAGCCAGTACCGCTGGCGCGCCGGATCCTCCTCCGGTGGCGGCAGACACATCAGGCCGCGCAGTTTCAGCCGGGGAAGCACGGCGATGTCGCGCAGCAGCTGCCGCAGTGCGCTGGCCGCGACGCCCGCTTTGCTGCCTTCGGCGCCGATATTGACCTGCACGCAGACATTCAACGCAGGCGCATGGTGGGGACGCTGTGCGGCGAGCCGCTCGGCAATGCGCAACCGGTCGATGGCATGGACCCATGCGAAGTTTTCAGCCACGGCGCGGGTCTTGTTGGCCTGCAGTGCACCGATGAAGTGCCAGGTGGGTGTGACGTCCGCGGCCAGCGCTGACATCTTCGGCAGGGCGTCCTGCACGTAACTCTCGCCGAAATCGCGCAGCCCCGCCTCCAGGGCGACCTTGAGGGCTGCCGCGGACTGCCCCTTGCTGGCGCCGATGAGTGTGATCTGGTCCACACTCCGGCCCGATTCCAAGGCGGCCGCGCGGATTCGTGCGTGGATACGGGCGAGATTCTCGGCCAGGCGCTGCGGTGGTGGTGAATTCTGTGGATCTATTAACATATGGGAAGCCCAAGCCCTCCGTTATACTCAACCGGCGTTTTTCGTATGTTTCGCGCCACTTACAGCTGTGTCCGGCATGCCTGTTTGCGTCGCGCCAGCCGTCCCTCGAGGAACTTCAATGGCCGTAGACATTGCGCAGCTGCTCGCGTTCGCAGTGAAGAACAGCGCTTCGGACCTGCATCTGTCCGCGGGCGTTCCACCGATGATCCGCGTCGATGGCGACATGAAGCGCATCAACATGCCGGCACTTGCCCACAAGGAAGTGCACAGCATGGTGTACGACATCATGAACGACAAGCAGCGCAAGGCCTACGAGGAATTCTTCGAGACTGACTTCTCCTTCGAGATTCCGAAGCTGGCGCGCTTCCGCGTCAATGCCTTCAACCAGAACCGCGGTGCCGGCGCCGTATTCCGTACCATTCCGTCGTTGATCCTCACCCTCGACGATCTGGCCTGCCCGAAGATCTTCCGCGACCTGTGCATGCTGCCGCGCGGCCTGGTGCTGGTCACGGGACCTACCGGATCGGGCAAGTCGACCACGCTCGCGGCCATGGTCAACCACGTCAACGACAATCGCCCGGATCACATCATCACCATCGAGGATCCGATCGAATTCGTGCACGAATCCAAGCGCTGCCTGATCAATCAGCGCGAAGTGCACCGCGACACCCTCGGCTTCTCCGAAGCGCTGCGCTCGGCGCTGCGTGAAGATCCGGATGTGGTGCTGGTCGGTGAAATGCGCGACCTGGAAACCATCCGCCTGGCGTTGTCCGCGGCGGAGACCGGCCACCTGGTGTTCGGCACCCTGCACACCAGCTCCGCGGCCAAGACCATTGACCGTATCGTGGACGTGTTTCCGGCCGCCGAGAAGGAAATGGTGCGCTCGATGCTCTCCGAGAGTCTGCGCGCGGTCATCTCCCAGACCCTGCTGAAGAAGAACGGCGGCGGGCGGATCGCGGCGCATGAAATCATGATCGGCACCCCGGCCATCCGCAACCTCATCCGGGAAGGCAAGATCGCCCAGATGTTCTCCTCCATCCAGACCGGCCAGGCGCTGGGGATGCAGACCCTGGATCAATGTCTGACGGAAATGGTGGCCAAGGGATTGGTAAGCAAGGAGGAGGCGCGTTACAAGGCCTCCAACAAGGACGCCCTGTAAGACCCGCACGGCGCCTGAAGGACCAATACTATGGATCGTGATCAAGCCATCAAGCTGATGCAGGACCTGCTGCGTCGCGTCACTGAAAAGAAAGCCTCCGATCTGTTCGTCACGGCGGGGTTTCCTCCGGCGATCAAGATCGATGGCGAAGTGCGGCCGCAGAGCGATCGTGCGCTCACCCCCGAGCAGTCCGCGACCCTGGTCCGCGCCATCATGAACGACCGGCAGACCAAGGAATTCGACTCCACCAAGGAGTGCAATTTCGCCATTTCCCCACCGGGCATCGGGCGCTTTCGCGTCAGCGCCTTCGTGCAGCAGGGCGCCGTCGGGGCCGTGATCCGGCTGATCAACGCCAAGATTCCCAGCTTCGAGGAGCTGGACCTGCCGGTGGTCCTCAAGGAAGTCGCCCTGACCAAGCGCGGGCTGGTCATGATCGTCGGTGGCACCGGCTCC
>DATHOA010000306.1:0-4465 GCA_035485475.1 Steroidobacteraceae bacterium | reverse complement strand
ACCGCCAATAAACACCACGACCGTTTTTCAGACGCTGTGAAGATATTGAAGGTCCTCGGAGACGCGCTGAAATTGGGCCTGGACGAGACTACATGGAGAGACCGCATCAGTGAGGCCAGACCAATGATCGCGGTCCATCAGTCGCTGGATGCACCCGTGCCAAAGGGTGCCTAGCCGACTATTCCTGGGTCGCGTCTTCTCTAAGTTCCTTGCAGCAACTGACTGCACGGAGCTATTTCGATGTCCCTCTGCGAGCCCCCAGACAACACCAGAGCGCCGGATTGGGTGCCCCCCGAGTTCACCGCGTTGTTCGAGCAGGTGATGTGTGAATTGCCGGCATTTCCGGATCGCCGCAAGTTTGCGGACGTCTGGGGGGATAGGTGAGGTGGCCGGGTTTGTCTGAACAGCGTTTCGGTTCCGATAGATGGTTTCCCTGCCCACTATCTCCATCGATTGCTGCTGTGGGGCGTCGCGTAGGGAGGGCGTAGCCCGACCAGAGCGATGCCCCACAGCAGCGGCGAACATCATGCGGCCTCCGCCAATACCAAGCCACAGAAATAGGCTTGGTCCGGCGTGCGGCCACCCAGACTCGAGTGAGGTCTCTTGCGGTTATAGAAGGCCAGGTAGCTACCGATCGAACTGCGCGCCTCGGCCACGCTGTCATAGGCACGCAGGTAGACCTCTTCGTATTTGACCGTACGCCACAGCCGTTCAACGAACACGTTGTCGCGCCAGGCGCCGCGGCCATCCATGCTGATCCTGATCAGGTTATCGGACAGCAGGCCGATGAACGGCGCGCTGGTGAACTGGCTGCCCTGGATGCCCTTCTAAAGGTCAAGCTCGCCTGATTCGGGCGACGGGCCTCCCGCTGCGTGCGACGCCGCACTTATAGGGAACCATCACGAGAACAGTAAACATGGCCACGATTATGTCGGCCACAGATAACAACATAACGTGGACAGCGGCGACAAACAAAGAACCGTGGATCGGTGTTACCGCCGCTATGGATAAGTAGCCCGCCTCCGCCGTGACTCTTGGCGGTCGCGGAGCCGGGCTACTTACCCACAGCTCCTACACCACCTCACGGGGCTCGACCGCGGGTGTTCGCGGGTTCCCTCCCACGGACTACCTGGACAATTCGGAGCGCTGCCAGCCTGGCCGGCTGTCCGGATCGCACGACGGCAAAAAACTTCGGATTCAGACCGCCTTAACGGGTCAAACTAAGCTTGAGGCCGGATGACTTTCCTTTGGTCGTTGTTTGATCAAAGAGAAGACCTCGCGCGCGATGTAGCGCTTCACGCATCGAATGGCTTCGAGCTTGGAATGACCTTCGGTTATACGCCTTGCGACATAAGCCTGTGTGCGGGGATCGGTCCGCAACCGACCGATGGCAATGATATGCAGTGCGCTGTTGGCGGCACGGTCACCGCCCCTGCTCAGCCGATGGCGTGTTGTCTTGCCGGATGAAGCGGGCACTGGGCTGACGCCGCACAGTGCGGCGAAGCTGGCTTCCGAACGCAAGCGCTGCACGTTGCCGCCGGCTGTCAGGAGCAACTGCGCGGCGGATTCATGGCCGATCGAGTTCCGTGCCACCAAGTTGGGTGCGAGTTCATCGACGATGGCAATGATCATGGTGTCGAGATCCGCGATCTCGTCATGCAGTTCGAGATAGCGCCGCCCAAGGGATTTCAGGGTAATCCGGTAGGCCGAGGTTACGTTGCGGTAATCGGTCAAATCCGGCCGCCAGGCTGCCAGGGTCCGGATGAGCTGCATGCGCGTCATTGTGCGCAGTAGCTCGCGTAACTCGTCGGGCGCGCAGACGATCGTGTTCTGGATCATCTGCAGGGCGACCCGTCGGGCGGCGACGGCCGTCTTGCGGCAGGCCTTGAGCACGCGCAGAGATTCGATCATGCCGTTGCGGCTTTTGGGCGTCACGGTGCGCTTGCCGGCAAACGCTGCATGGGCCGCGTTCTGCGCGTCAAGATCATCGTTTTTCCCGCGCTTGCGGCGATCATGCTTGTCCGGCGTCGTGACCTCAAGGACTTCGATGCCGGCCTTCTGCATGTAACGCAGCAGTCCTGCACCGTAGGTGCCGGTCGCCTCAATACCGACACGCTGGAGCGATCCGAAGCCACGCATCCAGGCAAGCATCTGCTTGTAGCCGTGCCGGGTTGTCGCAAAGCACTGGCTTGCCAACACCCGATCCAACTCATCGACAACGGCCGCGACATGAAGATCCTTGTGCGTATCGACGCCGCCGACGATACGACCGGGTGACCTCTCTTGACCTTCCATACTGGCTCTCCTGGCTCGGCAAAAAGTTAACGGTTCCACCAGAGCCGGATGCCTGGACAGGACAGTAACGCGACAGAACGTCAGGCCCTTCTTGGGTCACATGCATCGGTGAGGTGAAACCTCACAGCCTGATGTCTCAGCCGCCCGACAGATCCAGGGAAAGACGCAAAGCACGGTCGATCGGTGTTCGGGTCAGGGCGACTGAGGACACCCTGCTGTGTCGGCGATGCTCAGGCCATTCATCGTTTTGCCGCGACGGATCGTCGGAGCCTGCCGACGCCCTCATTCTTACTGTCGGTATTGAAGATCTCGGGACGGCCATGTCGGGCGAGCGCCTCATCGACTGCGTCCAGGCAGAAATCGACCTCAAGGCTGATCGACACCCGCCAGGCCAGAACCCGACGGCTGAACCAGTCCACCACCGCCGTGAGATAGACAAAGCCGCGAGCCATCGGAATATACGTGATATCCATCGCCCACACCTGGTTCGGTCGCTCGACCGTCATGCCACGCAGCAGATAGGGATAAACCTTGTGCCCATCTGCGGGTTTTGACGTATGCGGCCGGCGGTAGATCGCCTCGATGCCCATCCGCCGCATCATCGTCGTGACCCGTTCCCGACCAATCGCGATGCCCTCGCCACGCAGCAGATCACGCAGCATCCGACTGCCCGCGAATGGATAGTCCAGGTGCAACGCATCGATCCGCCGCATGGTCTCCAGATCAGAATCTGACACCGGACAGGGAACGTAATACAGGCTGCCACGGCTGATCCCCAACATCTCCGCCTGGCGGTTCAACGGCAGTCTGTGCCCGCGGTCGATCATCGCTTTGCGCTCAGCAAACCCGCCTCGCCGAGCGCAGCGGACAAAAAATCGTTCTCCAGTGTCAGCTCGCCGATCTTCGCATGCAGCGTCTTCAGGTCCACACCACCACTCGGAGATGGCTCCGCCGAACCCGAGCCGAACACGCCCGCCGCTCCCTCCAACAATTGCGCCTTCCACGCCGCGATCTGTGTCGTATGCACGTCATGTAGCTGCGCCAGCTCCGCCAGCGTCTTCTCACCCTTGATCGCCGCCAAGGCCACCTTCGCCTTGAATGTAGGGCTGTGGTTGCGCCGTGATCGTCTCGACATGTTCCCTCCTGCTACGCGGCATCAGCGCCGCAATCAGGCAGGGAAACCACTTATCGGACTGTTCAGATTCGCCCAGCCACCTCTATCATCCTGAAACCGTTACACGGGCCGGTATGCGGAGAGCAGCTTATTGGAATGGATTCCGGGCACCTAAAACCCATCCCACGAGCAACCTTTTGGGAAACTACTCGCCATCTTCGAGAAATGACCGTTTATTAGAGAAGAGGATTATGGGGTGACCATGCTGCCCGGCGAGTGGTCAGCACGGTCAGGGTGGTCATCGCCCGCTACACGTCCAACGCCGGGCGCTTACGGCGCAGCTATACGCGGTCATTTTGCTCAATACCCTTAGTCCTACTGCGTCACTCATTCTGCTTGACCGACCGCTGACGCATCTGTCCGCAGCAAGGACATCGTGGCAGAGCCTGCGCCAAAGTCCGCGCCAAGCGGATACGCAATGTTGCGATTGAGTTCGGCATGTGGCGTTGCGAACGCAGCGGCAGCTCCTCTGGGTCGGTAACTGGCGGGAACGGAAGATTGCGTGCGGCGCCAGGCACGGGGATGTCCTGAGGGGGGAATCGTCTCCTTCTCGGAGATCAGGAATCCGTAGGCTGCGACACAAAGAGTTGCATGATGGTGAAAGCCTCGCCAGCCGCGGCCTTCATAGTGACCGAGACCAACCTCCTGCTTGAGTTCGAGATAGTCGCGTTCGATCCGCCAGCGCATCTTGGCCCGATCGACCATGCGTTCGAGCGAAATGTCGGCCGCCAGCGTGCAGAGCCAGTAGTGGTCCGGTTCGGCATCACCCTCCGGCCACTCGACCAACAGCCACTCCTCTGGCGCGGGCTCGCTGCGCCTGGCGTCGTCATGTGCCGGGCGCACCCGCCATCGGGCGAACCGCGAGGTCAGTGGCGTGTTGCTACCGTCCCGCCATGTGATCTGCTGCCAGGCGTCAGCGGCAAGCTCCAGAGCCAGTGTCTTCGCCGACACCGGTTGATGCGTCGCGTCACGGCGCAGCCGCCTGCCGGGCCGGCC